>CAZWQJ010000156.1:552-10838 GCA_964635825.1 uncultured Victivallales bacterium | reverse complement strand
GTGCTTTGCACGGACCGTGACGACCGTGACCATCTGCTGCAAGCAGAGGTTAGGCTATTCATCTGTAGAGCGCCTTCATGGCACCCCAACTGGAAGCCTCCGTTGGCACCAACGGATCGTAGTCAATCTCTACATGTGCCCCGTATAGGGAAAACGAGCCGTCATTGTGCACCAGGAAGCTGCCACCACCTACTAATCCGCAACTGAATGCCTCCAACGACAGATTCGACGTGCGTTGAAATGTGAAGTGCCCAATCCCGTTCACAAAGAATGTTGTCAGTGAGGCATATTGATTCGAAGTCTTTTGATCGCGGATGGCAAATTCTCCGTCTTGTTTTAGCTCAGTGAGGCTATATGGACTCGGCATGTTGTCTTTGAATATTGTGAAGCGCATGAAATCATTCAGACGACCATAACTGGTCGGGTAGCCAGGAATCGTGCACTCATATGTCCGGGCTACGCTATTCCCTGAGGCGACAAACGTGATTGAGCGGATCTCTCGCACATCGCCCCCCAAGTCGACGACAAGTGTTTCAGGAACGGCTCCCGACAACGGTGCGAAAGCAAATGTCGCCGTGTTGGCATGAGCGGGCCGCCAAGTTACAAGCAAGGCCGCCAGAGTAAGCAAAGCCGGCAGCGATTTTTGTGCGCAATATCGGACGTACATCGTGTTTGCTCCTTTCGCGGGGCTTCGGCGCACCACCAAGCCTAACACCTAATTGGAACGGTCATCATACGGAATCGGGCTATTGCACAACAGCCTTCCATCCTAACCGATTCCATCCGGCTTCGGCGAGACCTCGCTAAGGCATTAGACGCGTGGGGAGTGCATGGCAGAAACCTGAAAAGATCCATCTTCGCTATCATGTCCGTTGCCAGCACTGTCCACGCCCGGCGGACAGCACTGAGTCTATCACCGCCCGCCCCACGAAGGCAACAATGCTGCGCCCGCGTGCGTGGACGGGCGTCGCACCCCCCAGCCCCGCTCCCGCTGCCAAGTTGGCGCCCTCCGAGGCGCCCTTGGCGTGCCTCCCGCCTACTTCGCGGACAAGGCAGCGTGCTGTCCCGCCCGCACAGGCCGAATCCTCTGGAACTCCTTCTTCTCCCCCTGCATGACCCAGTACAGGTCCCAGCGCGCCTGCAGCGACAGCCAGAAGTCAGCGCTGTTGCCGAAATACAGCGACAGCCGGACCGCCGTGCTGGGCGTGATGCCGCGGCGCTGGTTCACCAGCTCGTTGACCCGCTGATAGGGGACGAAGATGGCGTCAGCCAGCTCCCGCTGCGAGATGCCCAGGGGCTTGAGGAACTCCTCGAGAAGCATCTCGCCCGGATGGGTCGGCTCTCGATGTGTCGGAACACGAACCATGACAGACCGCCTTGCTATGGATGGTAATCAACGATTTCCACATGACCCGGGCCGTCGGCGACCCACACGAAGCAGATGCGGAATCGCTCGTTGACCCTGATGCTGTACTGGCCTTTCCTGTCGCCGGCCAGGGCTTCGAGTCGGTTTCCTCGCGGGACCCGGAGATCTTCCAGCCGCCCGGCCGAGTCCAGTTGATCCAGCTTCCTTGCGGCTACCCGCCAGAGGGTCGGTGGACAGGTCCGCCGGGCTCGATGGGTCTCCACGCCGTTGAAAATGTCCTCGGTTCCTTCGTCTTTGAACGATTTGATCATAGCATAATAGCACGGCTTCCATGCTACGTCAACCACCCCGATTCCAAGCGTTGTGGGCCTGATTTGCGTATCGCGAATTCGTGGCGGGAGGTTCAGTCGATCTGCTTCGGACTGGAGGTGCCGGCCATCCTCCTAGCGCCCAACAAGGACGCCGATCTTCGCCAGGACATCGTCCATCGTTGCGTCCGTCACCTCGTCGAATTTGCGCACCTGCCGGACGCGCCAATCGAAATTGCGGATCTGGTCGACGAGGACGGCGCCGGTTGCCTTGCCACCGTCCGGTAAGACGACCTCGAACGGGTATCCCTTGATTTGCGTGGTCAACGGGCAGAACAGCGCCAGGCCGGATGGTCCGTTGTATGCCCGCTGCGACACCACCAGCGCGGGGCGGTGCCCCGCCTGCTCGTGCCCCACGTTCGGTCCATACTGCAGCCAGACCACATCGCCGCGGTCGGGCACGTAAGAGGGGCCCGTCGTCGGCGCTACCATTCCTCACCGCCGACGGCTTCTCCCATGTCCATCTCGCCATGGCGGTTGGCATCGGTGATGCCCGCCACCAGCTCGTCCAGGGTGTACCTGGCGACAGGTACGGCCTGAACGACCAGGCGGCCGTTGTCGAGCGTCAACTCGACCGTCGATCCGTCGGCGATCCGCGCTTCTTCGGCGAACGACTTGGGGATCCGCAACCCCAAGCTGTTGCCCCACTTGACGACTCTGGTACGCACAGGCACTCCTTGAATATACAAAGAGTATACCTCCATTTTCAGCTCGGGTCAACATTTTGGAAAGACCCGGGCGCCGCGTTGCGAAGCCCGCAGCTGGCAAGATTCAACTGGCCCGCTTCAATTCCTCACGCAGGATCCTGCGCAACGTCCGCGCATCGAGCGGTTGCTTCGCCTTGCTCAGGTGGTCGCGCAGGGCTTGGTTCATCATGGTTTGATAGCCGTAGCCGGCAGTGTCGCTGCGGTTACGGAACTCCTCAAGAATGTCGTCGTCGATGTAGATCGTGATGCGCGTCTTCCCGGTTTGCGGAATCACCGCGCCGCGGGTGCCTTTGCTGAAGTCATATTCCTTCTTCATAGTGCTGCCTTTCTCGCCTGGTGGCGCGACGCGCCGAGATGATCCGGCGGACGTCCTCCCGGTGGGTATAGACAACCACCAGAAGGCGCCCGAAGTTGTCCGCACCGAGAACGACCAGGCGTTCCTCGCCGCCGTGGTCATACTCGGCCAGCTTCACCGCCAGCGGATCGTACAGGACAGACGCGGCGTCACCGAACCGGACGCCGTGCTTCCTCTCGTTGGCCGCGGCCTTGAATGGATCCCAGGCCTCGGTCATATCTGTATTATATACATATAAAGGGTGATCGTCAACATTCGCCCCCTCATACAAGCCCCTCCTCATCCAACGGACTCTTCACGCCCCGCCCCCCCTTGTTCAGCACGTGCGTGTACATCATCGTCGTCGTCACGTCGTTGTGGCCCAGCAGCTCCTGGATGGTCCGGATGTCGTAGCCCGCCTCCAGCAGGTGCGTGGCGAACGAATGCCGCAGGGTGTGGCTGGTGGCCAGCTTGGTCAGGCCGGCGCGGCGACGCGCGTTGCGGATGGCGTCCTGCACCACGCTCTCGTGCAGGTGGTGGCGGCGCTTGTGGCCCGTCCCGGGCACGCGGTACCAGCGCGTGGCCGGGAACACCCACTGCCAGTTGATGTCGCGCGCGGCGCCGGGATTCTTGATCTCCATCGCATCAGGCAGCGCCACGTAGCCGGCGCCCACGGCCAGGTCCTTCGCGTGCTGCAGGCGCACGTGCTCGATCTGCTCCTGCAGCAGCGGCCGCGCGCGGGCCGGCAGCATCGTGCGACGATCCTTGCCGCCCTTGCCGCGCCGCACCGTCAGTTCGTTGCCGTGGAAGTCGACATCCTTGATGCGCATCTGCAGCGCCTCGTTCAGCCGCAGCCCCGCCCCGTACAGCAGCACCGCCACCACGTGCGGTATGCCGTCCAGCTCGCGCAGCAGCGCAGCGGTCTCCGTCCGCGTCAGCACCACCGGGATGCGCTGGGTCGGCTTGGCGCGCACCACGCCATACAGCCAGGGCAGGTCCTGGCCCAGCACGTCCCGGTACAGGAACAGCAGCGCGGCCAGCGCCTGGTTCTGCGTCGAGGCGGCCACCTTCCGCACCGTCGCCAGGTACGTCAGGTAGGCCGTCACCTCCGGTTCACCCATTTCGCGCGGGTGTCGCCGCCCGCTGAAGACGATGAACTTCACGATCCAGTCGGAATACGCCTTCTCGGTCCGCGGGCTGTAGTGCCGAGCCTTAATCGCTGCACACACTTGGTCGAGCAGCCGGGGCGGCGGGGCCGTCCCTGGGGTGGTCTTGGGGGTGTGGTTCATGGGGTGCAGGAGGGCAAGGGCGGGGCCGGGGGCGCCCGGCTGGACTTGCGCCGGCGCAAGTCGCTTGGGCGCCCGAGGCCATTGGGTCCAATTAAGGTTGCCAAATAATCCCTTTAAGGTATCTTAATCATGCCGAAACAGCACAGAGACCGGGTCGAGTTCGAGTTCGACGAAGCCAAGAGCCGCGCCAACAAGGCTAAGCACGGCATCGACTTCGTCGAGGCGCAGGCCCTCTGGGACGACGAGCGCCTCTTTCAGGCACCCGCGCACCCGGGCGTTGAGCTGCGCTTCCTGATGATCGGCATGATCGGACGGCGACACTGGTCGGCCATCATCGTTTACCGGGGCTGGCGAGTCCGCGTGATTTCGGTGCGGCGGTCACGATTAGAGGAGGTTCGACGTTATGAAAGCCAGTGAGTTCGACAAGAAGTTCGACGATGGCGAAGAGGACATGACGCCGTACATCGACTATTCCAAGGCCACGCGCCCGAACATGGATTCGCGTCGCGTCAACGTCGACTTCCCCACCTGGGTGATCGAGGCCCTCGACGCCGAAGCCAAGCGCATCGGCGTCACCAGGCAGTCCATCATCAAGATGTGGATCGCCGACCGGCTGGGGCAGAAGGAGTCCTGATCCGACGGCTTGCCCGCCACGACTTGCGCCGGCGCAACTCGGGCCCCCATTGACCGCCGCCCGTGGTTGTTATAATATAGTTATAACACTCCCGCCAAAAGGGGCCGTCCAATGATCAAGCAACTCCGTAAAGTAGGCAACAGCAACGCCTTGATCCTCGACAAGCCCATCCTCGAGCTGCTCGGGATCGAAGAGGACGGCCAGGTCCAGCTCACTATCCAGGACGGCGTGCTCATCGTCGCGCCGGCCAGCCCCCGGCAGCTGGAGCCCGCGAAGTTCGACGAACTGCTCGACAACGTCGTCCGCCGACGGCAGGACGTGCTGCGTCGCCTGGCGCGGTGATGAACCACATCGTCTTCCTGTCGGTGGCCGACGTGCTGCGCATCCATCGGCGGATGATCGCCGACTTCGGCGGTGACGACGGGCTTCGCGACCGCGGACTGCTCGAGTCGGCGGTCGCCATGCCCCATGCCATGTTCGACGGCGCCTTCCTCCACGCCGACCTGGCGACGATGGCCGCCGCCTGTCACTTCCATCTGTGCGCCAATCATCCGTTCGTCGACGGCAACAAGCGCGTCGCGGTGGCGGCCGCGGAAATCTTCCTGCTGGCCAACGGCGCCGAACTCTCCGCAACCGACGACGAACTCGAGCAACTCACGCTGGGCCTGGCCAATGCGGTCCTCGGCAAGGACGACGTGATCACCTTCTTCCGGGCGCACACATCATGACCCTCACCGGCAACATCTCTTTGGCCGGCCACCTGGCCGTGCTCGTCGGCGGCCTCGTCGCCGGCACCATCGACGCCATCGCGGGCGGCGGCGGGCTCATCACCGTGCCCGCCCTCTTGGCCGTCGGGTTGCCGCCGCACCTCGCGCTCGGCACCAACAAGGTGCAGAGCACCGTCGGCGTCGCCACCGCCATGCTGCGGTATCGTCAGGGCAAGATCGTGCGCATCCGCCAGTGGACGCGCGCCATCATCTTCACCGCGCTCGGCGCGGCGGGCGGCGCGGCGCTCATCCAGCGTCTTTCGCCGGGGCTGCTCGCGTGGCTCATCCCGGGGCTGCTCGTGTTGATCCTCGTCTACACACTGCTGACGCCCAGCCTGGGCGAGAAGGAACGCCCCGAGCGCGTGAAGCCCGCCGTGCTGCAGCCCGTGGCCGGCACGGTGCTCGGATTCCACGACGGATTCTTCGGGCCGGGCACCGGCACGTTCTGGGCGATGACATTGGTGGGACTCGGCGGGCTCGACCTGCGGCGCGCCACGGCCGCGACCAAGGTGATGAACTTCACCAGCAACCTGGTCGCCGCGGTGCTGTTCGTGGCAGCGGGTCAGGTCGTGGTGACGGTGGCGGCGGTGATGATCGTCGGGCAGGTCATCGGCTCCATGATCGGCGCGCACCTGGTGTTGCAGCGGCCGCCGCGGTTCATCCGGTGGGTGCTCATCTTCTCGGTCACGGCCACGGCCGCGCGCCTGTTGTGGAAGCAGTTCGCGTCCTGACGAGGCCGCGGCAGTTCATTCGTCGTCGGTCTTCTCGCGCAACAGCGCCATCCCGCACGCCAGCAACGGACCGCACAGCAAGATCGCCACGCCCGTGTTCACGATCAGGCCCGAGCGCGTGTTCGTGTAGAATTTGAACAGCACGTACATCGCGCCCGCGCTCAGGATCATCACCGCGCCGGCCACGCGCGGCCAGCGGCGCGCCAGCCACCACAGCACGAAGAACGGCAGCGCGGGCAGGCTCGACATCAGCATGTCCAGCGGGCGCGTGCCTGCATCGGCCAGGCAGAACGCCAGCCAGCCGGTGCCGAAGCCCAGCAGCATGCGCGTCGACGCCTTGCGCGCGCCCCAGTACGCCAGCAGCGAACTCAGAAGCCACACGAACCACAGCACCGACAGCAGCAGCGTCGCCAGCTCGCCCTGGTTCGGCAGGTCGCGCGTGCCCGAGCGCAGGTAGGCCACGATCAGGAACGCGAACAGCCCCGTCGCCAGGAACGCGTGGTAGCCGGCGCGTTGCGCGGCGCGGCGCGCGAACTCGTCCTGGTCGCGCAGCACGCCCATCTCGCGCAGGATGCCGGGGCCGCACGCGCCGACACCCGCCAGCGCGAACCACCACCAGCTGGCCTCCGACAGCATCACGCCCGCGAGCACCAGCGCCCCGCCGATCAGCGTCGCCAGTGGCGGACGCCGGTCCATCAGTTCACCGAACAGGCTCATCGTTGCCTCCCAGGCGGAACACGTCCTCGACGGTCACGCCGAACACCTGCGCGATCCGCAGGGCCAGCCCGACCGACGGGTTGTACTTGCCCTTCTCGATCGCGATGATCGTCTGCCGGCTCACACCGACCCGCGCCGCAAGCTGCTCTTGCGTCATCTCGCCGCACTGGAATCGGTGCCGCCGCACCTCGTTGTTGATGATGTCGTCCATGGGGATGAGTCTAGGGCCGCCGGCGGTCAATGTCAAGTTACATTTACAAATAGTGAAGCAAACACAACATCGACGTGAGTGCAAAAAAATGCGCACCCCCTCGGGCGCGCCTTCAATCCATTGTAATATTTACCGTTACACAGCGCGCCGGCCTACGGCCACCAGGCCAGCCCCAGCAGCACCTTCGAGCCCCACCCGTCGCGATCGAGCGGCTCGGCCACCGCCCGGGGCCCCTCCGCCTCCGCAATCGCTGCGACCGCCTCGGGCCAGCGCACCGATTCCACGCGCAGCTCCCCGTGCAGCGACACCCCACCACGCACCCGCAACAACCACCCGGCGCCGAACGCCAGGCCCGGCCCGTTGACCTCGTAGACCAGCGCCTCGTCCGTCGACGTCGCCTGGTAGCCGCCGGCCCCCGCAAACAGGTACGGCCGGAACGCCTGCCCGTCGCGCATCAGCCACACGGCGTCGAACGTGCCGCCGCCCACGCGCAGCGACGCGCCCTCCACGTTCGTGCCGTGGTCCGCCGCCGCCGCACACACGCGCAGCATCAACGTCGGCTTCAGCAGCCAGCCCACCTGCAGCCCGGGCCCGTTCGCGCGTTCGTCGAGCAGCACTTCGGGTTGCTTGTCATTCGCGTTGAGCGTCGACGCCACCGCATCGAGCCCCAGCAGCCACCGCTGCACATGCACGGGCTCGGCCGCCTGCGCCGGCTGCCTGCCACCCACCAGCGCGAACGCGGCGAGCACCAAGGTACCCACCGCGCGAAGCACATGCCGCTTGTTCATGCGAAAAACCCCTTACGGCAAGGCGTTTCAGCTGCCGGTGCCGTGCAGCACCTCGCCGGTATCATCGCCCAGGAAGACCGGCGTGGCGACGTGCGCCAACGCATTGAGGTCCGTCTGCAACACACCGTCGCGTCCCGGCGAAACGACCACGATCGTCGCCCCCGCGGGCGGCGCCATGCGGTACGCGCGCGTGGTGCTCAGCGACTCGTTCGCGATGCGCGCCTCCGCGACACCCTCGTCATAGATCGCCGCCACAAACGGATGCCCCCAGCTGTCGACGGGCACCTCGCCCGACCGCCGCGCACCCGGCGCCATCATCGCGCCCTCGGTCGGCGCCGGCACGATCGCGCTGGCCACCACCGCCAGGTCCACCGGCTGCCCGTTGGCCGCCGGCCACTGGCCCTTCTCGGCATGGTAGTCGAGGATGGCCTGCGCCACCCGCCCAGCATGATCCCGCGACCGCACGTTCTTGGCGACATTGAGTTGCTGCCCCAGCCAGGGCACCCCGGCCGCCACCACGGCCAGCACGCCCAGTCCCAGGATCACGTCGAAGTTGTTGTACCAGGCCTTGTTCCGTCGCTCCATCGCTGTCCGCGCTCCTGCGTCGCATGCCGTTCGCGCCCATCCTGGACGCACCTTCGGCCCGGTCGCCCGGGCCTGCCCCGGCGTTCCCGAAGCAACCCGCGTACCGAAAGCGGCGCGAATATAAGCAGCACAAACGCAAGGTGTTAGGACGAAGTTGCGGAATTTTCAGCAGGTCGCTGCTGGTTGAAAACCGGTCGGGTTGGTGGGATAAGGGAGTTGCGCCGGCGCAAGTCTCGCGGGGATGTGATACTTGCGCCGGCGCAAGTGTGCCCTACGGCCGCACCACGACCGTCTCTTCAAGCACGCCCCCGCCAGGCTGGTGCACCACGAACCGCACGCGATCCGCATGCGGCGGCTGCTTCGTGAATTGGCGCCCCTGCCACTCGACCAGGACCTGCGCGTGCGCGTGGTGCGGGTCGGCATCGTGAAGGCCGAACAGGGTCATCTCGTACGTGGAGTCGGTTTCGCTGATCGCCGCACGCTCGAACCAGTAGCCTGTATCGGGCCCGATGACGCCCGTCAACCGCACCACCAGCGGCGCCGAAGCATCGACAACCGGATCGACAGCCATCGACTGCATCCCGATCCGGTACTCGACGAGGTAGCGATCAGGTGCGAAATCCACATCATCGCCGCAACCGACAAGTGCGATCACGAGCAAGCCAACAAGGATGATGGGCTTCATCACGTCTGCCTCCACTTGCGCCGGCGCAAGTATCACGAAACGGCACAGGTCTCACGCCATGGCACAAGGTGCGCCGGCGCAACGCCGCGCCTCACCGCGAACGATCAGCCCCCCGCCGACTTCCGCCACTCGTCCGTCAACACGCCCGCGAAGCCCCAGTTCTCCAGGGCGATCTCCTGGATCACCACGTGCGTGTGGTCCGGCTTCTTGCCCAGCACCCGCACCAGCGAATCGGTGATCTCGCGCACCAGCTGGGCCTTCTGCTCGCGCGTGGCGCCTTCGGTGATCTGCACGTTCACGTAGGGCATCGGATCCTCCGGGAGGCGTTTCGGGTTTGTCCACTTGCGCCGGCGCAAGTTTCACCGCGTCGTGATACTTGCGCCGGCGCAAGTCCGCGCTAGCCGTCCTTCCGCGGAAACACGCCCCCCAGCGCCTCCCGCAGGATCCCCTTCACCTCTTCACTGAAGTCCTTGTTCAGCATCCACTCCAGGTACCCGCGCTTGCGCTGGTCGGCCACCACGTCGTTCAGCACCTCGCCCTGGTGCTTGCCGAAGGTGAAGACGGCCTGACCTTCCTCGTTCCACACGAACTTGCGCCCGCGGTCGACGAAGCGCCCCTCGTCGGGATTGCACAGCACGTGCAGTGCATCCACATCGCTCGGCACCGCGTCGTAGAACGCGACCTGCGCGTCGAGCACTTCCAAAGTCGCCTCGGTGTCGGCCAGCGCGCTGTGCGCATCGACCAGGTCCTTGCCGCAGTACTTCTTGTAGGCGGCGGTCAGGTTGCGCGGCTCCATCATCCGGAAGATCACCATCGCGTCCAGGTGCCGCGCGCCGCGCAGGTCCAGCTCGCTGCCGGCGCGGCGCAGCTCGCCCTGCAGCAGCGGCGCATCGAAGCGGATCGAATTGTAGCCCGCCAGGTCCACACCCTGCAGCATCGCCTCGACCTCGCCGCGGATCTGCGCGAACGAACGCGCATCGGCCACATCGGCGTCGCTGATGCCGTGCACCGCGGTGGCCGCCGGTGGAATCGGCCGCCCCGGGTTGACCAACGTCTCGAACGTGCGGCGCGTGCCGTCGGGCTCCTCGCGGATCAGCGCGATCT
>CAZWQJ010000156.1:0-542 GCA_964635825.1 uncultured Victivallales bacterium | reverse complement strand
ACGATGCGGTCGTTGTCGATGTCGATGCCCGTCGTCTCGAGGTCAAAGAACACCAGCGGGCGGGTCAGCTTCAGGTGGCGCAACAAAGGGGGCCTCCAGCGGCGATGGCGATGGCAGGGACTAGCCCTCGGCTTCTTCTTCGCCGAGGAAGGTGACGATGCCGGTCTCCAGCGAGTACTCGGCGCCGATGACCACGACGCCCTCGTCGCGGATCAACTGCTCCATGATCTGCGAGTCGTGCCTCAGGTGGTCGACCGAATAGCGGATGTTCGCGCGCACGGCGCGGCGCGCCAGGTCTTCCTCGGAATCGTGGGCGCCCTCGGCCACCACGCGCTCGACGGCGGGCTTCACCCGGTCGATGATGTCGCGCAGGTTGTGGTGGAGCGGATCGCCCGGCTCGCGCAGGTCCTCGATGGTCGCCTGGATGGCCCCGCACCGCGTGTGCCCGAGCACCACCACCAGCTTCGTCTCGAAGCGCGTCGCCGCAAATTCCACGCTGCCCACCAGCGACGGCGCCACGATGTTGCACGCCACGCGGATCA
>CAZWQJ010000155.1:0-10897 GCA_964635825.1 uncultured Victivallales bacterium | reverse complement strand
CGGGCGTCACCGCGAAAGCAAAGGAGCGGAATCGATGAATCGCCTGCGCCGAATCGTCTTGGCCGCATCGCTGCTGCTGGTCCTGATCTGGATTGTCGCCAACTTTGAGCGCCTGACCGGGGACCAGCATGGCATGGTGCGCTTTGTGCTCGGCGGGCTGCTGGCTGCCATCATCCTGATCCGCCCGAAGACGGATGCCACCAGCCCGCCGCGCCGCCCGCTCCTCATCGGCGCGATCGGTGTCCTGGCCATGGTCGCCACCGTCGGCGGCATCGTCTTCAACGTCCGCCAGTTCGAGTGGCTCGGCATCATTCTCCTGCTCTACAGTTGCTGGCGCTGGGCTCTTCCCGACACCTTCCATCGCGACATCGTCTGGAGCTTGTTTCTGCTGTACTGGCTCCACCCGCTGCCCGCCCAGTTGTTCGCGAGCGTGCAGTTCCTGATGCAGGAGTGGTCCGTGGCGGTGGCCGAGTGGATGCTGCACGCCATCAATGTGCGCGTCTGGGCTGACGGCTTCTTCCTCTATTCCGGTTTCAACGTCGTCGGCGTCCCCGAATCGTGCAGCGGCATGCGCACCGCCCTGACCGTGTTGCTATGCGCCCTGGGCATCGGCGTCCTCTACCGCTTCGGCTTCGCCCAGTTGATCGTGCTGATCGTCGTGGGCCTCGCGCAGGTCATCCTCCTCAATGCCATCCGCATCGCCGCTGTCGTCCGCTATGCCCCCCAAATGCCGCGCGAATGGAGCGAAAATTTCCTCCATGACACCCTCGGCTCGTTCCTCATGGTGGCGATCCTCCTCACTCAGATCGAGGCCTCGCTTTGGCAGTGGGCCATCTGGCGCCGCAAGCGGATCGCGTTGGGCATCGCCCGCGATGAGTTGGAGCGCCCCCAGCGCGCCACCCGGCTGCCGCGCTTCTGGCATCTCCTCTTTCGCTGGGGCAACGTGCTCATCGGCCTGCTGCTGCTGGCCGCCGTCATCGTCGGCATCGCCTACAAATCGCGCCCTTTCCATCGCGAGGCCATGCGCCGTGACGTCATCGACGGCCTCATCGAAACCGACCTCGAGGCCGCCGAACGCGCCATCGCCGCCCAAGTCGCCCGCCATCCGAAGGACCGCGACATCCAGGCCAAAAAGGCGCGCATCCAGGTCATGCGTCGCGATTTTGACGGGGCCCTCACCACCTTCGACCTCCTGGCGCCGCCCCTCAGCCCGCTGGAAACCACGCTCAAAAGCTGGTCGCTGATGGCCGTCGGCCGTGTTCAGGATGCCGTCGATCTGATCGATGCCCTACCGGAAGACGCCCGCAATCTGCCCGGCGTTGCCATGGTGCGCGCCGAGTATGCCGCCATTCAGGGGCAGCCCCAGTTGGCGAGCCGCTACATCATCCATGCCAGCGGCGCCGCGATCGATGCCAACCGGGTGCGCGCCCTCTTTCCGTTCCTGGCCCGCCACGAACAGTGGGACGCCATCGCGAAATCGGATAGCGAGGCGCCCTACCGCGAGCCCAGCCTGGCCCTCATCGCCACCCACGCCTGCCTGCGCGTCAACGACCTCGACGGCGCCGCGCGCTCCATGCGCATCGCGATGCGGCAATGGGGCAACGATGCCCGCTTCCTGCGCAACCTGTTCGTGCTGGCCTCGCGCCGACCCGGCAGCGAGTGGGAAGACCGCTTCGCCACCAGCTTCCGCGAGAACATCGACTCCCTCGATGTCGAACAGATCGTCCCCTACATCGGCTACTGCTTCCAGCTCTCGCGCCCGGATCTCGCCTGGCTGGCCTACCTGCGCCTGATGCACCTCGATCCCCGCCACCCCGACGTGTTCTATTCCCCCTCGCAGTTTGGCCAGCGCTGGTTCGGCGTGCGCCGCCACCATATCGCCGTCGGCGGTGGCGACCGCGAAGCCACCATCGACCTGCGCGCTTTCGCCGCGCACACCCGCCACCTCTGGCCGCTCCAGCATCTCTGGGCCCAGGTGCCGCTCTCCAAGGAACTCACGGCCCAAACCGTCGGCATCACGCGCGACCGCTACATGAAGTGGACGCTGACCGAACTGGAAAGCCGCGAACGCAACGGGACCCTCTCCCGACGGGGTGAACTCATCTTCCCCAGCGTGCTCGCATCCGAGGGCCGCTTCGACGAAGCCCACCGTCGCCTGGATATCATCCGCCAGAACTTCCCCGTCTTCACGCCGCAGGTTCTGCTTCAGCACGCCGAATTCTACGACCAGGAAAAGCGGTGGGGCCCTTCCTACGAGTCCCTGCGCGAATACTACCAGGTCACCGACCTAGTCGAGCTGCAGGCCGATCTGCTGATGGTCAATGCCCTCCTCAATCTGAACCTCGGGCTCCAGGCCCAGGATGTCGCCAACCGCGCCGCTCGCACATTCCCCGGCGTCGGATACATCGATCTCCTCCGCGCCGCCATCTGGGATATCTTCGGATTCAAGGAACAGGCGCTCTTCACCCTCGGCCAGCACGACGATGATGTCTTCCTGTACACGGCCTCGCGCCTGAATGCCGAGACCGGACGCTGGCGCGAGGCCGAACGCCTCTACGGCGCCCTCGGAAGCCCCTTCGACCGCAAGGCCGTGACCGCCCGCCAGTCCCTCATTCCCATGCCGGCCGAACTCAGCGTCGCCCGCCGGTGGTCGAATGCCACGGGCCCCGAGGATCTCAAGCGCGAGATCGCGCGCGTCGAAGGGATCAGCTTGGACGACGCGGGCCCGTTCCTTCAGTCGCTATCCGCGCTCACCCTCGAGTGGCTGCGTAGCCCCACCAATGCCGTCGCCGACGATCTGGCCCGCTGGCGTGCCACCGGCCGGGATCCCCTCGAGCAGGCCACGGCCCTCCATCGCGCGGCCGCCATGCTCGCACGCGCCGGCAACTTCGACCTCGCCAGCACCGCCGCCCGCGACGCCCTTGCCCTCGTGCCGGATTCCGCCATCCTGCACCGCGTGCTCATCGCCCTCACCGAGGGCAACATCGACGTCGTGCGGACCGCCCGGGCCGCTGTCCCCTCCGATCCGGAGATCTGGCTGGCCTGGCTTGTCGCCCGATTCCGCGCCGAGGGCGCGGGCCCCTGGGCCCTTGACGAGGCGCGTGCCGCCATCGCCGAACCACGCTATGCCCCCGGCAGCCTCGTCCGCGCCGGCGATTTCTTCCTGCGCCAGGGCATGACCGAACCCGCAGACCTTCTGGCCCGCGCCGCCATACCCCAGGCACGCGGCCTCCTCAGCGCCTACATGCTCGGCCTGCGCTGCGCCCTCAACCACCGCGATGCCAACCGCGCCCTCGAGTGCGCCCGCCTCGGCATCGAACATGCCCTCGACCCCGGCGTCTTCTACCGCTCCATCGTGGAGATCAAGACCATCCAGGAAAACCCCGATGCCGACCTGCTCCAGGCGCTCGAGTACCTTAAGGAGCGCTTCCCCAAGGATGCCGAGTGGGCGCAGTACCTCGGTCATGTCTACTTCCAGAAGGGCGACCCCAATCGCGCCCTCACCCTGTTGGATCCCCTCATCGCCCAGGAACTCTCCGGCGTGCGCGTGCGCTCGCTCCTCCTGGCCGCGGAGGCCGCCCGCGTCGCCGGCTATGACCAAAAGGCGGTCGGCATCCTCGAACGCGCCCTCGCCCTGCACCCGGACCAGGTCAGCGTCCTCAATAACCTCATCTACAACCTCGCCCAGCGCCGCGAAACCGCACCACGCGCGGTCCAACTCCTACCTCGCCTGCTCGAACTCAGTCAGGACTCCTTCGCCGTCCTCGATACCGCCGCCATGGTCTACCTCCGCAACGGCCAACCCCAAATCGCCCAGCAGTACATGGATCGCGCTCTCGCCGCGATTTCCGACGAGGACTACTCCGCCCTCGAGACCCGACTCAACGCCGCCGAAGTCCTGCTCGAAACCGGCAATTTCGACGATGCCCTCTCCCGTATCCGCGAAGTCCGCCAGGATCCCCGCGTGAACAACTTCCTCGACACCCGTGCCCGCCAACTACAGGATGCCGTCGAACGCCGCCAAGCCGCTCCGTAAGCACGCGTAAACCGGGGTTTGGATTTGACTTCCGGACTCGCGTCGGGTAGTGATTTCACCTAGTTAAGGCTCCGATGGTTGTCCGTCGCGAATCCGGCATGATGAATGTGACGCCCAGACTCGTTTTGGTGGCTGCGATCTTGCTCGCTGCCGGAGGGTGCCGCTCTTCGCGGCCTACCGTAACTCTGGATGACCTCATCCGGAACATGGATGCCCAGGATGCCGCCGCCGCCCCCGCGTTGACCACCGCCTCCGATACCCCCGATGCCCCGGTCGCCAAGGTGGCGGATTCCGAGCTCGCAAGCCTCGAAGCACTGGCCGGCACGCCCGGCAGCAGCGGATTCGAACCGCTCGACCTCCACTCCGGCGGTGCGCTGACCATCCAGGCCGATAGCGTGCTGCGCATCACCGTGCAGGAAGACCCCGGCCTCAGCGGCTCTTACCCCGTCAATAGCCTCGGCGGCATCCAGTTCAGCTATATCGGCCCCGTTATCCTCGATAACCTCACCGAACCTCAGGCCGCCGAAAAAATCCGGCAGATCCTGCTGAATCGCGAGTTTCAGTCGGCCACCATCACCGTCAAGATCCTGCGCCCATCCTATGACCGGGTGCGCATTGCCGGCGGCGTCCGCCGCCCTGGGGAAATCAAGGTCGGCGCCGGCGATGAAGTCACGCTCAACAGCGCCCTCAACCAGGTCGGCGGCATCATCGACGAACCGTGGAATACCCAGGTCAAGGTCGTGCGCGGCGGCCTCACCTCTATCATGGCCGCGTACCTGCCCGGCGAGGTCTACAGCCTCGTGGACGACAAGAAGCGCCCCTACGTCCCCGATGTGAAACTGCGCAACAACGACGTCGTCTTTGTCTATGGCAAGTCCGCCGCCGCCACCCGCTCCGGGGTCCGCACCCGCCCACGCTACGTCCTCGTCCTCGGCGAAGTCGGCCAGCCCGGCTTCTACCGCTTCGACCCGTCCGAACGCTTCACCATGATGAACCTGATCTTCCGCATGGGCAGCCTGCCCGCCTACGCCAACGACAAGGGCGTCCGCGTCATCCGGCAGAGCGATAGCGGCAGCGAAGAGGAATTTAAGGTCAACGTTCGGGAAATCATGAAGGAAGGCAATCCGGAACTCGATTTCCCGCTCATGTCCGGCGACCGCATCATCGTGCCGGCGCGCCGGATCAGTTTGTTCTAACGGCCTCTCGGGTTCACATCCCAGGCTCTGGATAACGGAAGCAACCGCGCGTTTGACGCCGCGGCACCCGATCGGTGACTCGCACGGCGGGTGGCGAAGGGAGCACTCATGGCGGAAGCGGGAGCGCGCGAAGGCCAGTCGATCGATTTTCGCATCTACCTCGGAATGATCCTGTTCCGCTGGCAGGTCATTACCCTTTGCTTCCTCTACAGCCTCCTCGTCGGCGTCGTCTTCCTGCAGATCACCCCCAAAAAATACCTCACCCGCGTCCAGATCCGCTCCTTCACGGATCCCCAGCTCAAGATCGACGTCGAATCCCCGTGGGCCTCGATCGATCGCCATCGCAAGCTGCTCGAAAGCATGCAGGCCCGCAATGAAGCCATCGAGAAACTGGCACCGGAATGGGGCGAAAAACTCGGCGACAAACGCAAGATGTACATGGATCTCGAGCTCAAAAACATCAGTGCCCAGAGCCTCCGCATCACCGTCAAATCCGAGTATCCCCAATACGCCGAAGCGCTCCTGGCCGAAATCCTCCGCATCCACGAGCAAATGTGGGATGCCGCCCGCGTCAGCGGTTCCGAATCCGGCACGCTGTTGCTCCAAAAAGAACTGGATGACCTCGAAGAGCGCATCCGCAAGGCGGAAAGCGCTATCTTTGAGTTCGAACGCCTCAATGATATCCGCCGCGTCTCCCTGCGGGCCGGCGAGGAAGATGCCTATATCGGTGAGTTGGTGACGCAGCGGCGCAGTATCCGCACCTCGCTCTGGATGATGGAGGTCGAGTTCCCCGCCTTGCGTGACGCCGACGTCGGCGTCATCGATTCCGTTGGCGCGTTTCGCCTCACACAGAGCGGCAAGCTGTCCTTCAATCCTCGTGGCAATAATGTGGACCCGCTGCCGCCGGACTGGAATTCCATCCCCACCGGCACGTCCGCTTCGGACACGACCACGCCGGGGACGACACCGGCACCGGCGCCGGGCGCGATGACGACGCCAGGTGGGGGCCCCGCTGACGACAAGGCGCCCTCCGAAGGGTCGACCCCGGCCGAGCGTGGACTTGGCTGGCCCGCCATCCGCTACGAACTCATCCTGCTGGAGTCCAAGGAACGCGGCATGGCGCAGAACCTGAAGGAGGATCACCCGCGTCTCAAGCAGATCCGCGCCCAGATCGCCGGCCTGCGCGAGCAACTCCAGTTCCACGCCGAACTGCAGTTCCGCAACATGATGGACAATTATCGCGCCCTGCAGATCACCCACGACGCCCTCGAAGCCGCCGAGTACAAGTGGCAGGCCGTCAACTGGCAGCGCGCCCAGAAACTCGCCGAACTCGCGCGCCTCCAGGCCCAACTCGCCCGCTACGAAAAGAACTACCAGACATTGTACGAGCGCTTGCACGACATCAAGATCACCGAGGAAATGAAGGCCGAACGCTTCACCGGCGGGACGCCCGTGTCTACCCAGAAACCGGTCTGGCCGGATCCCACCCGCATCCTGTTGATCGCATTGGGTGTCGGCCTCGGCCTGGGCGGCGGTCTGGCCCTGGTCGCCCAGATCTTCGACAATAAGGTCCAGTCCATTCAGGACGTGGAGCGCTCCCTGGGTATCCCCTTCCTGGGCGGCGTGCCGTTCTGGGTCCACAGCGGGCTTGAAAAGGCCATCCGCCCCATCGTCACGGAAGAACACTCCGTCGGGGCTGTCGAAGCCTATCGCGCCCTGCGAACGAGCATCGTCTCCGCCATGGAAAAGGCCGGCGAAAAAATTCTGATCGTCACCAGTGCCGACTCACGCGAAGGCAAGACGCTGACGGCGCTGAACACCGCCATCATGATGGCCCAGATGCATCGCAAGGTGCTGCTGGTGGACATGGACTTGCGGCGAGGCCGCCTGCATCGCTCGCTGGGCTTGGAGAAGGAGCCCGGCATCACCAACGTCCTGAAGGGCGAGCGGACGCTGCGCTCCATCGTCGTCCCGACCCGCATCGAGAACCTCTATCTGGCTCCTCCGGGCCCACCCGTGGAAGACGCGCCGGAGTTGCTGCAGTCCGCCGGTCTCAGCAGCTTCTTCGTCGAAATTCAGGACGAGTTCGACTACATCGTGTGCGATACGTCCCCCGTGCTGCGTGTCACCGATACCGTCATCTTCGCGTCGCAGGGCGTCGGCGTGGTCGTCTATGTCGCTCGCGTCAACCATACCCCGAAGCCCCTCATCCGCTACTCGCTCGACGTGCTGAAGGATGCGCGCGTCATCGGCATGGTGCTCAACAGCATCGAGATGCACAAGATCAGCAGCCTCTACTACACCTACCAGTATCCGAACTACGCCTACTACAGCAACGCCTACAGCTACGGCTACAGCTATGCCTACTACGGAGATCAAGCCGATCAGGAGAATCGCAAACAGAAGCGGCGCGGCGGCACGCTGCGCACGAGCAAGCGCCCGCTGAAAAAGTGGTTCAGCGATACGTTTCTGCCCACTTCATGAGCGAGGGGTGCCCTGCGGGGGCCACGGGTCGTCGGCTTTGCGTCGGCCCACCCGAAACCTGAGATCGGATACCATCCATGGACGCCGCTCGTTCTCATATTCGAACGCACGTGACCTGGATCGCGATGATGGACCTGGCTTGCCTGGTTGTCGCCGCGGTCATCGGCGTCTCCCTCCGTCTCGGCCCCGAAGAGACCGGCGAGTATGTCTTCGACAATCTGCAGGGCTGGCTCCTGCTCTTCGCCGGCATCCTCCTGGCGAACTACCTCGCCGGCACCTACCGCCTCCAGTACACCTTCTCCCGGTTCAATCTCGTCGTCACCTGGCTCTTCACGGTGTTCTTTGCCCTGCTGATCCTCAGCATCACCTCCTACGCCTGGATGCTGCAGGTCCTCGGCCGCGGGGTGCTTGTCCTCACCCTCGGATTGTACAGCGTCATCTCGCTGACACTGAAACTGCTGCTGTACCGCTACCTGTTCCGCAGCAATATCTTCATCTGCAGGGCGGTCATCCTGGGTTCCGGTCCCCGCGCCACCTCCCTGCGCCGCGTCGTCGAAAACGACTACGTCCTGCCGGCCCACAAGATCGTCGCCAACATCCGCGTTTCCGGCCTCGATGAAGGCGAGCAGCCGTCCGCGCCCGTGGTCGATGGCGTCGCCGTCCTTTCCTGCACCGTGGAAAACCTGGATGCGCTGATTCGCAGCCTCGGCATCAGCCTGATCATCGTCGGCCTCGAGGACCTTCGCAAAACCTCCTTGCTGTACCCGAAGCTCAAGCGCCTGCGCTTCGAGGGCATCGAGGTCCTCAGCCCCCTCAGCGTCTACGAAATCTACCGCGGCATGACGCCCCTCGATCTCGTCAACGAGGAGATCCTGATGCAGGCCTCCCTGGAATCCCGCATGCCCCTCATGCGTCGCGTCAAACGCCTGGTCGATATCATGGCCTCTCTCGTCGCCGGCCTCGTGTTCCTGCCGGTATCCCTCGTCGTGGCCACCTTGATCAAGTTGAGCGAGCCGCGCAGCCCCGTCTTCTACACCCAGACGCGCGTCGGCCAGTTCGGACGCCTGTTTCGCATCTACAAATTCCGCACGATGAAACCCATGGCCGAGGCCGAAACCGGTGCTGTGTGGGCATCCGCCGATGACGCGCGCATCACCCGCATCGGCCGTGTCCTGCGCAGATTCCGCCTGGATGAAGTCCCCCAATTCATCAACATCCTCCGCGGCGAAATGAGCCTGGTCGGCCCTCGCCCCGAACGCCCCGAAATCATCCGCGAACTCGAAGACAAGGTCCCCTTCTACAGCGAACGCGAGATCGCCCCGCCTGGTCTCACCGGCTGGGCTCAGATCCGCTACCCTTACGGCAGCACGATCGAGGATACCCGCCGCAAGCTGGAGTATGACCTGTTCTACCTCAAGCACCTGTCCCTGAGCCTGGACCTCCAGATCCTGCTGAGCACCCTGCGCATCGTCACGCTGGGCAAGGAACGTCGGGTTGACTGATCGCCTGAGGCCACCCATGCATGAGACCCCCACGACTGGCGAGAAGCCGACCACCATCCCCTCCAATCGCTCGCGGGAATGGCGCTTTCGCGCCTTCTTTCCCTCCGTCCCCAAAACGGCCCGAATTCTGGAGATCGGGTGCGGCGATGGCTGGCTCGGTAACCGCTTACGGGCGGGCGGATGGTCCCGCTATGTCGGGTTGAATCTGGTTCCGCCTGCCGACGTGGTCGGGGACGTGCTCGCGTGGCGCCAGCTCGGCCTCCAACCCCGCAGCTTTGACGTGATCGTCGCCTTCGAAGTGGTCGAGCATGTCCCATGCTTTGATGCCATGTATGAACTACTCGCGGATGACGGTCGCTGCCTGGTGACCACTCCCTTGCCGGCCATGGACTGGGCCTGTCGGGTGCTCGAGATGCTCGGCATCAACCAGAAACGCACCAGCCCCCACTCGCATCTGGTCTACCCGGCCCTGCTGGGCCAGTGGGCCGTCATGCGTAAGAACGTGTCTACGCAGGGAAAGGGTAAATCATGAGCAGGTGCCGCGATCTAGCCGTTGTCATTCCGGTCTTCAACGAAGAGGGGACCATCGGTAAGGTGCTTCGGGCCTGGAACTCTGAACTGGAAAAACTGGGCATCGATTTCGCCATCCACACCTACAACGATGGTTCGGTGGACAACACGGCCGCCGTGATCAAGAGCCTCCTGCCGGAGCTGCCCCGCGTCGTCGCCCACGAACGCCCAAACTCCGGCCATGGGCCCACCATCCTCGATGGCTACCTCGAAACCGCTCCCACCTTCGAGTGGGTCTTTCAGGTGGACTCGGATGATGAAATGGGCCCGGAATGGTTCTACAAACTCTGGAACATCCGCCAGGATCACGACTTCATCGTCGGCAAGCGCTACGAGCGCCGCAGCTCCTGGTCGCGCAAGCTCGTCAGCCTCTGGGCCCGCCTCGCCGTCAGTTCCTGCTACGGGCAGGGAATTTTCGATGTGAACTGTCCGTACCGGCTGATGCGCAGTCGGATCTTCCTGCCCTGCTTTCGCACCATCCCACGCGACACGTTCGCCCCGAACGTGATCATCGCCGGTTACGCGGCGCATCTGAACATGAAGACCATCGAGATCCATGTCCCGCACCGCAGCCGCTACAGCGGCCGCGTTTCCATAGCCAAATGGCGGCTGGTGAAGGGGGCCGTGCGCTCGATGGTGCAGACCGTGCGTTACCGCTTTCGCGGGTTGCCCGAAGCCCTCGCCGCCGCCAGTGCCAGCGAGTCCGCGACGGCACCCTGACCGTGGCGGGGCGCGAACGCCACCGACCCACGCGCTCAGGGCTTCGTCCGCAGGAACTCGCCGGAATTGGCGCGGGCCGGATCGTGGTAGGTGACTTCTGGCGTGCCGCGCACCAGGCGGTCCGCCACTTCCACGCCCTGCATAAAGCTGTGGTCCTGGTTCGCCACCTCGTACTTCCACCCGCCAAAGCGCCCGCGGGAATACACACCCAGCGGCTCCAGTTCCGCATGCAGCGCCCGCAGATGGGCGTCGCGCCCCAGGAACGGAACGGGATAGCCCCGCGGCAACACCCGGTGCCAGAAACTGACCACCTCTGCGTCCGGCTCGATCAGGCGGTCCTCCAGCAGCGCGCGCCGCGTCCAGGCCTCCAGCGCGGCCCGGTCCAGCGG
>CAZWQJ010000154.1:0-10907 GCA_964635825.1 uncultured Victivallales bacterium | reverse complement strand
TGAGGGTGCCCACATCTTCGCCGGGCTCGCCGACGGCGGCGATGGTCGCGAGCACGGGAACGTCGTCGCCCGGTTTGGCGAAGAGCGCGAGCACGGTGCCGTCGGCCGTGCTTTCCACTTCGAAGACGGCCTTGTCGGTTTCGATGGCGGCCAGGGGGGTGCCGACCTTGACGGCGTCGCCCGGGGCTACACGCCATTCGACCAGGATGCAAGATTCCACGGACTGACCTTGACGCGGCATGAGGATTGCGGTGGCCATCGTTACTCCTTGGCGTTGGGCAATGGGGCGATGGTGACGTCGACACCCAATCGCTTCAGTTGCCGTTCGAGATGCGGATCGAGATGGGGATCGGTGATGAGGATGTCGAGTTGGTCGAGGTGGCCGGCTTGGGCGAAGGCGACCTTGCCCATTTTGCGGCTATCGGCGAGCAGGACGATCTGGGTGGCGTGCTGCATGACGAGGCGTTTGGTGAAGGCCTCGGCAGGATCGGTGGTGGTCATGCCGGCGTCCACACTCAGGCCGATGGTGCCCATGAAGGCCTTGTCGACGTGAAGCTGTTCGATGGTGGCCTGGGTGAGCGGGCCGACGAAGGTCTGGCTCAGCCGGCGCAAGTCGCCGCCCACCAGGATGAGGCGCGTGCTGCCCCCGGCGAGGGCCAGGGCGACGCGCAGGGAATTGGTGACGACGGTGAGGGGGTGCATCTGGGTGAGCAGGCGGGCGAGGGCCAGAACGGTGCTGCCGCCATCCAGGTAAATGGAGTCATTGGGCTGGATCAGGGTGAGGGCGGCGCGCGCGATGGCGTCCTTTTCCGCGCGCGCCTCGCTTTCCTTGTCGTCGAAGGGGGGTTCGGTCAGGCGCCCTTCGGTGGAGACGGCCCCGCCGTGGACCTTGCGGATATGGCCGAGGCGGTGAAGTTCGGTGAGGTCGCGGCGAATGGTGGCCGGAGAAACGCCCAGTTCCGTGCAGAGCTCCTCGACGCGGACGGCATGTCGCGATTTGACGATACCTTGAATGGCTTCAAGGCGCTCTTCCATGAGGGCGATGGGTTCTTGGGTGATCATTGGTGATTGAATATGATCGTTACGGATCAAATGTAATCACGAATGATTGGATGTGCAAGAGATTTTGTGAGGGGGGCGGAGGGGGGATTCGTTATCGGTTATCGGTTATCGGTGGGGCCGCCAGAGGGAGAAAGCCATGAGAAACGTTCATCTGTCTTTGTCGCTTTGTCGGGAGCGTTGTCGATGTATCCATGCGTCATTCAGTCGCTTTCGACAAAGCTCGCGACAAAGCTCGGGACGAAGCTTATCGGAATCCGTGTTCCCGGCCGGGGCGGAGCCCGGCCCTCCAAGGGGAATCCTGCGATCGGAACGCGGGATGGAGGATGGCGATGGGAACTGTTGATCGTACTCGTCCTCAGCGAAGCGGTCCTCGTCCTCGAAAGGCGGGAGAGGGAGCGAGGACGAGGACGAGGACGAGGATGAGTTGTTGGATCTCGTTCGCCGATGCGGGGTTAGGCGGAGGGGGGTTTGGGTTTGGAGGAGGGGCGTCGGGTGAAGGGTTTGGAGACGACCTGACCCTCGGGGCCGAGGGCTTTGCGATCGAGTTTGGCGGAGGCGAGGACGGAGTCGGTGGTTTTGAAATGGCATTTGACGGCATCGAGGAGGGTGGCGGGTCCGCGAGCGCGGATGAGTTCGACGGCGACGGTTTGGACGGCGGCGGAGGCGCCTTTGGGGATTTTGGTGCCGTAGTGGGCGCTCATATCGGCGAGTGCATGGAGGAAATCCTCGCGGGCGAGGATGGAGGCGGCGGCCACGGCGAGGTCGGATTCTGCGCGATGGCGCTGGACGAGTTCGATGCGTTGGCCTTTTTGCATGAGGGCGCGGCGCACTTGGTCCTCGCTGCCGAACTGGTCCGAGATGGCGCGCGGGCAATCGGGGATGACCTGGAGCAGATTTTCGATGGTGCGGGCGTGGCCCCAGGCGAGGAGGCGGTTGACGCTGCGCATTTTGCTATAGAGGCGGTTGTAGGCGCGGGGGCCGACGCGGACGACGCTGTAGCGGTTTCCGAGCAGGCGCCGCAGTTCGCGGCCCATGGCCATGGCCTTGGCGTCGCTGGTGATGGTTTTGCTATCGCGCACGCCCATGGCCTGCATCGTATCGGCGAGGGATTCATCGACGTAGGCGGAGGCGATGACGAGGGGGCCGAAGAAGTCGCCCTTGCCGCTTTCGTCGACGCCCATGTGGGCGCTGACGGCCTCGGGGTTCAGGATGCGCTCATAGCCGAGGGTGGCGGATTTGAGCACATAGGGTTCGAGGAAGAAGGTGACGAACTCCTCGGCGCCCTTGCCCTGGACGAGGCATTTGCCGCTGGTATAGAGGGTGATATTGCAGTCTTCGGCGCGGGCCGCGATGGTGGCGTAGGGGACGGTTACGGGGCGGTAATTCCCCTGACGCAGCAGTTCCGTCAGGGCCTGCTGTTGCGGGGGCGTGAGTTTGTAGGTCAACGATGTGCGGGGAGGCATCATGGGAATGCATCATAGGGGGGGCTGCGCGCGAGTGCAAGGCGGGTTCTCGGCCGGGGTTTCTTGTTGACGAGACCTACCCCAATCCGCTAAAACTCGCCTGAATTGCCGGGGTTGGGTTCCACGTTCTGCGGGACGCCGCCTGGCAGCCGCCCGAGACGTGTGTCCGAGCAGCGAGCGTGGACAGGAGACCATCATGACGAAGACATGGCGCCTAATCGCGGGGTTGATGTGCGGTGGAAGCGTGCTGGGCACCGTTGGGGCCTTCGCCGCGGATGCGACAAGCGCGGAGCCGGTCGACTTCAGTGTGACCTTGCGCGCGGAGCACACGGACAACCGGGACGCATCGGAGACGGACGAGGAGTCCAACAACGATTTCTACGTGACGCCGCGGATCAGTGTGTATGCGGACACGGATCGGACGCGTTACGATCTGTACTACGCGCCCTCGTACCGATACCGCACGGATGCCTCCGACACGCAGAACGACAGCGAGTTCCTGCATGATCTGGGTGTGCGGGTGACGCACCGTGCGTCGGACCGTACCGAGCTGCGGCTGTATGACCACTTCGAGTACCAGGACGATCCGTCGATCGACGAGAACGGCGCCCGTGTGCGTGACAACCAGAGCTACATCGTGAACCGGGCCGAATTGGGGGTTCGCCAGGATTTGAGCCGCCAGACCTACGTCGATGTCATGGGTGCCTACCGGACGAAGGCTTACGATGACAGCGCGGTTGCGCAGCAGTCGGACGAGGATATGGCGGAGGGGCGGCTGCTCCTGTGGCGCCAGGTGACGCCGTCGCTGGCCTTGCACGGTGCGGGCAGCGTGTTGATGTACGGCTACGAGGATGTGACCGTGACGCCCGAAGAGCGCGCGGCGCTGGCGGAGATGGGCGTGTTCGCGAGCGATTCGCTCGAGCGCGATTTTGACATTCTGATGGGCGTGGTGGGTGCGGAGCAGGTGTTCAGCCCGGCATTCCGCGCAGGCCTCGAGGGCGGCGTGCAGGCCGTGGAGTACGCGTCCGACACGATGGACAGCGAAGTGTTTCCGTACGCGAAGGTGGACCTGACGGTGTCGCCGACTCCGGCCAACCGGATCAAGGCGGAAGTGACCCACGGCGTGCGCGATTCGGATGTCTACCCGTTCGCCTCGCAGGAGTTCACCGAGCTGCGTGCCGGCATTGAGATCGATGCGAACGCGCTGCTGACGGTTGGGTTGAACGGCACGGTGCGCGAGAGCACGTATGACGAAGGCGCCCTGCCGGCGGAAGTGCCGGCGGCGCTGGACGGCGAGGCCTCGGGCGACGAGACGACCACGGTGGTCGAGGGCAATGCCGGCTGGAAGCTGAACGACATTTCCAAGTTGGTCTTCCGTCAGCGGTACGAGGATGTGGATTCGGATGTGGACGAGTCGTTCACGAAGAACACCTCGATCCTCGAATTGCATTTGGATCTGTAAAGCGGATCGCGGAAGCCCGGTAAATTCCCGCCCGGCGAAGGCAGCGGCGTGGCGCTTGTCTTGCGTATGGGCTGGGCGTGCCGTGCCCGGCACTCGGCGGGAGAACGGCAAGCGCCCATGCGTGAGGACAAGGACGACCGATGACCGATTCCCAGGAAACGCTGCACGTACTCGACTATTGGCGGATCGTCCAGTCCCGCAAAGAGATTGTCATCGCGGTTTTCCTGCTGGTGGTGGTCACGGGCATCATCTTCACGATGGCGATGCCGAAGGTCTACGACGCGTCGTGCGTGATCCAGGTGAAGGAGAAGCAGCCGGACGTGCCGGTCTTCGACAGCACCCGCGCGCAGTATGATCCGCTGTTCCTGCGCACGCAGTTTGAGATCATCCAGTCGCCGCCGGTGATTGAGGAAGTGGTGCGGCGGCAGGGTTTGGTGGCCAAGTTTGCGGCGGCGTGGGGGCTGGAGGGGCTGTCGCCGGACAAGGCGCTGGACCGGGCGGTGAAGGAGATTGTGCGGCGCTGCCTGCGGGTGCAGCACTACCGCGACACGAACCTGATCCAGATTCAGATCAGCTACCGGGAACCCCAGAGCCAGCCGAATCTGGAAGCGGCGCGCACGGCGAACCTGATTGCGGAAGTCTTTCGCGAGCAGAACGTGGCGCGTTCGCGCCGGGTGACGGAGGGTGCGCTGGTGGCGTTGAAGGTGGCGCTGGAGGATCAGCGCCGCAAGGTGACCGAGGCTGGTACGAAGGTGGAGGACATCCGCCAGAAGTACAAGATCACGGTGTACAGTTCGCGCCAGGGTTCCGAGTCCGTGATCGACAAGCGCAGCCTGACGCGGCTTGAGGACGAGCGGGTGCGGGTGCGGCTGGAGCTGGAGGACAAGCGGGCGCGCTACGAGAAGGTGATCAGCCTGACGCCTTCGGAGCTGGTGGATTCGGCGCCGTACATTGTGGGGGATCCGGCGCTGGCGGCGTTGGTGAAAGCCAAGCGCGAGGCGGAGGTGCGGCTGAGCGAGATGACGATGGCCTCGCTCGGCCCGAACCATCCGGAAGTGCGCAGCACGAAGGCGGTGGTGGGGGAATTGCAGTCCAAGATTACGGATGCGCTGCAGGGGCTGAAGACGGGGATGAAGCACGAGTACGAGGCGGCCCAGGCGAAATTTGCGGCGCTGGAGAGCATGGTCGAAGAGCAGAAGGACACCGAGATTGCGGCGGAGGGCGGTGGCTACCGCGAATTCGACAAGGCGATCATGGAGCTGGAGCATGCCAGCCGGATTCGCGATTCGCTGGAGATGCGGTATCTGCAGGAAGAGATCGAGTTGGATATTCCGGCGACGACGGTGGAGGTCATCACGCCGGCGAAGGCGTCCGAGCTGTCGGACTACGTGAGTCCCAGCGTGGTGCTGAACATTCTGTTGAGCGTGATGCTGGGCCTGTTTGCGGGCATCGGGCTGGCCTACTTCATCGAGTACATCGACACGTCGGTGAAGACGATCGACGACGTGGAGCGCTTCATGGAGTTGCCGGTGGTGGGGGTGATTCCGCAGAAGGTTGAAGCGTTCACGGATCCGCGTTCCTATCGCGACCACGCCGAAGCCTATCGGATGATGCGGACCAACGTGAGATTTTCGGAGCGGGTGAAGCAGGGCAAGACCTACTGCATCACGAGCGGGAGCATGGCGGAAGGCAAATCGCTGACGGTGTACAATCTGGGCCACGTGTGTGCGCAGCTTGGCGACCGTATTCTGATTGTGGACTCGGACCTGCACCGGCCGCGGCAGCACAAGATCATCGGCGTGGAAAACAAGCCGGGTCTGGCGAACATTCTGGTGGGCGAGGTGCAGTTCGACGATGCGGTGGTGAAGACCGATGTGCCGAATTTGCACTTCCTGCCGAGCGGTCGTGTGACGACTGGGGTGCACGGCTTGCTGGACACGCCGCGCATGCGCGAGCTGGTGAAAGAAGTCTCGGGGCGCTACGACCTGATCCTGTTCGATGCGCCGCCGATCATTGGCGTGAGCGACGCGTCGCTGCTGGTGCGCGAGGTGGACGGGGTGCTGCTGGTGGTGCAGCATCGCAAGTATCCGCGTACGGTATCGATGCGGGCGAAGGCGATGGTGGAGAACGCCGGTGGCAAGCTGCTGGGCGTGGTCCTGAACAAGATCAACATTTCGCGGGACTACTCGTACTATTACCATTACAGCTATTACTACTATCATCCCAAGCGGACGCCGGAAGAAGCGCGTTCGCAGAAACGGGCGTGACGGGCATGGATATGCAGAGGTGGGACTGGCGCGGGTGGATGCGCGCGGCGGTGGTGCCGATGATGGCGCTAGCGTTGGCGGGGTGTTCGTCGGTACCGTTTGGCGGTCCGGCGGTGGCGCCCTACGAGCCGCGGATCTCGGCGGAGGATCGGGCGGCGTGGCTGGAGGATGGGGCGTCAACGGCGGCGGATGCGGGCGCGACTTCGATCGACGGGGGCACGACCACGTCTTCCGGGATGCCGCGCCGATTTCTGCGGCGCGATGATCGGATCCTGATTTCGATGCGTGGGATTCCGCGACCGGAGGAGATCGCGGATGTGGTGGACGGCAGCGGCAACGTCAAGCTGCCGTATGTGGGGGCGCTGCACGTCGAGGGCCTGACGACGGGCGATGCGGAGGAGTTGATTGAGCGCGCCTTCATCGACGGTGGCTACTACAACAAGATCGACGTCATCATTGTGGCGCAAGAGGAAGCGTACTTTGTGCGCGGCGAGGTGATGCGCCCCGGGAAGTATCCGCTGGCGGGAGACACCACGGTGCTGATGGCGATTTCGTCGGCCGGCGGGTACACGGACTTTGCCAACTCCCGCAAGATCCGGGTGATTCGTGGCGAGAAGGTGGAAGAGCTGAACGGCGCGCGCATCGAGCAGCGCAAGGATGACGACTTCCTGGTCGAGCCGAACGACATCATCATCGTGGAACGCAAGATCCTGCTGTAGCGCGGGCGGGGTGGCGGGGGGCGACGTCATGCGGCGGTTCGCACGAGTCCTGCTGGGGTTGGGGCTGCTGGCGCTGGCGGTGGCGGGCACCGGGTACGGGCTGCGGGCCAGCCGCGCGCAGGCCGAGTATTACCGCGCGAAATACGGGGCCCTGCGCAATCAACCGGCAAAGGCGCTCGCCCTGGCCGAGAGTTCCCATGATCAATATCCCCTCAATTTTTACTTATGTGCCTGGGCGGCGGAAGTGGCCTACTACGGGGATTGGGGTGCGGAGGAGCCGGGGCCGTTGGCCCGGCGGCAGCTGGCGCAGCGCTGGTGTGAGCGTGGCCTGGCCCTGAACGGCTGGTATCGGCCGCTGCGCCTGCTGGAGGTGCGGCTGGTGGCCGAGCACTCGCTGCCGGACGCGATACGGCTATGGGAGCGGTATGTGGACTGGCAGTTCTGGGATCCCTACAACCACGCCGTTCTGGTGGACCTGTACAGCAGTGCCGGTCGCTATGAGCAGGCGGTGGAGGCGCTGACGCTTGTGAAGGGCTCGTCATCGGAGAAGGCTGCGCGTCGCCAGGTGCAGCAGGCGTGGGCCGATGAGATCAAGGCGATGGAGCGGGTGGCGGCCCGGCCCGGCGCGCCCTGACGTGGCGGCGGCCGAGTGGCCATAGGGCGAAGGCGAGCAGGAAGGCGGCTGGGATCGCCCACAGGGCCTGCATGAGGCGCGCGGGCGGCGGCGAACGGCCAGGCACGCGCAAGGACCCCGGGATCACGCAGCTTCGGTGCTGCCCCTGCCATACGAAATCCGCGATGGCGAACACGCGGTACTGACTGCCGTCCACCGCCCAGGTCCGGGCGAGCGCGACGCGCTGGGTGGCGGTGCCGAAGCCGGGGATGTGGATGGTGGCCTCGCGCGGGCTGCCGGTCAATTCGGGGGGCAAGACGAGCCACATGCGCACGGTAACTGGGAGCTCGGCATTCCAGTTCAGGGTCACGTCGGTGTGTTGCGGTCCGTCGAGGGTGGTGGCCTGCATGCGACCCGCGAGTGGCGCGAGCGCTCCTCCCGGGTCGGCCGTGTAGACGGGGATGGTCTTGAGGGTGGTGAAGGGGTGGCCATAGCGGTCTGTGTAGCGCACAGAAACCACGGCGGTGTAGTGCCCCGGCAGCGGCGGCACCTCGCCGAGGTCGAGCGTGCGCGAGAGCGATTCGCCGACGGCCAGTTCGGGCTGAGCGGAACCGGCGACGACGGGCTGTCCGGCGAGCCACGCGGATGGGGCGACGTTGCCCATGGGTTCGTCGCCGGCATTGCGCATGGTGACGTGAGCGGTCACGCGACCGCCCCGTACCTGGGTGGAGGCCTGCAGATCCAGCGTGAAGTAGGAGGCCTGCGCGAGGCTCGCGAGTCCGAGGGAGAGGGCGGCGACGTAGCAGCAACGACAAGCACGCATGCCCGAGTCTACCGTGCGTGACGCGGGCGGACAACCGCGCATCCGAAAACAGTCAGAAGAAAAGACGGCTGGGGCGGCTTGTCTTTCCACTTGCGGGTTGCGGATGAGGCGGTTACGTTCAGCGTGGGCGAGCCCATTACAGTGGGCAGGGTGTTGCAGAACGTTCGCAGCGGAGGGGGTAGACGCATGGGAGCCGATTTCAAGAAGGCCGTTTCCACCGATTCCCTGATGACGGAGAGCCGGCGATTTCCGCCGTCGCCGGAGGTGATTGCGCGTGCGCATCTGGATGCCGCGCGCTACGCGAGCATGTACAAGCGCTCGATCGAGGACGGCGACGCATTCTGGATGGAGCAGGCGGCGACGTTGGAGTGGAGCAAGGCGCCGACGGTGGCCTGCCGCCACACATGGGACACGCGCAAGCGGACGATCCGGCACACGTGGTTTGAGGATGGGCAGTTGAATGTGTCGGTCAACTGCCTGGACCGGCATTTGAAGACGGCGACGCGCCACAAGCCGGCGCTCATCTGGCAGGGGGAGCCGGAGGACGAGACGCGGGTTCTGACCTACGAGGATCTGTACCACGAGGTGTGCAAGTTCGCGAACGTGCTGAAATCGTTGGGGATCCAGCGCGGCGATCGCGTGTGCATCTACATGCCGATGGTGCCCGAGCTGCCGGTGGCGATGCTGGGCTGCGCGCGCATTGGCGCCATCCATTCGGTGGTATTCGGCGGGTTCAGTGCGGAATCGCTTTCCGGGCGGATCAACGATTCCTCGTGCCGGCTGCTGATCACGGCGAACGTGTCGCTGCGCGCCGGCAAGAGCATCAAGCTCAAGGAAATTTCGGACCAGGCGCTGACGCACACGCCGTCGATCGAGAAGGTGATTGTGGTGCGGCGCAATGCGGAGCCCTGCGCGATGCAGGCGGGGCGCGACGTCTGGTATCACGACGTGATGGCGGCGGCGAAGCCGGAGTGCGCGCCGGAGGCGATCCACGCGGAGGATCCGCTCTTCATTCTGTACACGTCGGGATCGACGGGCAAGCCGAAGGGCGTGGTACACAGTTCGGCGGGGTACCTGCTGCACACGGCGCTGACGCACAAGTACGTCTTTGATATCCACGAGGATGATATTTACTGGTGCACGGCGGATATCGGGTGGGTGACGGGGCATAGTTACATTGTATATGGGCCCCTGGCGAATGGCGCGACGAGCGTGATGTTTGAGGGGGTGCCGACGTACCCGGATGCGGGGCGCTTCTGGCAGGTCGTGCAGAAGTACAAGGTGACGGTGTTCTACACGGCGCCGACGGCCATCCGCTCGCTGATTCGCCTGGGAGATCAATGGCCGGCGAAGTACGACTTGAGCTCGCTGCGCGTGCTGGGTTCGGTTGGGGAGCCGATCAACCCCGAGGCGTGGATGTGGTACCACCGGATGATCGGGCGCGAGCGCTGCCCGATTGTCGACACGTGGTGGCAGACGGAGACGGGCGGGATTTTGATTTCGGCGCTGCCGGGCGTGCATGTACTGAAGCCGGGGTCGGCGATCCGGCCGTTCTTCGGGGTGGAGCCGGTGGTGTTGCGTGATGATGGCAGCGAGTGCGGCCCGAACGAGGGTGGCAAGCTGTGCATCAAGAAGCCCTGGCCGGGCATCATGCGCACGACCTGGGGCGACCATGACCGCTTCATCGACACGTACTTCTCGATGTACGCGAACCTGTACTTCACGGGTGACGGTTGCCGCCGTGACGAGGATGGGGACTACTGGCTGATGGGCCGGATTGACGACGTGGTGAATGTGTCCGGCCATCGGATCGGGACGGCCGAGGTGGAGAGTGCGTTGGTGAGCCATCCGAAGGTGGCGGAGGCGGCGGTGGCGCCGATGCCGCACGACATCAAGGGGCAGGCGCTGTACGCATTCGTCACGCTGGTGGAGGGTGTTGATCCGAGCGACGCGTTGCGCGAGGAGCTGGCGAAGCACGTGCGCAAGGAGATTGGGGCCATCGCGGTGCCGGACAAGCTGCAGTTTGCGCCGGCGCTGCCGAAGACGCGGTCGGGCAAGATCATGCGGCGCATTTTGCGCAAGATCGCGGAGAATGCGGTGGACCAGATTGGGGACACGACGACCTTGGCCGATCCGAGCGTGGTGGATGCGCTGGTCGAAGGGCGCCAGTAGGCGCGGCTCGATGGACCCGGCGGCGCACGGGGCGGGCGGTGGTGTCAGGGGTTCCAACCGGCATCCAGGACGCGGTAGAAGCGCTGGGTGGTGCCGGCGGTCAGAGTCCCTCTTGATTGGCGGCGCGTGTTTATCCCTCAGCGGATGTGCCCGCGCGCGGATCGCACGGGCCACCGTGGATGAGGAGCCCGATGTGTGGCGCCATTATACCACGGGCTGGGAGGCGGGCGCATCTGGGATTCGGTGCCTCGAGGTGAAGAACGGCCCACCCGGAGGGTTCGCCCTACCCGGTACTTGCCGAGTTGGGCAGGTAGGGCGAACCGTCC
>CAZWQJ010000153.1:0-10934 GCA_964635825.1 uncultured Victivallales bacterium | reverse complement strand
GGATGTCGGCGGCATACCGGTAGCAGTAGTAACCGGTGACCGCGCCGAAGAGCACGTTGAGGAGTTTGATGGCGAGCGTCAGGGTCCAGCGGCCGTCGCCAGAAAGCGCGAGGATCTTGTAGACGAGGCCGGACAGCACCACGTGGCCGAAGTTGCTGTAGCCCTCGACCCGTTCTCCCGGGTTGAACACCAGGCCGCGGCCATCGAAAAGGTTGGCCCCGTACCGGAACGTGATCCCCGGGTCATCCGCGGTGAAGGCAAAGTAGATGCTGAGGTTGTAGAGGTAGAAGACCAGCAGGGCGGTGCAACCCGCCACCCACCACAATCGCCCGGCCCGGGCAGCCCCGTCGGCAGAATCAGTATCCGGTTCGGTCAAATTGCCCCCTCGCTGGTTCAGGCCCTTGTGTCGGGCGTGCGACATCGCCATCGGGGGTCCGATGTCCCTGGCGTGGAGCGCCCGGCCCCATGAAGGCGAAATCTACCAGTCGCCGAAGCGACCGGCAACACTGCCGTGCTGCCCCTGATTCTCGCACATGGGCGGTTGTCTCTCCTGGGCGACGGGTGCTTCACGATTGCGTTGGCGTCCCCGTTCTGGCACTTTCTGGCCCATGACATCGAATGTTCAGGGCGGTATTTCCGAGCCCATGGCTGCACCGGCCGCAGCGCGATGTCTTCCTGAAATAGGCCGGATGGCTGCCGCCGTGGAAACGCCGGCTCCCAAGCGCGGCAAATCCAAGTACCGGCCGTTCAACAAGTTTGCCGCGTTGGACTTTGAAACGGCCGATTATGGCCGCGACAGCGCTTGCGCCGTCGCAGTGGTTGTGGTGGAAGAGGGCCGGATTGTCAGCCAGATGTACTCCCTGATCCGGCCGCCCCGCCGGCAGTTTGTGTTTTCCTATCTGCACGGAATCACCTGGAACGACGTGGCGCAGAAACCCCACTTTGGCGAACTCTGGCCGGAGCTCTCCGAGATGCTCCAAGGGGTGGAGTTTGTGGCAGCGCACAATGCGTCCTTTGACCGGGGCGTCTTGACCGCGTGTTGTACGGGGCATGGCGTAACTCCCCTGGATTTACCCTATCTCTGCACCATGAAACTGTCGCGCCGCCATTGGAACGTGCGGCCCACGAAACTGTCTGACGTATGCCGGCATTTCTCCATCCCGCTCAATCACCACGAAGCGCTGTCGGACGCCCTGGCCTGCGCGCACATTGTGCTCAAGGCTGCGGACGTCGGTGTGCATACGGGTGCGTTCTTGGGGAAATAGAAGACCCTTCCAGGAGGAAGTCCTCCCGGTTTCCCGTGTGAATTCTGGTTGGTCTGTGGTGGACATGCGAGTATCAACCGTCGACTGCGCGATTCGACCAAGTGTCGCCGATTAAGTGTAAACGACTAAGTGTGAGGGACCCAGCGATGGACTCATCGGCGTAGATGAAAGCGTTCATCCGAAAGCACTGGCTGCGACTGCTGATCTGGGGAGGCATGGGCCTTTGCGCCCTGGACGGGTTTGTGATTGAACCTCGGTGGATCAAGTGTGACCGCCTGTCCTTGAGCGACCGCCCCACGATGCGGGTGGTGCATATCAGCGACATCCATTACAAAGGCGACCGCGCTTATCTGTTGCGTATCATTGCGACCGTCAACCAACTGGCCCCCGATGTCGTCTGTTTCACGGGGGACATCGTCGAGAATACGCACTATCTCGATGAGGCTCTGGACGCTCTCAGCAAGATTAACGTGCCGCTCTACGGGGTCCCGGGCAATCACGACTACTGGAGCGGAGCTTCCTTCGAGCGGATAGGCACGTGTTTCCAGGGGACCGGCGGCGGATGGCTGCTGGATAACTCGGTTTCGGTATTGAAGGGTCGACTACTCATCGTCGGGTCGTCAGGCTCTGAAATCGAAACCCGGGGGGATGCTTCCGAGTTTGCCATGCCAGGGCGGAGGATGGAGTGGAACCCGATGCCGAACATTAAGGCCGACTTGCCGAATCATGCAGGCACTGCCGGTTCCTCGCCCTCGGCGCACGGGAGCAACCCTCCGGTTGGACCCGAGGCCAAGCGGATACTGCTGGCGCATCACCCGGCCGCGGTCGATAGTATCAAGGGCGAGCGATATGATCTCATCCTGTCGGGGCACGCCCATGGCGGGCAGGTGCGGCTGCCCTTGTTCGGCGCCTTGGTTGTGCCCTATGGCGTAAACGGGTATCAGTTGGGAACATACTCGACGCCGGCGGGCCGGCTCCATGTGAGCGCGGGGCTGGGCACGTTCCTTCTGCCGGTACGCTTTCTGTGTCGGCCCGAGATCACGGTGATCGAACTGTAAAAGACGGGGCATGTGGATTGGAGTTGAGTGGAGACCATGATCAGACTGGGACTGTGTTGTGTATTCCTGCGGGCGCCGATCCGTTTCCGGCAGGCGACGGCAGCGGTGATGGGCCGCCGGTCGCCTTCGGCCCGGCGCGAGGCGCTCGCCGAGATCGCGCTCCACAACGCGGAAACCTTGCAGGCCGCGCTGGAGTACTGTGCCCGGCATGGGATTGGCGCCTTTCGTGTCAACAGCCAGATCCTTCCGCTAAAGACGCATCCCCGGTGTGGTTATGACGCGGCCGGTTTACCCCAGGGAGCGCAGATCATTCGGGCCTTTCGACGCTGCGGCGCCTTTGCTCGCGCCAAAGCCATTCGCCTTTCGTTCCATCCCGATCAGTTCGTGGTGCTGAACTCGCCCCGGCCCGAGGTGGTCGAGGCCTCCATCCGGGAACTGGAATACCAGGCCGAGGTCGCATCCTGGATCGGGGCCGATGTGATCAACCTCCATGCCGGCGGGGCGTACGGCGACAAGGTGGCGGCGCTACATCGGCTGAGGACGACGATGGCAGGGCTGCCGCGCGCCGTGCGCTCACGACTGACGCTGGAGAACGACGATCACAGTTACACGCCCTCGGACCTGCTTCCGCTGTGCCACGAACTGAACGTTCCGCTGGTCTATGACGTGCATCATCACCGCTGCCTCCCGGACGGTCTGACGGTGGAAGCAGCGACGGCGGCCGCCCTGCGGACCTGGAAGCGCGAGCCGCTGTTTCACGTGTCCAGCCCGCTGGGCGGCTGGTGCAGCCGCATGCCGCGGCGGCATGCCGATTATATCCGTCCCTGCGACTTCCCCGCGTGCTGGCGGACACTGCGACTGACGGTTGAGGTGGAGGCCAAGGCCAAGGAACTTGCGGTGCGTCGCCTCGCCCTGTGGCTGGCCGGCCGCGCGATGGGGGACCGGCCTTGATTCAAGACGGCCGGGCGATCAGCGCCTGCATGTCCTCGGGCAGGGGCGCGTGCAGATCGAGCATGTCCCGGGTGACCGGGTGCCGCAGGCGCACCCTTTCCGCATGCAGCGCCTGTCGGTTGAGCCTCAGGCGCAGGCGATCATGGTCGGTCAGGGCATCGGTACAGAACCCCAGGAACAGGGCCGGATCCACCCCGTAGAGCTTGTCGCCCACCAAGGGAGTGCCGAGGGCCTGAAGGGTGGCGCGGATCTGGTGACGGCGGCCGGTGTCGAGTTCCGCGCGCACTTCGCTCAGCGGACCGTGCCGGGCCACGCGGCTCAGTCGCGTGGCCGCCCACTGGCCGCCGGGCGGCGCGGAACTCCCGGCCTCGGCGGGGATGAACCGCTGGCGTTTGCGGACCGGCCCGGACGCATCTTCCACCATCCAGCCGGTGGCGTCGACGCGGTCCGGGAAGGCGCCTTCCACCAGCGCCACGTAGTGCTTCTCGACCCTCCGCGCGATGAAATCGGCACGGCAGCGTTTCGCCGCGGCGGGGGTGCGGGCCATGATCACCAGACCGGAGGTCTCACGGTCGATGCGATTGACGAAGATGGGCGCGTCGAGTCCCGCCTCGCGCCGGGCCCAGGCCCAGAGGGTGTGCTCGTAATAGCGGCCGCAGGGGTGACACACCAGGTTGGGCGGCTTGTTGACGACCAGCAGCGCATCATCGTCGAACACCACCCCCACGTCGAAGCGCACCGCCGGTTCCTCAACCTCCGCGACCAGGTAATCGATCCGGTCGCGGTAGGCCAGCACGCGTTCCGGCAGGACAGCCTCATCGTTCACCCGGACGTGGCCCGACCCGACCCGGCTCCGCCAGTCCTCCCGGGTGTGGTACGGGAAGCGCAGGACGAGAAAATCGAGCAGGCTGAGCCCGGCCCGGTCCTTGGGCATCTGATAGCGAACGCGGCGTTTCATGGAGCGGTCAGCAATCGGTGGGGGGCGGAGCGGAGGGCGGATGATGAGGGCGGGGCGCGTGGAACTTCGAGGGATGGGCGAGGGGGCGCGACGGCGTGGGGTGCGCCGGATCCTTGTAGCGAGAGGCCAGCGCCCGGTACATGACGGTCAGGGCGGCTTTGTCGCCGTCGTTCCCCAGCGCATGGGTCCCGCGATGATAGAGGGATTCCGCCCTGGGCAGGTCGTGGAGATCCACCACGGCAATGTCGATCATCCGGACATGGGCGCTGAGTTCCTGCGGATGGGCCTTGGTGACCTGGTGCAGGTAGTCCAGGGCGCCCTCGTAGTCGCCCTTGGCGCGGAGCGCGTCGGCGATGCCGTACATCGGCGTGGTACCATCGGCAGGCCCGGAAGGCGTATAGAGCGATCCCGCCGGCTCGGCAATCCACTCGGCGAGGGAGGGGGCCACGATGACGGCCCCAACGATGAGGAGGAAGAGGCCGGACAAGGCCGGACCGACGGACGCCCACCCTTCGCTGACTCGCGTTACGATGAGCCACCCGGTAATGAAGAAGGGCGCGGCGCAGACCAGCGCGAGCAGCAACGAACGCCGGATGAAGGGGAGGAAGCTCATCGCACCGGGAATCATGCGCCGTCAACCCTGACGATGTCAACTGGGGGCTCTGCCGGCTTGACACCCCCTTCCGGCATGGCAGAGTGTGGCATCGTTTCAACAAAGGAACCCGATGTCTGTCTGGAATGAACTGAGTGACCGCGTGCTGGAAGGTGGAACGATTTCACGCCACGAAGCGCTGACCGTGCTGGCCGCACCCGGGGAGGAGCTGCTGGAGGTGCTGGCCGCGGCCTATGCGGTGCGACACCGTTATTTCGGGCGGGGGGTGACCCTGCATGTCATCCGCAATGCGCAGAGCGGCATCTGCACCGAGGATTGCGCATACTGCAGCCAGTCAGCCGTGGCCACCAGCGAGATCCCCCGTTACCCGCTGCAGACGGTCGGGGACATCGTGGAGGGGGCGCGCGAAGCCGCCCGGCTCGGTGCCATTCGCTACTGCATGGTCATCAGCGCCCGGGGGCCGACCGAGGCGGAACTCGCCACCGTGTGTGAGGCGGTGGGGCGCATCAAACGCGAGCAGCCCATTCAACTCTGCACGTCGCTGGGGCTGTTGACGCCGGAGCAGGCGGCGCGTCTCAAGGCGGCGGGCGTGGACCGCTACAACCATAATCTCGAAACGGCCGAGCGGTTCTACGGGAAGATCTGCGGCACACACGCCTACGCGGATCGCGTGGCCACGGCGCGCCGGGCCAAGGAGGCCGGCCTGGAACTGTGCAGCGGCGGGCTGATCGGCATGGGCGAGACGGCCGAAGACCGGGTCGACCTCGCGTTCGCGTTGCGCGAGCTGGGGGCGGATTCCATCCCGGTCAACTTCCTCGATCCGCGGCCCGGCACACGGCTGGAGGGGTTGGTGCGCATCCGCCCGGTGGAAGCCCTCAAGGTGCTCGCGATGTTCCGCCTGGTCAACCCCGATCGTGAGATCCGGATCGCCGGTGGACGCGAAGCCGTCCTGGGCGCCATGCAGGTGCTGGCGCTCTATCCCGCCAATTCAATGTTCACGCGCGGCTATCTCACCACCGGCGGGCAAGGCATCGAGGCGGACCGCGCCATGATCGATGCCGCGGGTTTTGAAGTGACGGCGCTGATTGACTAGAGCCGAGAGGCGGCGCCAAGCCGCCTCAAGCAGCACCCTGAGCGCAGGAATCACGGTCCCCACGGTTGGTGGTGCGCCGTGCATCCAGCCTTTTCCTTGTCTTGACACCGCCACCCAGCTCCAGCTATGTTTTCCCTATGAAACTCGCCATTCAGAACGGTTTCATCGGGCGTGTGACCGTGCCGTCGGAAGAACGAGTTCTTATCACTATCCCTTCCAGCGATGAGCCGATCAGCGTGATGTGATCATGAGTGGACGTGCGATATGAAACGAGCAACTTTCGGATTGCTTTTGTCTATCGCCCTGCTTCAGCCGGCCGGGGCGGACACCTACGTATCCCTGTCGGGGAGCCATCAACCCCCGTTCAGCGACTGGTTCAAGGCCGCAACCAATATCCAGGCGGCGGTGGACGCGGCGATGCCCTCGGGCACCGTCTGGGTGGCGGACGGCCGCTATGTCTCGCAGGACACGATCTGGCTGAACACCAAGCCGGTCAGCATCCGGAGTATGAACGGCCCTGACGTGACGATGCTCGATGGCGGCTACCCGGCGGTGTCGAACCCGGTGTTTTCGATTAATCACGCCGGTGTTGAAATCAGCGGCTTCACGATCGCCCGGGGCGGCCGGGGCGGTCTCTGGTTCTTCAACGCCGGGGGGTCGGTATCCAACTGCCTCATCGTCAGCAACCGGGCGGCGGCGGTGTGGTATGACGAACACTCCGCGGGCGGCGGGCGCGGCGGCGGATTCAACGGCGGGCCGGGCCTCGTCACGGACTGCCTGATCAGCCGCAACTCGGCGGAGTTCGGCGCGGGCGCGTTGCTGGCCAGCAGCGGGATGGTGGTGTCTAACTGCGTCATCCGGGAAAACTGGTGCACCGGCGACTACGTGGGCGATAGCGGAAATGTGCTGCTGTTCGGCGGCGCGCGCCTTCTCGACTCCATTGTCATGCACAACACCAATACCGGCGAAACCGGCGGCGGCGTGATGCTGCAGGAGGGCGGCGAGGTGGCGCGCTGCCTGATCGCGAGCAACTGGGTTGGCCAGCAGGGCGGCGGCGTGGTGCTGAACTGGTGCGTCAACGCGGGCAAAGTCACGGATTCGATCATTGAGGGCAACTACGCGGTGCGGCGCGGCGGTGGCGTGCATACCTATGTGGGCGGCCTGGTCTCGAACTGCATCATCCGCGACAACAGCGTCGGCGCGACCAACTACACATCCGCCAAGGGCGGAGGCGCTTTCCTCAATTGGGGCGGATGGATCGTCGATTGCCTCATCACCAACAACACCGCGCCATACTACGGCGGCGGCGTGGAAATCCACCGGACCGGCACCGTACTCCGCTGCGAAGTGACGGGCAACCGTAGCGCTGTTGCCGGCAGCGGCATCCACACGACGCAAGGCGGGGTCGTGCGCGAGAACCGGATCCTGCACAACCAAACCAGCCTGCGAGGCACCGGCCTCTGCTGTGATGAGGGCTATGCAATCGTGGAGAATAATCTCATCGCCGGGCAGCACGCCGATTCATGGGGCGGCGGGCTCTACGCCAGCGATGACTGCATGGTCCGCAACAACACCATCGTCCACAATTCAGCCCTCATCAAGGGCGCCGGCGTGGTCGTCGGCAATCCGGCGACGTTCATCAACAACATCGTCTATTACAACACGGTCGGCGGCGTCGAATCCAACATCTGGCATGCAGCGGCAGGCACCTGGGCCCACACCTGCACCACGCCGGCGTACGGCGCAGCGTGTGTCACGAACCCGCCGCTCTTCGCCGATACCGCCGCCGCCGACTTCCGCCTGATGCCAGGCTCCCCCTGCATCGACAGCGGTGCGGTGGGGCCGGCGAGCGATCTCGCGGGCCGTTTCCGGCCGCTGGACGGAAACAACGATACGATTCCGTTCTGGGACATCGGCGCCTACGAGTATCTCCATCCGTCGGCCGACTCGGATGCGGACAGCCTGCCCGACGCGTGGGAGGAGCGCTGTCTGGGCCATGCTGTGGCAGGGCAACCATCGGGCGACCTGGATGAGGATGGTCAGAATAATCTGGCCGAATTCACCGCCGATACCGATCCGCGGGACGCCGCCTCTTTACTGCGGATCGCCGCGGTGTCCAATAAGCCGCCGTCGGTGCAGGTGCTTTTCTCCTCCTCAAATGAGCGATACTATACGCTGGCGGCCTCGTCGAATCTGCTTGCCCCAGGCGGCGGCTGGCTGAACGTGCCTTCCCAGACACGCCTACGCGGCGCAGGCGGCATGATGACGCTTTCCGAAAGCAACCATGCGCCGGTTCGCCTTTACCGGGTGGAGGCGCTCCTGCCCTGAGCCGAGGTTTCCCTGGAACCTGGATTACGATGGAGCCACCCATCAACGCTCAGAAGAAGAACTGCAGCGAAACGACGGGCAGGCGGGCGGGGTCGGGGGCGAAGGCGGCACCGTCCATGATGGCGCCGGAGCATTCGCGAATCTGAGTCTCGTTGTAGCGGTGGGCGGCGTCGAGCCCGCCGTAGATGCTGCCGGAATACCAGGTGAGTTCAAAGAAGCCGATCACGGCGAACCCGCCCCATTGTTCGTCCTCGGCGGTTTTGGCCATGCCGAACAGAAACAGGCTGTTCAGGATCAGCGAGCGGGCTCCGTTGGCGTACTCGCCTGAGTAGGCATAGCCCAGGCCGGGGATCAAGCCGAGTATGCCGCCCAGCCACGGTTTCTTGCGGGGGGCGGCCGTGTACCGGTCGAGGGCGGCGAGGGCGTTGGTTTCGATGCCGCCGGACAGGGCTTCGCGCGTGCCAGGGACATCACCCGATTGGAGCCGTGCCACCGCCGAACGCCGGGTGGCGAAACGCCGCCAGCCGGCCGTATCCCTGCCGTTCGCTGTGTCGGGGATGGAGGTCTGGAAGTAGAAGTCAGCTTCTTTGCCGTGGCCGTTGAGAAGGGCGATTTCGCCCCGCAAGAGGAGCGTTTCGGCCTGAAAGCGCGGGGAGGCGGCGTCGGATCGGTCGAGCATGACGGCGGCCAGGGCGGGATCACGGGTGTGGCGGTATTCGTCGGCCGCCATCCAGAACCAGCCGGACCTGTCATCCGACGCGGTGGCGGCGAGCGCGAGGCGGCGGTATTCGATGGCGGCATTGAGGTGGTGGCCCTCGGCATGGAGTTGCAGCGGCAGGGTCGAGGGGGCGGCGAGGGCGGAATAGAACGGGAGAAGAAATCCAAACGTCCAGCATCCAACGCCCAACATCCAACGTTGAACGGGAACGCCTGAGCCTTTGCTTGTCCTCCCGCAGAAGACGGCCACGACGGAGCGTGGCCCTCCAGCGGATCCGAAAGACGGCACGTTCTGGCAATGGAGGGACGCGCTCCGTCGCGTCCGCAGGAGCTTTGTGAGAGTCTCTTTCATATCACCACCAATAGTCATGCGCTGCAACGGGATCGGCGTAGCGAAGCCTCCGCCCGTCGTGGATCGGGTGGGCGCCCTGGATTACGACAGATGGCTCGCGCACCAGGCGGTCCGCGATCATGGGAAACGCCAGTAATCCGTGTTTGCGGCCGGCCTCCAGGAAATAGGTCGAGCAGCCGGGGCTCAGCGAGCAGCGTGAGCCGATAGCCGGCGCCACGGCGGCCTTGTAGAGGGCGACGATGCCGCGAGCGGGCCAGGCCAGCATGCTGGTGCCGGGTCGGCGCGCGTTGTCCTCCTCCGTGCAGGTGCGGCGAATGTCCGGTCCGCCTTGCCCGGCGCAGGTCCGGATCTGTTGCGTCAGCGTCGGATCTGTGGCCGGGCCAAAACGATCGATCGTTTCCAGGCGGCAGGCACTTTTGAGGGTGAGTTCGCCTGGGCCGCCCGCGAGGAACGCCCTGCGCAGGTAGTGCCCGGCCCGGGCCCGATCCCCGGCGAGTTGGGCTCGGACGCCCAGTTCATAGGCGGCCAAGGCGCGGATGTCGCCGGCTTGCGCAGTGTCGGCGAGTTGCCGGAGCGGCTCAAGCGCTGCGTGTGCGACCCGCTCCCGGTTCCCCCGGGGCGGGATAAACAGCGGGGCCAGTGCCGCGCCCAGGCGGGCGGTCTCGTCACTGGGGTCGGCGGTCAGCGCGCACCGGCTTTCCGCCAGCACGGCCGGCCACTGGCGTTCGTCGATCAACTCGCGCACGAGCGACGCTGCGGCAAGCCGAGATGCCGGGGCGCAAAAAAAGAGGATTCCCAGCCATATGCCGGGAACCCCCTTTGTGAACACCCTCAGCGGGGCCACGGGATTATCAATAGAACGCAGAGCCGTAGGCCTTGACGTAGTCGGCGGTCTGCATGCCCTTGGCGGCTTCAATGCCGTTCCAGATGCAAACGCCGGGCACCAGGGTCAGCCACTCGCGCCAGTGGATGTCCTTGCCGTCATTGTACGCTGCGCCGGAGCGGATGCCGAAGCAGCAGCCCGCGACAAACCCCAGCGCGCCGCCGCGATTCGCATTCACGGCCCACGCGGAGCTTCCCACGGTCGTCACCAGGAGACCCGCCAACAGAACACAGGCAAACACTTTCTTCATAACAAATCCTCCTATAAGTGGAATTTTTACCGATCCGGGACGTGCGGCGCAAGTGTTTTTTGTGGATGGCGCAAGGCCTCAGGGCGCTTTTTCCATCTTGTCGATCAAACGGTCAAAGCCGAACCCGCGTCCTGTCTTGACCTGGAAGGTGATGGTTGCCCTTTCACCCACGGCCGGTACCCAGCCGGCGGGAACCTTCTGCATGGTCTTCTGGTAGCCAAACCGCACGATCTGCCCCTTGGGGATCTTGCCTTTCACGCCCGTCCGCCCGACCTCAGTGATCTCGACGCTGACCGGGCTTTCGAGTGTGGCGACTGTGTTCGGGCCGGCTTTGACGAGCACCGCCTTGCCGACGGCCAGGACCGTTACGCCGCGTTTGTTCTGGCTGGTGGCGAACGTCACCTTCACTGAATCCCCCGGCGTGGGGCGCCAGGTGGACGGCTCGTATTGAGACTCGGCGGAGGAG
>CAZWQJ010000152.1:0-10935 GCA_964635825.1 uncultured Victivallales bacterium | reverse complement strand
ACGGATGAAGAGGGGCATGGCCCCACGGATGGCAAAGCCGGCCCACGGATGAAGAAGGATGGAGGTTCCCTATGCGCGAGGCGTTGTGAAGATATAGCCTCGTCCTTGGCAGGGGACCATTCCCGCTACCGAATGCACCGGTTGTTGACAGCGCCGTTTTTTGGCGCTTCCGGTTTTACGGGGGGATTTTATATTGGTTCAAGCCGACACTTGCCTTCAATAAATGCGGTTTCTCAGTCCTTTACCTTATTTTCCTAGTCATCCCGAGCGGAGGCCCGCTTCGGGCCGAAGTCGAGGGATCTCATCTTTCGATGCGCAACCAGAGATCCCTCGACTACGCCCCGAAGTAGAGCGAAGCGCTCACTTCAGGGCTTCGCTCGGGATGACGGCGACGGCGCTGTGATGCCGAAGAGAAATGAACTTGGCAGGTATTTCATTCAATGAATAATCCCCACACAAACCCGGAAGCGCCCGTTTTTTTAGGTATATTTAAAACCATTCAGTTACTAATCAATAAGTTTTGTCTGCCAGACCCAGAAAATCGACACCACCTACCGCTTTTGTGATCCCTTTCTTGCGGTTTGGATCCGGCAACAGCTGATGTGAGTCCGATACCTCGGCTGATAGACGCCTGAACCCTTACAACTCGCAGATGCCTCCCCCTCATCCACATATGGGGGCCCTGGGCAGTGTCCGAAGCCAACTACCTCAACGCCTGCAAGACCTGCGCGGCGACGATGACTTGGACGCCATCGCGGAGCATGGCCGTTCCCTCCCGGACGGCGGGGACGAACGCGAACCGTGCGACCTCGGTGGGTAATCCCGGGGGCAGCGGACGGGAGGTCATGCCCTTCACAATCCGTCCGATCGCCGCGTCGTCGAAAGGGCGATCTGACCACTTGACCTCACCCACGGCCGCTTGATGGCCATCGGCGGTGGCGAGGACCACGTCCCATTCGGGTGCGTCGCCGTGCCACCAGCGTGCGGCCGGAAGCCAGATGGACTTAAGGTCCCCATTCGAGATCAGGGCAGGCATCGCTGTCCGGCACAGGACTTCCCAGGCTTGCGCAACCAGAGCGGGCTTAGCCTGTCTCCATAGTTGTTTTCTGGCCTCCGGAGCGGCTCCGGCGAGAAACCCTCGGTGAGGCGCCACCACTCGGAACCAAAATGCGCAGAACGGGTCCCTCATCCGGTATAGCGCCCGCTTTGAGGTCTTTTCCGTTTCGCCAAAAGGCAGTTCACGGGTGATCAGGCCGAGGTCCTGCAAGCGACTTGCAGGCCGGCTGAGCGAAGTGGCGGGACAGCCCAGTCTCCCGGCGATCTCGGACAACCGGTTACATCCGTTCCCAATCACATCCAACAAGGGCCGCAGGCTTAGGGCCGACGGTGTCTCCTCGCGCAGGAGGCGGTCCGGTTCCGTGTGCAACGCGGCCAGTGGATCGAGGGCTAACGCATCGACGGCATCGTCCAGGGCCTGGCCGAACGGGGCGGCTAATTCCCAGTATCGGGGAATGCCGCCCCAGACCGCATAGGCCTGCAAGGCGTCGGCGGGATCGGTCAGTCCCAGCGCCTCGCCAATCCATCCCGCGGGGAGGGGGGATAGGGCAAAGGCTTCGGTTGCGCGACCGTAGAGCGGTTCAGAGGGGTCCAAGACCAAGCCTTGCATCATGCGCTGGCTGGAGCCGGCAATCGCCACCAACAGGCCGTCCGTGGCGGCCTCATGGTCCACCCAGTTCTGCAGCACGCTGGGCAGCGACGGTGAGGCAACGACCAGATGGGGGAACTCGTCAAACACCAGCGGTCCCTTCCATCCGGCCGTACGGGCATCGGAGGAGAGCCGGCGCAGGAGGGAATTCCAGTCCCGATACTCCACATCGTTGAATCCCGGAAGTTTCTCGGAGATCGCCTCGGCGAAGTAGCGCCGTTGCACCGTTTCAGCCGACTGATCCGCAACCGTGTAGAGGCCGCCGTGAAGGCGGCACCATTCGGATAGCAGTCGTGTTTTTCCGACCCGCCGCCGTCCCCACAGGGCAACCAACCCGGCTGTGCGCCGTGTCGCCAGCCTGGACAGCCGCTCCATCTCCGATTGTCTATCGAGAAATCTCATAATGTGAAGATTATGTCAGATAACATTATGCACGCAAGCATTATGTTGTGATGTTTATATTCGGGAAGGCATGACATCGTGATGGAAGTTTCATATGTTCACGCCTTCGTGCCGGTCTTGCACCAGGCGCGCGGCCTGTATATCGGCACCCACACCCGCACCAAGGCCGAAGCGAGCACGCTGCTGCAACTGGCGGAGGGCTGGCCGGCGGATCGGGGTTCTTGATCCTAATCCTAATCTTAAATCTGATTACGATTACGATTATGATTGGTGCTTCCGGGTTTGTGGGGGGATTTTATATTGGTTCAAGCGGACACTTGCTATCAATCAATGCGATTCTCCAGCCCTTTCACTTTTTCCCCTCTCGTCATCTCTGAAAGCGCGAGGCCCGCTTCGGGCCAAAGTCGAGGGATCTCGTTCTTCGATGCGCAACCAGAGATCCCTCGACTACGCCCCGAAGCAGAGCGAAGCGCTCACTTCAGGGCTTCGCTCGGGATGACGACGACGTCGCTGTGATGGCGAAGAGAAACAAGCCTGGCAGGTATTTCATTCAATGAATAATCCCCCCACAAACCCGGAAGCGCCTTACGATTATGATTATGATTCAGACCCCGTTATCCCTGTAGAAGTGACATGCATCCATACTCTACATTCGCCGTTGACTTTTGCTCATTAACGGGACTATACCTATAGGCATAAAGACTGGGTTAATTGCTGGAGAAAAAGCCATGCTCACGAACATCAGCGGTCAGAATCGCACCCGGCGCGAAGCCGTGTCGCCCAAGGTCATCGAGCAACGCGCGGTTTACGCCGACCTCGCCAAGCACTCGCTCTTCCGCGCGTATCCCTCCATGAAAAATTTCACCGCGGAGCTGTGCCTTCTCGACGCATGCGAAGTTCTGGAGTTGTTCTGGTCCGTAATCGACCTCGGAGGCCCGGCGCCGGGCGGCTGGCATCAGGTTCACGATCTGAAGGTGGTGTTCGAACGCGCCGGCGACGGGGTGAAAGTCGAACTGCCCCTGTCCGGCCACATCGCGGGTTTCCACGCCTGGTACCGGATGCGGGGGGGGATGATCTCCGTCCTGCCCGGCAGCTTCTACTTCAACCTCGAAGCCGGTGACTGGACGGTGTCGCTGACGGGCTCCCTGCAGGACGCCCGCCCGCTCTGCCTGTTTGCCGACGCGTTCCACGACCTGTTCCACTATGCCGCCATCAAGGATTTTTATGAGCACGCCAAGGCGCCGATGCTGGAGAAGCACCATGTCACGCCGGAGGATTTGAGCCCGCTCCAGCCGTTCCGGATCGCGGCCGGGACCCTGCACCTGGAAAAAGGGCGCACCGGCGCGATCGGCTACCGCCAGGCCAACCGCCTGCACCATGAGCCGGTGTCCTATGCGGATGTCGCCAACGTGCCCGTGCCGGCCGTGAAAGTTCCTGTGGCCACGCCGCTGGACCCGGTGAATTTCTTCCGCAAAAAAATGCAGTACCTGCAGGATCAGAGCGTGCGATATAATCATTGCCCGTATGACACCTGCAATTACTGGTCGAAACCCCCGGACTTCACGCGCACGCATTTCCACGTGAACGAGCGCACGGCCTATTTCCACATCGAGGCCTTGGCCCCTTATTTCCGCGCCACCGGCGACCCGGCGGTGTACCGGTCCGCGCGCAAATGGTACGAGTGGATCGCGCGCAACATCTGGCCCGCGCCCGGCGGCGGCACGGCCATCTCGTGCGGCGACCGCACGGTCTGGGGCTCGGCCCTGCAGAACGGCGGCATGAGCGACGCGGTTTGCACCTTCGCGGAGATCGATAGGGATCCGCGCTGGGTCGCCCCGCTGCGCGAAGGGCTGCGCGACTGGCCCATGCACCTGACGATTCCGCGGCCGTTGATGGACCAGGACGCGTGGGGCAACGAGGAGATGAACACCACCGGCACCTACAACATGTGCACACATTTCGCCCTGGCCTGCTGGCGCTCGGGCCATTTCCTGAACGATCAGGCGCTCAAGGACAAGGCGGAGTTCATCCTCAACCGCTACACGTTCCCCGGCGAGGAGAACGGCCTCTGGCCGTACCGGCCCGGCCCCTTCCCCTCGCATCATTATGACATGTACCTTAAATGGCAACTTTCCAGGCTGCTCCTCACGGGCGCGGACCGCTGGACGAAGGACGCCGCGTTCCTGGCCCGCGTGCGGCGCGGCCTCGACGCCACGCTCCGCAGCTACGCCAAGCTGGAGAACGGGGAGCTGCTGTTCTGGGACTGGACGCATTCGCCCAAGGAAACCTCTCCGGCCAATGCCGCGCGGCATGCGTGCGGCCAGCTTGAAGTCATGCTCGCCGCAGCCATCTATATCGACGCGGGCTATCTCGAACCGCTGACCCAGACGCTGCGCGGACTCTACCGGCTCCTGATGCTGCCGGAGGTGGACGCGTGCTGGCATGGCTGCTGGTTCCATTGCCACGGCAATCTGCTGTCCCTGGCCCTGCATGGGTTCCACGTTGAAGGCAATACCCCGGCTGAGATGCGCGTGGTCGCGGGGAACCGGAGCTCGAAATGAGCCGGTGCCCGGGCGGGATCCGTTTCTGGGGCATCGCGATGCTGATGGCGGCCGCATCCGGGTGCGCCACCGACTCCCGCGATCCCGCGCTTGGCGCGCTGAGCACGCGGATGGGCGCCATTCTCGAACAGGGGCGGTTGGAAGAGCTCACTCTCAATCCGACCAACAAGGCCGCGCTGCTCAATCCTCAGTTTGGCGTCCGCGCCGATTACCAGACGTGGATCGGCGACCTCCGCTCATACCGCCGCCGGCTGGAGACGGTCCAGGCTTACCGCGACCTGCCGCTGGTGGCCGAACTCTGCGACGATCCGATCCGCGTTCCCTGGCGGCTCGAGGCGTGGACCCAGCGCCTGCTCGCGGGGAAACCCGGGGCGGACACGGCGCTTCGCGAAACGGAGCAACTGGAGCAGGCGGTATTCGGCGGGTCCGGCAAGAGCGCCACGCTACGCCTGCCTGCCGAAACCGGCACGGCACTCGACCGGTTCACCGAGGCGCTCACGAACGCCGCCGCGATCGTGGATCGGCAAGCTCTGGGATCCATCTCGCCGCAAGAACGGGAGCAGTTGAGGCAGATTATCCCCTGGATTTGCCGGAGCGGCGGACGGTTTATACCCCGGTCAAAAGGCTCGCCGTCCTACGCGATGGAGATGATGTTCGCACCGGAGAACGGGTTCACAAACGATCCGCCGGCGTTGCGAAACCCCTCGAGCCTCAACCGGTATTTGCACGCGCTGGCCGGGCAGCCGATCACGAACGCCGAGCCGGTGCTTGCGGAAACGGGGACCCAGCTGGAATTCACCGGACGGGAGGATTTTGCGGCGCTACAGCGGGCGTTCGCCGTGCTGCAGACGGTGTTGTCGGCTTCGGCTCTTGACGCGCTCCAGGCCGAGATCAAAAAGGCGCCACCGCGCCGGATCGAAACGCCGTATGGCCCCATCCTCATCGGCGGCGCCGGGCCGGACCGTTACGAGGACGTGGATGCTCTCGCCATTCTTGATCCGGCTGGTGACGACGATTATGTGGTTCATCATCCCGCCGACCAGATTGGTCGGCGCGGCGTTCAGGTCATCGTGGATTTCGCGGGCGACGATCTGTACCAGACCGAGGGTGTCGGCGGGCCCGGCGCCGGGCTGCTGGGCATCGGCATTCTGATGGATCGGGCCGGGAACGATCGCTATTGCCAGGGATTGTCGCCGCTGTTCCACCCGCGCTCTCATACGCGTGCGACGCTTGTGCAACCCGACCCCGAGGGCGTTCAAACGAGGCTCGTGCCCTTCCCGGTGTTGTATGGCGATCCGAGCAAGACGGACGGGGAAGGCGTGGCGCTCGATGCCGGTTTTGCGTTTGGCGCGGGCTTTCTCGGCATCGGCGTGCTGGTGGACGAGGCCGGGGACGACCTGTATCTCGGCCAGAAATACGCGTTCGGCTGCGGGTTCTGGCGGGGCGTGGGCGTCCTGCACGATGCGCGCGGAAATGACGTCTATGCCGCCGGGTTGGCCGCCATTGGCGCGGGCATCAATGGGGCGGCCGGACTGCTCGACGATCGCGAAGGAGACGATCATTTTCAATGTCTCGGCACGTTCGAGAGCGCCTACAGCGCCGGCGAGGAATGGGACAATGGCTACATGAGCAGCGGCATCGGATTTGGATCGAGCTGGCGGGCCGAGGCGCGCAACGACAAGGCCGGCCCCAAACCCACGCTCGGTGGCGGGATCGGCCTGGTCCACGATGCGGCGGGGAACGATGCTTATATCGGCTCTTCGTTCGGCGTCGCGGCCGCCTACGCGGGCGGGGTGGGGGCGATCGTGGACGATTCGGGCAACGACACCTACTTCGTCAAGCGCGGTCCGGGTGGCGACAATCGTTCGGGCTGGTCGGGCAATCATGCGCTCGGGAACGGCTGCCACCGGGGCATCGGCTATCTGCTCGACCGGGCCGGCAATGACCGCTACAGCGCGTCCGGCCTCGGCGGAGGCACGGCCTGGGACCGGGCCTCCGGCTTCCTGCTCGACCTCGGCGGCGACGACGCGATGACCGATTTGCACGGCAAGGGGCTCGCCGGCAATACCGGCTGGGGGGCTGCCAAGGGATTCGCCGTCAGCTATCACCGCGGCGGCGCCGATGTGTTCGAACGTTCCACGTTTGGCGACGCCGCCTCCATCGGCGACGGTTATTCGGGCATCGGCGGCAACTTCTCTTTCTTTTTCCACACTGGCCCGGACCGGGCGGTGTATCCTGCCGGCATCACCAGCCAGACGCAACGCCTGAGCGGCGTCAGTTGGAAGAAGGAAGCCGACGGCCACGAGTATCCCCAGGGAATTGGAATTTTTTGGGATGGAAAACAAAACGGAAACACCCGAGCACAACCATGAATAAACGGCACTTACTCAATTTATCCGACAACTGGTGGGTTTCCACCTCCCCGCGCGACGCCGCCTATGCGGCGTCCCATGCCCGGTGGAAATCCGGCGACCTCGAGCTGGCCGGCGATCCGGAGAATCACCCGCAGAAGATAGCGCTGCCGGGCAGCTGGCAGATCGGCCTGCGCCCGCTGGAGTCCGTGGCGCCCCCCGCCGAGGACAAAGCCAAGGCCGATCCGAACTTCGTGGGCAGTGGTGCCGTGGAGGCGCCGGCGGACAAGCGGTTGCCCGCGCATTTCCTCACCTATGTCCGCCGGGTTAAGATTCCAACGTCCTGGACCGGCGAGACGATATTCCTTCATCTCGACAAAGCCCGCTACCATGTGACGGTGATGATCAACGGGCAGACGGCGGGTCATTACGTGGGCGGCCTGGAGCCGCACCGGTTCGACGTGACGGCCTTCCTGCGCCCGGGCGAAGAAAACGAGATTCTTCTGACCATTGGAGACGTGGGCGTGAGCGGGCATCGGGAGTTCGATCCGCACCGTTTCACCGGCACCCGGCTGCCGACCTGCAAGGAGATCGCGGACAACCTGGTCCACCCGGTGGCCTATGGCGGGAGCGACGGGCGCGGCGTGGAGAGCGTGACGCTCGAGGCCGTGCCCCGGGTGCGCGTGGAGTATGTCTTCGCCAATCCCAAGGTTGCCGCCGGCCTGCTGCGCTACACCGTGGCGCTGGCCAATGACGGGGAGGTGCCGGTAGAGGTGCGGGTCCGGAGTGTCGCATCGTCATTGGAGGGCGAGCGGCCCCGCGAGCCTCTTTTACTCGCAAATGGCTCGCGGGGCCGCTCGCCCTCCAGCCAGAAGAAACGACTCCTCGACGAGACGGTCACCCTTCCGGCCCGGGGAATACAGACGATCACACGCGACGTTCCCTGGTCGGATGCGATCCTGTGGGATACGGACCAGCCGCATCTTTACGAGCTGCGCACCACCTTGACGGAGGCGGGGCCAGGATTCGGGGTTCAGGGTTCAGGAAAGCATACACCCGCATCAGGGGACGATCCTCTCGCCCCTCGTCCCTCATCCCTCGACACTCATACCGACACATTCGGCTTCCGCGAGTTCTCCATCAACGGCCACGACTTCATGCTCAACGGCCGGAAGATCCATCTGTTCGGCCAGAGCGGACACGTGGGCGGGACGCAGAACGCGATGAGCCTGGAGGACAAGATCGCCTTCCTGCGCATCGCCAAGGAAGAGGGCAACATCAACCACGTGCGGCTGCACGCCCGGCCGCAGGACCGGCGCTGGGTCGAGGCCGCCGATCGCGTCGGCATGCTGATCACCACCGAGACGGCGCTCTGGACCACGGGGTTCCACAGCTTCGATTGGGCCGGCAGCGAGGAGGCCTGCTACCAGAACGTGCGGCATCACTACCTCGAAGCGCTCGTGCGGCGCGACCGCAACTCGCCCTCCGTGGTCATCTGGTCGCTCTCCAACGAGATGTCGCCGATCACGCCGTGGGATCTGACCCACCCGGGGGTTGGCGCCAAGATGAGCGCCCTGACCCGCATCTTCAAGCGCATCCTGGCCGAGACCGCCGCCGAGGATGACAGCCGTGTGACGCAGATGTCCTCGGCCATGGACTTCATCGGCAACCTGCCCATGTATAACCTGCATTACCCCAAGAACTGGCAGGCCTATCCCGACTACCCGCACACTGCCTACTGGCTCGACGACAAGTTCAAGTTCCGCTGGTATGGCCCCGGGTATGCGCACATGCCCTCGTGGAGCTGGCGCAAGGACAAGCCGCTCTATTTCGGAGAATACACCTGCGTGCATGGCGCGACGCCCGACAACCAGGCCAGCATCGTCGGCGACGCGGCCTTTGAGGCTCCTGATTTCGGGACAGCGAAAGTCCAGGAGAAGCTCTGGTGGATGGAGGCCCACGCGTATCGGCGCCAGGACGTGTCGGGCTTTTGCGCCTGGGCGTTCCTCCTCGGCGAGGGAACGGACTGCCGCAAGCTGCTTGCCCGCGCCGATGCCGCCGCTTACGTGCGGGCCGTCCGCCCGGTGGCGGTCCTCGACCACTCCTACCGCACCGAGTATCTGGCCGGCGACGAGGTGGCGGTCCCTCTATCGGTCCATAACGACATGCGCCATGACCTGGAGCTGGCCCTGGTCTGCGAGGTGTTGCACAAGGGCGCGGTGATTGCCACGGAAACGATGCCGGCGCGGATGCTGACGCCCGGCGGGAGCGTGGCCTTCACCAACCGCTTTCTGGCGCCGGCGGAAGAGAGCCGCACGGAGATCGAGTATCGCGCGACGCTGACCAGCGGCGGCAAGGTTGTGGATCAGTGGATCCGGCGGCTGACGGTCTGGCCGCGCCAGGTGAATCTCGAACTGCCGGAGGACTTCGGACTCTTCGACCCGGACGAGCTGCTCACGGCCCGCCTGGCCGCCCGCGGCATCTGCGGCGGCCGCCTCGTGCGCGAGATCAACGGGGACACGCTCAAGGGCCTGCGTGCGCTGTGGCTGGGATTCCGCACCGGCCGCGCCAACACGGGCGACTGGCGCCGGGTGCGCGAGGCGCTGCACGCTTTCGTGAAGTCCGGCGGCAGCGTGATTCTCGACCAGGCTCCCGCGCCGGTTCTGAACGACCTGCCGGTGCCGATCCGCAACGGCAAGGGCTTTGCCGAGGGCGACCGTCTGGAGATCACCTACGCCTATCCGCGCGCCCCGTTCCATCCGGTTCTCAAGACCTTCACCGACGCCGATTTTGCGCTCTGGGGAGCGGACTACTACGTGGCGCGGAGTTGCGTGGAGATCCCGCAGGAAGGCAATGCCGTGCCGCTTCTGGTCGCCGGCACGGATCGTGACGGGCTGAGCCGTTCGCCGCTGCTGGAACTCCGGTATGGGCGCGGCAGTTACCTGGTCAGCACGCTCGAGATTCTGGCGAAGCTGGATGAAGCGCCGGCCGCCGCGCGCCTGCTCGGGGCTCTTGCGGCGTATCGTCCGGCGTGGGGAACCCGTTCCGCCGCGGTCAGCTTCGATGAGGCGGGCTGGCAGCGCCTGCTCGAGGTCGGTTACGATGGCGCGAACGTCGCTGTCGCCACGGCGCTCGCCGCCGATATCGCCGTGGTCGAAGGGGTCCGCCTCGAGCCTGCCGACATCAGCCGGGTCCGGGAGGCGCTGGCCGCCGGCCGGACGGTGTATGTGCACGAGCTGGACGAGGCCCGGACCGCCGCCCTGCTCAAGTTGCTGGGGTTGCCCGGCGAGGTGCTCAGCGGCAAGGCGGCGCCGCGGGAATGGGACGTGTTCCGGCACACGCATGCGCTGGCCAACGGCATGACCCACAACTACCTGTATTGGATTGTCGACAAGTCGAAGGTCGCGCCGTGGACCCTGGCGCCCACGCATCCCGCGCCCGCCAGCGCGCTGATCCGGCTGCCGGAGGGGATTGCCGGGGCTGACTCGCTGACCCGCCGCGGCGCCGTGACGGTGTATACGGTCGGGCAGGGGACGCTGGTGATCGACAACCTGCGCTGGGAGCTTGGCGATTTCGACGAGCCGGAGCGCCCGCGCCGGTATGTCCGCTGCCTGCTCACCAACCTGGGCGTGCCGCTGCTGAAAGGCGTCGAGAAGCGCATGGGCCAGGAGTTCGAGACCGAGGCCGAACGCCGCGAACGGGGACATTTCTAAGCCAAAAAGAGAACCCCACGGATGGCAAAGCCGGCCCACGGATGAAGAGGGGAGAACCCCACGGATGGCAAAGCCGGCCCACGGATGAAGAGGGGAGAACCCCACGGATGGCAAAGCTGACCATCAAATTGTTTACATGTCAGTATGGCGGCGGTCAAGGGACTGACCGCCCTTCTATGAGGGGAAATTGTCAACCACTCTGT
>CAZWQJ010000151.1:0-11037 GCA_964635825.1 uncultured Victivallales bacterium | reverse complement strand
GGTTTGTCATCGACTCCCACACCGGGGCGTTGGTGGGACGCCGCTGGGCCCGACTGCTCTTTCTGCACCGGTTCCTGTCCCGGCGCGCGGTGACCACCCTCGTCACGAACGAGGTTCTGGCGGCGCAAGTTTCCGCCTGGGGCGCCAGCGCCTTTATCCTGGAACTCGATATTCCCGACTTCCCTCCGCCGGAGGAGACCGGGACAGGCGCCGCTTGCGCCGTGGCGGTCATCAATTCGTACTCCCCCGACGAACCGCAGGAGGCGATCCGCGCGGCCGCCGCAGAGGTGCCCGAGTGCACGTTTTACGTCACCGGCAAGATCCCTGCCGGCCTTCGTCCCTCCCTTGAGTCCGGCAAGCCTTCGAATGTGGTCTACACGGATTACCTGCCGGACGACAGATATCTGCGACTCCTCCGCCGTGCCCGGGCGATCATGGTCCTCGTGACCGCCGACCACACGTTGCTCCAGGGGGCGGCCGAGGCGGTGGCCCTTGAGAAGCCGTTGATCACGTCTGATTGGCCGGTTCTGAGGGCGTACTTTCGCAAGGGCGCGCTCTACGTGGACAATCGCCCGGAGAGCATTGCCCGCGCTGTCAGGGAAGCGGTGCGCGACGGCCGCGCGCTGGCCGGTGAAATGCACGCGCTCCGGCAGGAGTTGAAGCGAAGTTGGACCGGGCGCGTGGGCGAACTCGCCGCGCTCATCACGCGCGACCGGGCCTGCGTTCCCGCTGAGCCGGTCAGTGTACCCGGGCAGCAGCAGGCGGAGACCCCATGACCTTTGCCGTGGTCAATCCTTGCGTTGAGCCTGCGTGGGACGAACGTCTCCCCGAGTCGGGAGCCTGCTCCTTCTTCCACTCCCGGGCCTGGGCCGCCACTCTGACGGCGGCCTACGGCTACACGCCCCGTTACTTCACGCTCCATGACCACGGCACGCTGCAGGCGGTCATGCCCTTCATGGAAGTCAACAGCCTCCTGACGGGGCGGCGAGGGGTCAGCCTGCCGTTTTCGGATGTCTGTCCCCCGGTCCTGCGCAACGGCTCCCCTGCGCCCGATGTGGTGGGCGCGGTGGTCGACTGTGCGGCGCAGTGGAACTGGAGGTATGTCGAGTGGCGCCAGGGCGGTGGGCTCTTATCGCCGCACCTGCCGTATGAGACCTATGTGGTCCACAGCATCCCCCTGTGCGGCGGTGAGGCGGAGGCGAACCGCAGGCTGCGCGGCAGCACACGCCGGAATATCGCCAGGGCGCAGGCGGCGGTCGACGTGCAAGTGTCGACGTCACGGGCGGCCGTCGACGCGTTTTACGCCCTGCAGGTGATCACGCGCAAGCACCACGGGGTGCCGCCACAGCCGAAGCGATTCTTCGACTGTGTCTACGAGCACGTGATCGCCCCCGGATACGGGGTGGTTGTTCTGGGCGTCTACGAAGGGCGACCCATTGCCGCCAATGTCTACTTTCATTTCCGGCGGCAGGCCCTCTACAAGTACGGGGCTTCCGATCGACGCTTTCAGCACCTGCGGGCCAGCGACCTGGTCATGTGGGAGGCGATCAAGTGGTGCCTGAGGGAGGGGTTCGAGACCCTCAACCTGGGACGCACGTCACTGTCCAATGCGGGCCTCCTGCAGTTCAAGCACGGTTGGGGCGCGGAGAGCGAACTTGTGCACTACCATCGCTACAGCCTGGCTCGCGGCTGTTTTGTCCCGGGTCGCGGAGAGAGCGACCGGCTGCAGGCGGTGTTCCGCCACTTGCCTTTGTGCGTGCTCAAAACGATTGGCGCACTGCTGTACCCGCATATGGGATGAGGGAGGCTATATGACCACACGGCAAGAGTCTGCGCAGGGAACCCCGTCTGCGCGAAAAGGCCCCCGCCTTCCGGCCATCGTCGTCGGCACGCACACGATGGGCCTGGGGGTCATTCGCGCCCTGGGCGAGATGCAGGTGCCGGTCATTGCCGTCTACTACCGCCCGGATGACATGGGCTATGTGTCACGGTACGTGCGCGAGAGCGTGCGCGTGCCGCACCCGGAGACCAGCGAAGAAGCCTTTCTGGACTGCCTGATGGGCCTCAGGTCCCGTTTCGCCGGCAGCCCCGTGTTTCCGGTTTCCGACGAAGCGCTCAAGATCGTCTCCCGGCACAAGCCGTTGCTGGCTCAACACTTCCGCGTCGCCTGTCCCGACTGGGAGACAGTCCGGTTGCTCATTGAGAAGAACCTGACTTACAAACTGGCGGCGGCCGCCGGTGTGCCGATCCCAAGAACGCTGACGCCCGCTACGATGGATGAGGTCGCCGTTTTCGCGCGCGACTTGCAGTATCCCTGTCTGGTCAAACCGGAGGAAAGTCATCGCTACTTTGCCGTGTTCAAGAAGAAAACCGTGAAGGCGCACAATGCCGCCCAGTTGACGGCCGCCTGCCGGGAGGCCGAGCAGGCCGGGCTGCGGGTGATGCTGCAGGAGTTTATCCCTGGCGACGATGCGCAGGGCGTTAATTACAACTCCTACTGCTGGGAGGGCAGGCCCGTCGTTCAATTCACCGCGCAAAAGGTTCGCAGTTCGCCGCCGGAAGTCGGCTCCCCCTGCGTGGCCATGAGCCGGGAGATTCCCGCCGTTTTCGAGAGCGGGGCGAAACTGCTGCGGGCGATGGGCTTTTACGGCTATTCCTGCACTGAATTCAAGCGTGACCCTCGCGACGGGGTTTACAAACTGCTGGAAGTGAACGGTCGCCACAATCTCTCCACGCTGCTGGCGGTCCGGTGCGGTATTAACTTCCCCTGGCTGCATTACTGCCATCTCGTGGAGGGCACGGTTCCGTGGCAGTCACCCTATCGGGAAGGGGTGTTCTGGATCGATCTGGAGCGCGATGTGCCCTTCATTCCCCGACGCCTTTTCAAGTACAGGGAGAGCCTGGCACAGATTATTTCGCCGTATTTCAAGCCGCATGTGTTTGCGGTCTATGACACGCACGATTGCAAACCATTCTTCAAGCGCTACGCGAACTTCGGCCGGCAAACCATCCGGCGCTGGAGCGGGCGCGCCGTAACGGTCTAATGCGACAAGGAGGGTCATCATGAGGCAGGATGCCACGCGGGTCGAAGAGGAGCGTCTCTACGGGCTTGAGACCATTGAGGACTACCCCAGCTTCCATGAACGTCATCGCATCTTCCCTGCCGTCTTTGGCGGGCGAGGCCACAAACGCATCCTCGATGTCGCCTCCGGGGTGGGGTGCGCCGCCCGGCGCATTCGCGACGGATATGCCGGCGAGATCGTCTGCAATGACATCACGCCAACCTGCCTGCGGCTGTTGAATAAGCAGGGGCTGAAGTGTGTTTCATTCGACATCGACGAAGAGGAAGCACTGTTCCCGTTCGCGGACGGGACCTTCGACGCGGTGGTGTCTCTTGCGACCCTTGAACATGTAATCTCCCTCGACCATCACTTGCGGGAAATCCGCCGGGTGCTCTCGGATCACGGCTATCTCTACCTGTCGACGCCCAATTATGCCAGCCTGGCCTATCTCCTGCCGTACCTGAGGGGGGAGAGTTTTCACAGCCCCACGGGAGCGGATTCGCGCTACGAGTTCTATGCGCATGTCCGCTACTTCACTTTTAAGACGCTGATCGCCTTTGTGGGGTCCTTCGGGTTTACGCCGCAGGAGGTGTACCTCCCGATCCCAAGAAGCAGTTCGCACTACCTCAGGATGCGGGCCAGGAATCCCTGGAAAGCGTGGGCCTTTCGCGCCGCCATAAGGCTGTTGTACACGGTGGCATCACCCCGATGGGCTTCGGAACCGGTGATCTGTTTCCAACGGAGTAACGGCCATCCGGCTGCGCGGTACCGCAAGATCGTGCTTTGATTCCGCTGGCTGCCGTCTACTTGGCGAAACTCGGCTCCAGGGCTGCGGCGTACGCTGCGGGTGCCTCCCCGGCTTGTGCCCTCACGACAGACGCGACATATTCAATCTGCTCAGGCCGGAGCCCCGGGAACATCGGCAACGACAACAATTCCTCGGCCACCTGCTCGGCAACGGGGAAGGTGCCCGGTGTGAGCCCGAGGTCCGAGTAGGCATCCTGCAGGTGGATCGGCACGGGGTAGTGGATACCGTAGCCGATTCCCCGGTCCTTCAGGGCGCTCATCAACGCCTCCCGCTGCGGCGTGCGGATGGCGTAGACGTGGTAGATATGCTCGGCGTAGCTGGCTTCGTAGGGCAGCGTCACGTTCTCCACGTCGTCTAACAACAGCGCGTAATCATGCGCCGCCTTCCTCCGGGCTGCGTTGGCCTGATCCAGCCGTTTCAGTTTTACGCTCAGCACGGCGGCCTGCAGTCCGTCCATGCGGGCATTCCAGCCGCGTACGGCATGGTCGTACTTGTGTCGCTGGCCATGATCGCGCAGCACGCGTGCCTTGTCGGCGACCTCGGCCCGATCCGTCACGATCGCGCCGGCTTCGCCGAAGGCGCCCAGGTTCTTGCCCGGGTAGAAACTGAAGCAGCCGACATCACCCACGCTGCCTGCCCGGCGTCCCTTGTACTTGGCGCCGTGCGCCTGGCACGCATCCTCGATCACCATCAGCCTGTGGGCATGCGCGATGGCGCGGATCGGGTCCATGTCCGCCATCTGACCGTACAGGTGTACGGGAATGACCGCCCGGGTCCTGGAGGTGATGGCGGCTTCAAATGCTTCGGGATCCATTGTGTAGGTGCGCGGGTCAACGTCCACCAGGACCGGCGTGGCACCGGCCAGACTGATGGCCTCCACAGTCGCGATGAAGGTATTGGGCACTGTGATGACTTCGTCGTCCGGGCCGATCCCCAGGGCCAGCAGGGCGAGCCACAGGGCGTCCGTTCCGTTGCCCACACCAATGGCGTGGCGGCAGCCGCAGAACTCCGCGAACTCCCGTTCGAACGTCTCCACAAACGGCCCGCCCGCAAAGGCGCTCTGTTCGATGACGGCGTGCAGGGCCGCGTCGATCTCCGCTGCGATGGGCTCGTGTTGCGCTCTCAGGTCGAGAAAAGGAACCTTCATCACGATCCTCCTTGGCTGGGTTACAGTTGACTCATGACACGGGCCGGGTTACCGGCGGCGACCGTGCGCGCCGGAATATCCCGGGTGACGACCGATCCGGCCCCGACCATGGCGCCCTCGCCGATGGTCACGCCGCACAGCAGCGTGCTGCCGGACCCTACCGATGCCCCCCGCCGTACGACGGTGGGTTCGCATTTCCAATCCCGCTCGTCCTGGGGCTGGCCCTCCGGGTTCGTCGCCCGCGGGTAACGGTCGTTGATGAACGTGACGGAGTGGCCGATAAAAACATCATCCTCGATGGTCACTCCTTCGCAGATGAATGTATGGCTGGACACCTTGCAGCGCGCGCCGATCGTGGCCCCTTTCTGAATCTCGACCAGGGCGCCGATGCTGGTATCGTCGCCGATGCGGCAGCCATAGAGATTGGTGAACGCAAACACGCGGACCCCCCGGCCGAAGCACACATTGTCCGCGATGCAGCGTGGGAGGCCCCGGGGTTCAATGGCCTCGCGGGGCGTGCGCGGCGCGCCCTCTGGTGACGGCGGCGCGGGGGCGGGAGTGACGATGCGTGCTGGCTTGCCAGGTCGTTCCAGGGTTTCCATGCTCGTTACGACCGCGTTCATAACACCTCCTCGTTGATGTATGCACACTCGCAAGGCCGCCGCGTGCCCGCAATCGTCCAAACCCCAAGCGATGCCTTCAACGAATCTGACATCATCGACGGACACTGCGAGCGTCGCCACACCCAAGAACAAACCGCGCCTCCGTCGGTGGCCCTCTAGGGTATTGCGAAGCACAAGTTAGTCTTTTGCCCCATTGCGTGGCCAACGGCCCTGCCTTAGCGTGAAACATCATCGGGTTGGGCCGGAGTCGCGGGACCATGGAAGGAGGCGACGGATGGCGGTCAGTATACTTATTGCCGAGCGGCAGGAGATGTTCGGGGATACGTTGTGCCTGTTGCTGGAAGGCGAAACGGATATGACCGTCGTTGGCCGGACAGCGGACGCCCTCGAGATTCTGCCCCTGTGCGCCTCCCTGCACCCCCACGTGGTCGTACTGGATGCGGATATGATGGGACTCGGCTGTGCGGATACCGTGCGACGGATACTGCATGGCGGGAACCCCGCGGCGGCCGTGTGCGTGTCCCTCCACGAGGACGGCACGGAGGCGGATGCGTTTCTGCAGGCCGGCGCCACGGCCTACCTGGGCAAGGGTAGCACCCCGGCACAGCTCATCGATGCCATCCGCAAGGCGGCTCGCGGCGTTGCGTTCAACGCGCCGCGGTACGGAAGGCGACCGCGCGCCGGGGAATCCATCGGCCCGACCGCGGGAAACCCGGCAGACAAACTGACGGTGCGTGAGCGCGAGATTCTGCGCCTGCTCGCCGAGGGCCGCGTGGGCAAGGAGATTGCGGACTTGCTGAAAATCAGCGTCAAGACGGTGAGCACACACCGTGTCCATATCGGGGACAAATTGGGGACGCGGAACATCGCGTTTCTGACCAAGTATGCGTTGCGCCAGGGGTTGGCGCAGGTGTGACAGGGGGCGGTGGTCCGCCCCGCGGGCTGCGGGCCGAAGGAGGTGCACGGTGACGATTCGAGTTCTACTGGCCGACGACCATGTGTTGCTGCGCGAGGGCTTGCGGCTGATCATCGACAAACAGTCGGACATGAGTGTGGTGTCGTGCGTGGGGGATGGGCGGGCCGCCGTGCAGGAGGCGGAAAAGAAACGGCCCGCCGTGGCGGTCGTCGATCTGGCCATGCCCGTGCTGAACGGCTTCGAGGCCACGCGCCAGATCGCGACGGGGCCCTATGCGCCGAGAGTCCTGTGCCTGTCGGGGCACGCCGACAGCCAGTACCTGTCCGCGGCGTTATCGGCGGGCGCCTCGGGCTACCTGATCAAGGAACATGCGGCCGAGGAACTCGTCCGTGCGATTCGAACGGTGAGCCAAGGCGGCACGTATTTGAGTCCCAAGGTAGCCAACGAGGTTGTGGCCGGGTATGTGGCGTACCGCAAGACGACGCCGGATTCATCGGTCCTGACCGGGCTCACGCGAAGGGAGCGCGAAGTGCTGCAGCTCATTGCCGAGGGCCAGGAAACCGTTGCCATCGCAGACCGGCTTGGAACGAGCATCAAAACCGTATGCACGCATCGCGAGCATCTTCTGCGGAAGCTGCAGGTCGCGAGTGTCGCCGAGTTGACGCGGCTGGCGGTGCGGGAAGGCGTCGTCGGATTGTGACCGTGCTAGGGCTCAAGTTGTACCCGGTAAAAAGAGGCTGCAGTTTCGCCAGGAGCATGGCGCCAGACGTTTTCCGGGCTGCTGGCCAGGAGTGCTGACGCGACAGGCACAAACGGGGCGCCCAGTGATGGCGCGCGGCACACCACGTAGCGTCTTGCCTGGACGCTCTGCCACCGGATGGCAATCTGGCCGTCGGGCTCAAGGGTCACCCGGGTCAGGCACAGGACGGAAGCGGGGTCGTTCGGCATGGTTCCCGCGTGAGACTCCTCAATGTTGCTCGCCCCGTCGCCGTCGTCGTCCTTCCCGGGTTCCAGTCCGCCGGAGCCGGCCGCATAGTGGGTTTCCCAGCTGTCGGGCAGACCGTCGGCGTCCGCATCCGCCGGCGTGATGGTGATCAGGGAGGGTGCCGGGATTGCTTCCGTGAGACTGAACACGCCGTCCAGGGAACACTGAACCGTGGCGGTAATGGCCTGCGGGGCGACCGCCCAGAGGGGGGGGCGCACGGAGTAGACCATGTGAATCGGGCTGGGCGGGAGTGGGCCCGGCCACAGGATATCGCCGCCGTGCAACTCCGGGCTTCCGTCGCCGGTGACGGACACCAGCGTGAAGCCTTCCGGCAGCGTGGGCCGCCAGCACAACGACACCAGGGTTCCGCGGTAACTGAGGGTATTGGTGACGGTGAAAAGGGTCCCCGGGTTGTAGTGCGCCATGGCGGCTTGCAGCGCCGAGACGGCTGGCGCTGAAGACCACTGGACTTCCGCCGAGAAGGGGCTTTCAACCCCGTCGCTGGTGTAGGCCGTGAGCGCGAAGAAATAGGGGGTGCTGTCCAGAAGTCCGGTGAGGGTCGCGTTGGTCGCGGTGCCCACGTCCTGCCAACTATCATACGTTTCGGAAGTCCGTCCCTGGTAAATGCGATACCCCGCCAATGCAGACACGGCGGACCCGTCATGATTGAGCGTGGGTGGGGTCCAGCGCAATGTCACTTGTGCTGCCGGGAGCAGTGACGGGCAGAGCCAGAGTGCGAGCAGTCCAGCGATTCCGCCGTTGCGGATCCACGTGATGTGAGTCCTGCCGCCCCGCGATGCGGTCCTGTTCGTTGTTGTGAGTGTCCTATTCATGCGTTCATTGTCTATCAACCGCGTCGGACTGTATGCAGGGGCGACTGGTGACTTTATGTAGGGAAAGCTGGCGTTCGCCGCCTGTCGAAAATGTGAAATCCGGTACCCTACAGTTCCTTGTTGCCGGGTGAAACAGGAATTCTAGGTATTGGGGTGGGCTTCGTCGTCCGCGGGGAGCGGGTCGGCAAGCTCGATCGGGATCGGCGCTCGCGCCAGGGCTGCGCCGCCCAGGGCGCGGAGCGCCGGGGCGTCCAGGGTGCCGATCCAGTCGCTGGCCGCCTGGCGATCACTGTGGGCCCAGTTGATGACCAGATTCTCCAGCGCAATATCCTGCAGCGTCCCCTGCGGGAAGGCGGCCACCCAGTTCCCGGCCGCCTCGGGATCCTGTTGAGCCCAGCGTTGAACCACGGCCACCACGGCGCGTTCCTGCGTGCCGCCGGCCGGGATGGACGAGGCCGTCAGTAGCGCGGCCTGGCCCGGTTCCTGGTTCGCCCACACGGTTGCGACGAGCGCCAGGCATTCAGCCCTCACGCCCTCGTCTTTGATCTCCTGCGCCCAACTCACCACGGCAGGGGGGGCGCTGGCCGTCATCTGCCCGACCACGCGCTTCAGCAACTCGTCCTTTTCGGCGCTGGCGGGGAGCCCGTCAACCAGCGCGAGTGCCTGGGCGGGATCGGCGCGCGCGAGCTCGGATCCGATCGCCAGTTGTACGCGCTCACGCAGGCCTTCGTCCTTCAGCGATTGGCTCCAGGCGACGGCCTCCGGGCCGGCGCGGGTTGCCCAGCCGATGCTTAGGCTCACCAGGATCTCGTCGCGCAACGCGACATCGGCAGCCCCGCTGGCCCAGGCCAGCGCAGGTTCCGGATCCTGTCCCGCCCAGTCGGCGGCGAGCAAGCCCAGGAGTTCGCCTGGCAGGACATCCGTATTATCAGCCTGGACGGCCGCAAAACGGTCCTGCCCCATTCCGGCGGCAGCGGCGGCCGTGAGCTCCGCGATCGCCGCGGTGGCGTCCACCGCCTGGATGCCCGGCGTCGCCGGGGTGTCGTGCGTGGCGGCGCTGGGCGACGGCTGACGGCGGGGCTGCGGCGCTGCGGTGCGCCGGGACACCACCGGTGGCGGGAGGGCGGCGCGCGGACTCACCGTACCGGACCGAGCGGACGAGGGGAGCGACTCCGGCCAACCCCACACTCCCAGGACGGCCAGGACACCCGCCGCTCCCCAGATCGCCATGCGGCGGCGGATGGGGTGGTTCGCCGGCATGGGCCGGGAGGACTGGCGCACGCGCGTGTCAGTCCGGGATGTCTGCGTCGTCAGGGCGTAACTCATGGGATCACCGCGACGTTGTCGAAAGTGGCTTTGCACAGTTGCCCGTCCAAGTGGCCGGTGACCGCCAGCCCGGCATAGACCGTCGAGGTCATGGTCACAGCGATCCGTGAGCCGAGTTGCTTCCAGGTCACGCCGTCTGAAGACTGGTAGGCGCAAAAGTCGTTGCCGGTACGCACGAGGCGCACCCAGTTGTTCGGCGCCGCATACCCGGCCGTGGTCTGGCCCCCGAGGCTCCCGGCTGTGGCCTTGCGATACTGGAACCGCAGTCGGCCGTCTGCCGTCAGGCCCGTAATCGCGCAGCGCGAGGAAGCGTTGAGCGTCTCGCGAATCATGACGCCGGCCTTGGACAGGTCCTTCAGGCGTTGTACGGAAGGCACCTGTGCCACGATTTCGCCGTCGCCGCTCATCATCTGGTAGACGAACGTGAACTCATCCTTCGTACCCGCGATACCCGCGCCCGATCCCAGCACCGTGTAGACACTCCCGGTCGTGCCTGCGCTGCCTGCGGCCGCCACCGGGCCCACGTCAACCCCCTGCCAGGGGGGAGGGACTCCGACCACGGTCAGGGACGTGGTCGCGGCCGCCGTGGCGCCGTCGCCAAAGAGGACGCGCGCCGTGACTGCGTGCGATCCGGCCGGTACGCCCGCCCATGTATGGCGGTAAGGCGCCGCGTTCAGCGTCGTGAGGAGGTTCGTGCCTTGCAGGAACTGCACATTCGACACGGTTCGGCCCTGCGCGGACACCGCGGCCTCGAGGCTAACCATGGCCGGCGCCGTAGTGAAGACGCTGCCGTTGGCCGGGGATGCCAGGGCCACGGAGGGTGCGGGCAGTGACGTGGGAGCGGTCCAGACCATCTCGCCCGAGAACGAGCTTTCCGTGCCGGCGCTGTTGTAGGCGCTGACGGCGAAGTAGGTCGTGCCCGTATCCGCGATGCCGCTCAGCACGGCGGTCGTCACATTGCCGACGTCCGTCACGCGGACATAGGCGCGGCTGGCGGGGCCGTGATAGACCTTGAACCCGGCCAGATTGCCGAGCGGCGAGCCGTCCTGGTTGTACGTGGGCGCCTGCCACCGTAGCGTGACTTGTGCCGCCGGTGCCAGGACGGGTTCCAGACCGATCAGGACGAGTGCTGCGATCAGGTTCGTGCGGTGTTTCATTCGAGCGTTCATGTTGTGTTTCCCGCTAGTTGTTTCCCGTTGCCGATGTGACCGACTCCCGCCGTTCCTCACAGCGCCCATTGCTCTTGTGCAGCAGCCGCCGCAAGAGAGGCAGAAGATCGTAGGCGGCCCGCGACTGGAGCACGTAGCCGTTGGCGCCGGCCCGGAGCGCCTCCGAAC
>CAZWQJ010000150.1:2765-11071 GCA_964635825.1 uncultured Victivallales bacterium | reverse complement strand
TCATAGACCGACTGGGTGCGGCCCGGAATGGCGGATCCGGCCTCGGGCGCCAGGCCAAACAGGGTGCGCGACTGCCGATTCACCTTCCCGACCGACGTGACTTTCCAGTCCGGATTCGAGCGCAGGCTCTTCAGTAAAAGCTTGGTCTTGGCGGGGTCATCCAGGCAAATCCAGCAACTGGGCCCGTCATTGGCCTTGTTGATGACGAAATCGCCAGCCGCCACCGGGAACGGGGCGGCCCGGTTCAGATCCATAAAAAGTTCATCGGCAGAGCGAGAATCCCAGGCCTGGGTCGGCGTTACCCGCATCATCGCTGTATAATTCGTGGCGCAACCGGTGCAAATCGTGACAGCCACCCCCGCCGCCAGCCCCAAAAATCGTATTTTCATGCTCATGCCTGATGTAATCAGCAGATCGTGTGCCAGGATTTGACAAATCGTGGCCCGAAACGAGGAAAATCGAGGGACAGGTGAATGGGGGGAGGCACGGAAACCGCTGATGAACGCGGATTGACGCTGATGTGGCCCCCTGATCGGATACACCTGCATCGGGTTTTGGTCGTAACATACTGTCCATGAACATCGAACACAGAACATCCAACATCGAACACCGAAGTCCGGATCTGCGCCCGACTTCGACGTTGGGCGTTCGATGTTGAATGTTCGATGTTCGATTGCGTAGGAAACCCGAAGAGATTCACGTGTACGAGTATGTGTACGAGTATGGGGTTGGCTTCTCCAGCCGTACTCATACACGTACTCGTACACGCCGATCTCCCGCCTGTCTCATGCCACGCTTCATCTGGAGGCATCGCGCCAGGGATGAGGGGACAGGTGAATGGGGGGTATTGCAGCGGTGGGCGCGATGGCCTACTATGGATGGCCATGCGGATTACCGGCGGTGAATTGCGGGGGCGGATCTTGAAAGTTCCGCGCGCGGGCTTGCGGCCGACGCAGGACCGGGTGCGGGAGAGTCTATTTTCGATGGTGGCGCCCCGACTGGGGGGGGCGCGGTTTCTCGATTTGTATGCGGGATCGGGGGCGGTGGGGATCGAGGCCTGGAGTCGGGGTGCCGGGCATGTGTGTTGGGTGGAGTTTCACCCGACGGCGCTGCGGTGCCTGGAGGAGAACGTGCGGGTGCTTTGCCGTGGGGAAGGGCGCCTGGTGCGTGGGGACGTGCTGAAGGTGTTGCGGCGGGGGTTTGCGAATCCGGGCTTCGATCTGGTCTATGCGGATCCGCCCTATGCGAAAGACGTGAAAGCGCCGGAGGCGGTTGAGACGTGGCGTCGGTTGCTGGACGCGCTGGAGGTGGGCGAGGTGGTGGTGCCGGGGGGGTGGCTGGCGATGGAGCAGCGCGACGGGGAGGCGGCGGTGGAGCGCGCGGGCTGGACACTGATCCGCGACCGGCGCTACGGTGGCAGCCGGCTCCGCATTCTGGAGCGGACGTCAGAAGGGGCGAGCACATGAAGCAGGAAGCGATGTATGCGGGGACCTTCGACCCGGTGACCCTGGGCCACTTCGATTTGATGCGGCGCAGCGCGGGGATTTTCGAGCGGGTGATCATTGCCGTGGTGGCCGCCTCCTCGAAGACCACCCTTTTCAGTTTGGAGGAGCGCATGGCCTTGACGCGGGAAGCCTCGCGGACGCTGCCGAATGTGACGGTGGAATCGTTCGATGGGCTGCTGATCGATCATGCCCGCCAGCGCGGGGTGAGCGTGCTGATCCGTGGGCTGCGGGCCTACTCCGATTTTGAGTATGAGTTTCGCATGGCGCTGACGAACCGCAAACTGGCGCCGGAGATCGAGACGCTTTTTATGATGCCGAGCGAGACGCAGAGCTATGTGAGTTCGAGCATGGTCAAGGAAGTGGCCCTGTTGGGGGCGGACGTGAGTGAGTTTGTGCCGCCGGTGGTGATGGCGGCGCTGGCGGCGAAACTGCGGGAGCGGCGTCCATGATCATCCGGTTGAGCGATGTCACGGCGACGGGGCGCGACTACGACGGTGAGATCGCGGTGGAGGCGATGGAGTGGGGCGTGCCGGAGGATGTGGAGGTGGTGACCCCGGTGGCGTATCACCTGCACGCGGTGCGCGTCTCGGGCGCCCTCATCATCACGGGCACGCTGCGTTGCGAGGTGGATTGCCATTGCCGGCGGTGCGATGTGCGCTGCCGCCAAGTGGTCGATGAGCGCCACTTCGATCGGGCCTGGGAATTGACGACCGATGGACAACAATGGGTGCGCCGGATGGAGGATTCGGGCACGGAAGAGCTCGCCAAGATCCACGAGGAGAAGGCGTTACACGGGAAATCGCACGCGACAACCGACATGGAGTCTGTGGACTTGACCGAGGATGTTCGCGAAGCTATGATCCTCGCCTTTCCCGTCTATCCGGTGTGTCGGTCTGAATGCAAGGGACTGTGCGACCGATGCGGGAAGAACTTGAACGAGGCGACATGCGAATGCGCACCGCCGGACGACAATCGCTGGGCCGCGTTGGACCAGTGGAGTGCCCAGTAGCAGGAGAGCGCGATGGCCGTTCCTAAGAGGAAAGTATCGAAAAGTCGCTTGCGGATGCGCAAAGCGTCGCATCGGGTTCATGTGCGGACCGGTAAGCCGTGTCCGCAGTGTGGGGCGCCGCATCTCCCGCACCGGGTCTGTCCGTCCTGCGGATTTTACCGCGGCCGGCAGGTGCTGACCGTGGAAACCGCGTAAGCTGGTTTTCGCCATGCGCGTGGCTGTCGATGCGATGGGCGGCGATTTTGCGCCGCGAGAAGTCGTGCGGGGGACGCTGGAGGCGGCCCGGCTTGTGCCGTCCGTCTCCAAGATTCTCCTGGTCGGCGACGAGCAGCGCATTCGGCAGGAGCTAGGCTCCGAGGCGCTCCCGGACAAGATCACGATCGTTCATGCCTCGGAAGCGATTGGCATGGATGAGTCTCCGGCGTTGGCGGTTCGCCGCAAGCGCGATTCCTCGATTAACCGGGCGATTGACTTGGTGAAGCACGGGGAAGCGGATGCGATGGTATCCGCCGGCAACACGGGGGCGGTGGTGGTATCGGCCACGCTGAAGCTGCGCACCCTGGACGGGGTGGCCCGGCCGGCGATTGCCACGGTGATGCCGACGCAGGGGCGCCCGCTGGTGCTGCTGGACGCCGGTGCCAATACGGACTGCGAGCCTGTCCTGCTGCTGCAATTCGGGATCATGGGCAGCGTCTACGCCGAGCTCATGCTGGGGCAGGCGAAGCCGGTTGTGGGCCTGGTCAGCATTGGCGGCGAAGACATCAAGGGCAACGAGATCACCAAGGGCGCCTTCAAGCTGCTGGAGGAGTCGCCCCTGCATTTCCGCGGCAACGTCGAAGGTCACGACCTGTTCAAGGGCGAGACGGACGTGGCGGTCTGCGACGGCTTTGTCGGCAATATCATTTTAAAGACGAGCGAGAGCGTGGCGCACGCGATCACGCACTGGCTCAAGCGGGAATTCAAGCGGACGCCGCTGCGGATGCTGGGGGCGCTGCTGTTGAGCGGGGCCCTCAAGTCCATGAAGCAGCGGATGGACCCGGAGCTGTACGGCGGGGCGCCGCTGCTGGGTGTCAATGGCACCTGCATCATCAGCCATGGGGCCTCGTCGGCGCTGGCCATCCGCCACGCGATCCGGGTGGCCTCGGAATCCGTTCACCACCATCTGAATGAGACCATCGTGGAGCGCATCGCCACGATTGAAGGAGCGATGAAGCCATGACGCAGACGCGGCCCACGATCGGGATCATCGGCACGGGTTCGTACCTGCCGGAGCGGATCATGACGAACGCCGATCTGGAGAAGATCGTCGAGACCACGGATGAGTGGATCGTGACGCGCACGGGGATTCGCGAACGGCACATCGCGTCGGCGGAGCAGGCGACTTCAGATATGTCGGCGATTGCGGCGAAGCGGGCGCTGGAGGTGGCGGGGGTCACGCCGGAAGAGGTGGACCTGATTGTGGTGGCGACGGTGACGCCGGACATGCCCTTTCCGAGTACGGCCTGTTTTGTGCAGGGGTTGATTGGCGCGAAGAATGCGTTCTGCTTCGATCTGGAAGCGGCCTGTTCCGGGTTTTTGTATGCGCTGGATGTGGGCTATCGCTACCTGGCCAGCGGCGGGGGCAAGATCGCGCTGGTGATTGGGGGCGAGAAGCTCAGTGGCGTGACGGACTGGCAGGATCGCGCGACGTGCGTGCTGTTTGGCGACGGCGCCGGCGCGGTGGTGCTCAAAGCGGACGCGTCCGGCCGCGGGATCATGAGCGCGATCGCCGGCTCCGACGGCAACCTGACGGAGCTGCTGAACATTCCGGGCGGCGGCAGCCGCCATCCGGCGTCGGCCGAGACGCTGGAAAAGCGCCTGCATTTCATGAAGATGCAGGGCAACGAGGTTTTCAAGCACGCGGTGCGTTGCATGTGCGACGCGGGCCAGAAGGCGCTGGCGCGGGCGGGGCTCACCATGGCGGACGTGAAGTGGGTGATTCCGCACCAGGCCAACCTGCGCATCATTTCCGCGATTGCCAGCCGGTTGGGGGTTGGCCTGGATCGCTTCTGCATCAATCTCGACCGCGTCGGCAACATGTCGGGCGCGTCGATCCCGGTGGCGCTGGATGAGGCCGTGCGGGACGGCCGGATCCGTGATGGTGACGTCCTGCTGCTGATTGCATTCGGCGGCGGGTTCACATGGGGAGCAACCGTAGTGGAGTGGAAATATGGCCGGTAAGGCAGTCTTGTTTGCGGGTCAGGGTGCGCAGGCGGTGGGGATGGCGAAGGATCTGGCGGAGGCCTACCCGGCGTGCCGGGCGCTGTTCACGCAGGCCGATGAGGCGCTGGGCTACGGGCTGTCGACGATCTGCTTCGACGGTCCGAAAGAGGCGCTGACGAAGTCCAGCAACTGCCAGCCGGGCATTTTTGTGGCGAGCATGGCGTGTTACACGGCGCTGCAGGCGGAGTTGCCGGGGGTGGGGTTTGCGGGCACGGCCGGGCTGAGCCTCGGCGAGTGGACGGCGCTGCACATGGCCGGCGCGCTGAGCTATGCGGACACGCTCAAGGCGTTGGAAGCGCGTGGGCGCTTCATGCAGGAGGCGTGCGACGCGACTCCGGGCGGCATGATCAGCATCATGGGCCTGGCCCCCGAGCGCTGCGCGGAGGTGGCGGTGCAGGCGGGCGTGGAAGTCGCCAACCTGAATTCCCGCGAACAGACGGTGCTTTCGGGGCCCAAGGAACTGATGGGCCAGGCGGATACTCTGGCGCGCGCCGCCGGCGCCAAGAAGACGGTGGTGCTGGAGGTGGCGGGCGCCTTCCACTCGCGGCTGATGAAGCCGGCCGCCGAGCGCCTGGCCGCGGTGCTGGCGGGCATTCCGTTCCAGACCCCGCGGATCACGGTGCTTTCCAACGTCACGGGCCAGCCGCATCGCGATCCGGACCAGATGCGGCGCGACCTGGTGCTGCAGGTGACCTCGCCGGTGCGCTGGTTCACCTGCATTGAGTGGTTTGCCGCGCAGGGCATTGGCGGCTATGTGGAGTGCGGCCCGGGGCGGGTGTTGTCCAGCCTGGTCAAGCGCACGCAGCCCGAGGCCCGGACGGTGAATGTGCAGGACCGGGACAGCCTGCAGAAGACGGTGGCGGCCCTGAAGACCGCCGAATGGGAGGCATGACCATGGGTGCTGTGGAAGGCAAGATTGCGTTGGTGACCGGGGCGGCCCGCGGCATCGGACGGTCGATCGCCGAGGAGTTGGCTGCGGAAGGCGCGGACCTCGTGCTGTGCGACGTGAAGGCCGAGTGGCTGACGGACACGGCGGAGGCCGTCAAGGCCCGTGGCCGCAAGGCCATCTGCCTGGACGCCGATGTGAGCAAGGGCGAGTCGGTCAATGCGGCGGTGGCGGCGGCCCTGGCGCAGTGCGGGCGCATCGACATTCTCGTGAACAACGCGGGGATCACCAAGGACACGTTCCTGGCCCGCATGAGTGAAGAGGACTGGAACGCGGTCATCACCGTCAACCTCACGGGAACCTTCCTGTTTACGAAGGCGGTCTCGAAGGCGATGATGAAGCAGCGCGGCGGCGCCATCGTCAATATCGCCTCGATTATTGGCTTGATCGGCAACGCCGGCCAGTGTAACTATGCGGCTTCAAAAGCAGGAGTGATTGCGCTGACCAAGTCGGTCGCCAAGGAGTTGGCCAGCCGCAACGTGCGGGCCAATGCCGTGGCCCCGGGCTTCATCGAAACAAAAATGACGGAGGCGTTGCCCGAAGAGGTCAAGAAGCAGATGTTGGCGGCGATCCCGCTGAATCGCTTTGGGCTGGCGCGCGACGTTGCCCGCGCGGTTGTGTTCCTGGTGGGAGAAGATTCCGCGTACATAACGGGTCAGGTCGTCTCGGTTAATGGTGGCATGGTGATGTGAGCGGGGAGTCCCGCCTAATCTCGAAGAAGAAGGAGTACTGCAATGGCACTGGAAGATAAGGTCAAGGAGATCATCGTCGAACAGCTCGGAGTGAATGCCGACCAGGTGACGCCGACGGCGTCGTTTATCGAAGACCTGGGCGCGGATTCGCTGGATACCGTCGAGCTGGTCATGGCATTCGAAGAGGAATTTGGGGCTGAGATTCCGGATGAAGATGCCGAGAAGCTGACGAATGTCGGCGCCGTGATTCAGTACTTGAAGGACAAGGGCTTCGGGGGTTGATCCTGAGGGTTGTCCGGACCAATCGGAGCGGCCCGTGCCGCTCCGTCTTTGTTTAGAGTTGAGACGCGTTGGGTGTTGAAGGTGGCGTGCGCCTGAGACGGCGAGCGCCGCGGGGAAGTTGCCATGAGACGTGCTGTCGTCACCGGGATAGGTTTCGTGTCGCCTTTGGGCTGTTCGCGCGCGACGGTGTGGGAGCGGTTGCTCGCCGGCACGTCCGGGGCGCGTCGCATCCAGCGTTTCGATCCGAGTGCCTACGACAGCCAGATCGCGGCGGAAGTGGTGGAGTTTGACATCGACGCGTTCATTCCGAAGAAGGAACAGCGCCGGATGGATGTCTTCTCGCACTTTGCGGTGGCGGCGGCGCAGTTGGCGGTGACGGATTCGGGGCTGGACCTGACGAAAGAGAATCCGGAGCGGATGGGGGCGACGGTGTCGTCGGGCATTGGCGGGCTGATGACGTTGCAGGAGCAGCACGCGGTGCTGATGCAGAAGGGCCCGGGGCGCTGCTCGCCGTTCATGATTCCGCAGATGATTTCCAACATGGCGTCGGGCCTGGTGGCCATTCGCTTCAACATGCAGGGGCCGAACTACTGCATTGTGTCGGCCTGTGCGTCGGCGGCGCATTCGGTGGGCATGGCAATGCGGCACATTCAGTGCGGCGAAGCGGACATCATGCTGGCGGGTGGTGCCGAGGCGGCGGTCTGCGAGTTGGGCGTGGCCGGGTTCGGCAATATGCGGGCGCTGACGACGCGCAATGACGACCCGACGCATGCGAGCCGCCCGTTTGATCGCGATCGCGATGGGTTCCTGATCGGCGAAGGCGGGGCCATCCTGGTCATTGAGGAGTTGGAGCACGCGAAGGCGCGTGGCGCGACGATTTATTGCGAGGTGGCCGGGTTTGGCCAGTCGTGCGATGCGAGCCACATCACGGCGCCCATGGAGAGCGGCGAGGCGGGGGCGCGGTCGATGAAGTTGGCGATGAAAGAGGCGGGGTTCAACCCGGGCGACGTGCATTACATCAATGCGCACGGCACGAGCACCCCGCTCAATGACAAGACTGAGACCAAGGTCATCAAGCTCGCGCTGGGCGAAGACGCGGCTCGCAAGACGATGATCAGCTCGACCAAGTCGATGACCGGGCACTTGCTTGGGGCGGCCGGCGGGTTTGAATCGGCGGTGTGCGCGATGGTGATCAAGAACGGCATCATTCCGCCGACGATCAACTACACGACGCCGGACCCGGATTGCGATTTGGACTACGTGCCGAACACCGCGCGCCGCGTGCCGGTGAAGGCGGCGCTGAACAATTCGCTGGGCTTCGGCGGCCATAACGTCTGCGTGGCGTTCAAGGCGCTGGCATAGTCCCGGCCCTGGCGGACTCCTCCCTTGAAGCCCGGCCGCGACGGCCGGGCTTTTTTGTGATCCCTGCTTCTCATGCGGCGCGATGGCGCCCGTGCGCAGCCCGGGCGCTACCCAAGCGGCACGCGTGACGCGCGACTGTCTGGGGTGCGCTTGCGCCCGTGCGCAGCCCGGGCGCTACTCAAGCGGCACGCGTGACTGTCTGGGGTGCGCTTGCGCCCGTGCGCAGCCCGGGCGCTACTCAAGCGGCA
>CAZWQJ010000150.1:0-2665 GCA_964635825.1 uncultured Victivallales bacterium | reverse complement strand
CTGGGGGTGCGCTTGCGCCCGTGCGCAGCCCGGGCGCTACTCATGTGGTCATGATGGGCGAGGGGGTTGTCTCGTTAGTATACTGGTTCCATCGTGGATTGTTCGTGTATTCATTTTGAGAAATGGATAAACCATACACAAAGGAGGCGCTTGCTATGAGTCAAAGCCTTTGGCGTGGGATGTGGATCTCGGTGGCGATGGTGGTGAGTGGGGCGCTCGTGGCGGGTGCCGGCGGGGGCGGGATGACGACCGCCCACTCCATGGCGCAGTCACGCAGTTTGATGACGGCGACATTGCTGGCGAACGGGAAGGTACTGGTGGCGGGTGGTTCTTCTGGGGGCAGCGTTCTCGCGAGCGCGGAGCTCTACGATCCGGTGACGGAGAGTTGGACGGGGACGGCATCTCTGGTGACGGCGCGCTGGGGGCATACGGCGACGCGGTTGAACGATGGCCGGGTGCTGGTGGCGGGGGGCACGGGCACGAGTGGCGCGCTCGCTCGCGTCGAGATTTACGACCCCGCGGCCGGAACGTGGAAGACGACCAATTCGATGACGATGGCGCGCGTCTACCACACGGCGACCTTGCTGAACAACGGCAAGGTGCTGGTGACCGGCAGCTTCAATTCCGCGACAACCAATTTTCAGAACAGTGCCGAGTTGTTCAACCCGGCGACAGGGACGTGGACGGCGACGGGGACGATGACCAGCAAGCGCTCCTCGCACACGGCCACACTGCTGCAGAATGGGAACGTGCTGCTGGCCGGTGGGGTGAGCGCGATTGGCACATTCGTGAGCAGCGCGGAGGTGTACAACACGACCTCGGGGACGTTCAGCGCGACGGGGGCGCTTCCGGGGAAGCGGTCGAATCACACGGCCACGCTGTTGCCCAACGGCAAGGTGCTGACCACCGGCGGCGGACTGGGGTCGCTGCCGACGAACAGCGCGGCGTTTTACGATCCGGCCACGGGCGTGTGGACGCCGACCAATGGCATGGCCACGGCACGCTACCATCACACGGCGACGTTGTTGCTCGGCGGCACCCGTCTGCTGGTGACGGGTGGTACCGGGACGAACAGCACCACACTCTCCAGCGCGGAGCTCTACGACGTGACCACCGGCAAGTGGTCGAAGGCGGGCCTTTTGTCGCGCGCGCGGTCCTATCACACGGCCCCGTTGATGGCGAACGGCAACGTGTTGATCGTGGGTGGCGGGACTGCCAGCGTGGATCTCTATGCGTCGGCGGCGTCCGGCATGTGGGCGACGGGGGCCTCCTACCTGGGCAGCAGTTGGTGGTGGCTGGACTGGTTTGGTTCCTACGTGGACATGGGCGGCAACTGGATCTGGCACCCGGAGCATGGCTACTGGTACGGGTATGGGACCAGCACCCCCTCGAATATCTTCTTTTGGGACATGAACCCGCAGATGGGCTGGCTTTGGACCAGCAGCACGACGTACCCGTATCTGTATCGGTTCTCGGATGGGGCCTGGCTCTGGTTCCTGGAAGGGTCCACCGCACCCCGCTGGTTTGTGAACCTGGGGACGGGCAATTGGGAAAGCCTCTGAGCGAGGCTGCATAACGCGAAATGGCCCACGTGGCTCGGCACAGCCTCGCCCTCCAGTTCCTTGTTCCAACGCCTGTTACGCGAAATGGAGGGCGAGGCTGTGCCGAGCCATTCCGTGATCCGCACGATGCGTCGCGGATACTATGGGGCGGCGCCGAGGACGTAGAGGGCGACGGCGGCGACCATGAGGAGGGCGCAGGCGGCGCGGCGGGCGATGGCATGCGGGGGTTGGACGGACTCGAGGTGGCCCCAGTGGCGGTGGCGCGCGAGCCAGGGGCCGACGAGGATGGAGATCAGGCCGCGCGAGGACTGGACGATGTTGCCGAGGATGACGCCGGCCAGCCCGAAGCACAGGTAGAGGAAGCCCATGCTGGTGAGCCAGGTGAGGGCGTAGGGGGTGGCCTGGCGCACGTCGGCCGCGCGCACGCGCCGCACCCACCACCAGAGCGGCAGCACGGCGAGGCCACAGAAGGCGTAGGAGAGCGCGCAGGCGGTCAGCGCCGCCTGGATGGGCGGCACCGGCGCCATGCGTTCGATCGCGACGCGGATGTAGAGATCCGAGATGGCGTAGCCGGTGCACCCCAGGAGCACGGTGGCCAGCGTGCGCGGCGTGAAGCGCCCACCGCTCCATTGGAGCAGCCAGGCGGCTGCGACCGCCAGCAGCACGGCCAGCCATTGCTGGCCGGTGATCGAGCGCCCCAGCAGCACCTGCGAGAGGATCGCGAGGATCGCGATCTTGAAGCTCAGCACGGGCGCGATGCGCGACGCCTCCACGCGGCGCAAGGCGGCGAACAGGCAGGCCTGGCCCACGAGGTAGCCGAGGCTCTCCACCACGATCGGGACGGCATACTGGCGCCAGGGTGGCATCGTGGCCGGCCACAACACCGGCAGCAGGGCCAGGCAAATCAGCCCCTGGATCAGATGGGCCAGCAAGAGCAGCAGCACGCCCCGCTCGCGTGACGCGCCCACGAAGTGCCGCGACTGGAGGTAACTCAGCGACTGGCACGTGGCCGCTGCGAGACCGAAAAGGATGCCGGGGAGCAACATGGGGAGAAAGGGAGAAGGCAGAAGTTAGAAGGCAGAAGTTAGAAGGCAGAAGTTAGA
>CAZWQJ010000149.1:0-11116 GCA_964635825.1 uncultured Victivallales bacterium | reverse complement strand
GTTCGGAGGCGCTCCGGGCCGGCGCCAACGGCTACGTGCTCCAGTCGCGGGCCGCATACGATCTTCTGCCGCTCTTGCGGCAGTTGCTGCACAAGGGCGCCGGGCGCTGCGAGGAACAGCGCGAGGCGGTCACATCGGTAACGGGAAACAACTAGGGGAAACACACCATGAACGCTCGCATTAAACAGCGCGCTAAACTGCTCGCAACACTGCTCCTGATGGGCCTGGGACCCGCCCTGGCACCGGCGGCGCAAGTCACGCTGCGTTGGCAGGCGCCCACTTACAACCAGGATGGCTCGCTGCTCGGCAATCTGTCAGGGTTCAAGGTCTATCACGGCCCCGCCAGCCGCGCCTATGTCCGCGTGACGGATGTCGGCAATGTGACGACCGCCGTGCTGAGCGGCATCGCGGATACGGGCGCGACGTACTTCGCCATCAGCGCCTACAACAGCGCCGGCACGGAAAGTTCGTTCTCGGGCGAGGCGGTCTGGACCGCTCCCACGTCACTGCCCGCGCCTTCCGTGGCCCTGGCATCCCCGGTCAACGGCAGCGTCTTCACCACGGCGCCGGCCACGGTGAGCCTGGAGGCCGCGGTGTCCGCGCAGGGCCGGACCGTGTCGAACGTGCAGTTTCTTCAAGGCACGAACCTCCTCGCGACGCTGAACGCGGCGCCGTATCGCCATACGTGGGTGGGCGCGCCGGCGGGATCGCATGCGGTCACGGCGCGCGTCCTCTTCGGCGACGGCACCACGGCGGCCGCGACCGCCTCCCTGACCGTGGTCGGGGTCCCTCCCCCGTGGCAGGGGGTTGACGTGGGCCCGGTGGCGGCCGCGGGCAGCGCAGGCGCGACCGGAAGCGTCTACACGGTGCTGGGATCGGGAGAGGGCATCGCAGGCACGAAGGATGAGTTTGTCTTCGTATACCAGATGATGAGCGGCGACGGCGAAATCGTGGCGCGGGTGCCTTCCGTGCAACGCCTGAAGGACCTCTCCAAGGCCGGCGTGATGATCCGCGAGACGCTTAACGCTTCCTCGCGCTGCGCGATTACGGCACTGACCGCAGACGGCCGCCTGCGGTTCCAGTACCGCAAGACCACAGCCGGCAGCCTCGGGGGCCAGACCACGGCCGGGTATGCGGCGCCTAACAACTGGGTGCGGCTCGTGCGCACCGGCAACTATTTCTACGCCTACCAGTCTTCAGACGGCGCAACCTGGAAGCAACTCGGGTCGCGGGTCGCCGTGACCATGACCTCGACCGTCTATGCCGGACTGGCGGTCACCGGCCACTTGGACGGGCAACTGTGCAAAGCCACTCTCGACAACGTCGTGGTGATCCCATGAGGTACGAATTCCCCATGCAGGCGATCCGGGCCGGCACGCGACTGAACGTTAAATCCCGGCCCCGGCCCTCCTGTCGCCCCACCCGCCGACGGTTGGCGAACTGGAGCGCGGCCACCGCCCTGACCGTCCTGGCGGTCTGGGGGTGGTCCGGCGCGCGGCCCTCCGCCTCCCCGGCCGGGACAGTCGGCAGGCACATCGCGCCCACAGCGCCCGCGGAATCCCGGCATGCGGCAGCGGCACGCCCCTTCCGTCAGCCGGTCCCGGGCGCCGCCGTGAGTGAGACGTCGCTGACGCCTGTCGCTCCCGTGGCTGACTCCGCCGCGCTGATCGCGGACCTCACGGCCGCCGCTGCCGCCGGAATGGGGCGGGAACGTTTCGCGGCCGTGCGGGAGGAGAATGCGGATGCCATGCCGGACGAACTCCTGGGCCTGCTCGCCAGCGACTGGGCGGAGCGGGATCCGAAACCGGCGCTGGCCTGGGCCAGCGGGGTTGCCGATGCCGCGTTGCGCGACGGGATCCTGGTGAGCCTCGGCATCGGCTGGGCTATCCACGCGGGCCCGGAGGCCGTGGCTTGGAGTCAGTCGCTGAAGGACGAAGGCCTGCGTGAGCGCGTGCAACTGGCGATCGGATCCGAACTCGCGCGCGCCGATCCCGCCCAGGCCCTCGGGCTGGTTGACGGGCTCCCCCCCAGTGTCGAAAAGGACGCACTGCTGATGCGCGTGGTCGGGCAGATGACGGCCAGCGCCCCCCCTGCCGTAGTGAGCTGGGCGCAGGAGATCGAAGATGAGGGCGTGCGGGCTGACTGCCTGGCGCTCGTCGCAACCGTGTGGGCGAGCCAGGATCCTGGCCAGGCCGCGCTGCTGACGGCCTCGTCCATCCCGGCCGGCGGCACGCAGGAACGCGCCGTGGTGGCCGTGGTGCAACGTTGGGCGCAACAGGATCCCGAGGCGGCCGCGAACTGGGTGGCCGCCTTTCCGCAGGGGACGCTGCAGGACATTGCGCTGGAGAATCTGGTCATCAACTGGGCCCACGGCGATCGCCAGGCGGCCACCGACTGGATCGGCACCCTGGAAGCCCCGGCGCTCCGCGCCCTCGGCGCCGCCGCTCTGGCACGGGCGCCGGTACCAATCGAGCGTCCCGACCCGCTCCCGGGGGACGACGAAACCCACCCCAATACCTAGAATTTCTGTTTCACCCGGCAACAAGGAATTGTAGGGTACCGGATTTCACAATTTCGAGCGGCGGCGGACGCCAGCTTTCCCTACACAAAGTCACCAGTCGCCCCTGCATACAGTTCGACGCGGTTGATCGACAATGAACGCATGAATAAGACACTCACAACGACGACTCGGACCGCATCGCGGGGCGGCAGGACTCACAGCACTTGGATCCGCAACGGCGGGATCGCGGGACTGCTCGCACTCTGGCTCTGCCCGGCCCTGCTCCCGGCAGCGCAAGTGACGCTGCGCTGGAGCGCGCCCACCCTCAATCACGACGGATCCGCCGTGTCTGCACTGGCGGGATATCGCGTGTACCGGGGACGGGCCTCCGAAACGTATGACAGCTGGCAGGACGTGGGCACCGCGACCAACGCGACCCTCACCGGACTCGCGGATGACACCCCCCATTTCTTCGCCCTGACGGCCTACACCAGCGACGGGGTGGAAAGCCCCTTCTCGGCGGAGATCCAGTGGTCGTCAACGCCAGCCGTCTCGGCACTGCAAGCCGCCCTGGCGCACTACAACCCGGGAACGATCTTCACCGTCACCAATACCCTCACCTACCGCGGAACCCTGGTGTCGTTGCGCTGGCGGCCCACGCTGCCGGAAGGCTTCACGCTGGTGTCCGTCACCGGCGACGGAAGCCCGGAGTTGCACGGCGGCGATATCCTGTGGCCGGGCCCACTCCCGCCCAGCCCGATTCACATGGTCTACTCCGTGCGCCCCCCCCTCTGGGCGGTCGCCCCGCAGGACATTACCGCCACGGTGCAGTGTGCCCTGGACGGCGTGTTCAGTCTCACAGAAGCCATCCCGGCACCCTCCCTGCTCACCCTCACGCCGGCGGATGCGGACACCGACGGCCTGCCCGACAGCTGGGAAGCCCGCTATGCGGCCGGCACCGGGGGCCTGGAACCCGGGAACGACGACGACGGCGACGGGGCGAGCAACATCGAGGAGTCTCAGGCGGGAACCGTGCCGAACGACCCCGCTTCCGTCCTGTGCCTCACCCGGGTGACCGTTGAGCCCGATGGCCGGCTTGCGATCCGTTGGCAGAGCGTCCCGACAAGACGTTACGTGGTGTGCCGCGCTCCGGCACTGGGCGCCCCGTTTGAGCCTGTCGCGTCAGCGCTGCCGGCCAGCAGCCCGGAAAACGTCTGGCGCCAGGCCCCCGGCGGGACCGCGGCCTCTTTTTACCGCGTGCAACTCGAGCTCTAGCCCGGTCACAGGCCGACGACGCCTTCCCGCACCGCCAGCCGTGTCAGCTCGGCAACACTTGCAACCTGCAGCTTTCGCAGAAGATGCTCACGGTGCGTGCAGATGGTTTTGATGCTGGTACCAAGTCGGTCTGCGATGGTGACGGTTTCCTGGCCCTCGGCAATGAGCTGCAGCACCTCGCGCTCCCTGCGTGTGAGCCCGGTCAGGACCGACGAATCCGGCGTCGTCCTGCGGTACGCCACATACCCGGCTACGACCTCGTTGGCGACCTTGGGACTCAAATAGGTGCCGCCTTGATTCACCGTTCTAATCGCACGGACGAGTTCCTCGGCCGCATGTTCCTTGATCAGGTAGCCCGAGGCGCCCGCCGATAACGCCGCGGACAGGTACTGGCTGTCGGCGTGCCCCGACAGGCACAGGACTCTCGGCGCATAGGGCCCCGTCGCGATCTGGCGCGTGGCCTCGAAGCCGTTCAGCACGGGCATGGCCAGATCGACGACCGCCACGGCGGGCCGTTTCTTTTCCGCCTCCTGCACGGCGGCCCGCCCATCCCCCACGCACGACACCACACTCATGTCCGACTGTTTGTCGATGATCAGCCGCAAGCCCTCGCGCAGCAACACATGGTCGTCGGCCAGTAGAACTCGAATCGTCACCGTGCACCTCCTTCGGCCCGCAGCCCGCGGGGCGGACCACCGCCCCCTGTCACACCTGCGCCAACCCCTGGCGCAACGCATACTTGGTCAGAAACGCGATGTTCCGCGTCCCCAATTTGTCCCCGATATGGACACGGTGTGTGCTCACCGTCTTGACGCTGATTTTCAGCAAGTCCGCAATCTCCTTGCCCACGCGGCCCTCGGCGAGCAGGCGCAGAATTTCGCGCTCACGCATGGTCAGTTTGTCCGCCGGGGTTCCCGCGGTCGGGCCGCTGGTTCCCCCGGCGCGCGGCCGCCTTCCGTACCGCGGCACGGTGCACGCAACGCCACGGGCCGCCTTGCGGATGGCCTCGGTGAGCTGCGCCGGAGTGCTATCCTTGCCCAGGTAGGCGGCGGCGCCTGCCCGCAGGAACACGTCCGCCTCAGTGCCGTCCTCGTGGAGGGACACGCACACGGCCGCCGGGGGGCTCTCGCCCTGCAGAATCCGGCGCACAATGTCCGCGCAACCGAGCCCCATCATATCGGCGTCAAGGACGACCACATGGGGGTGCAGGGAGGCGCACAGGGGCAGAATCTCGCGGGCGTCCGCCGTCCGTCCACTGACCGTCATGTCGGTTTCGCTTTCCAGCAACAGGCACAACGTATCCCCGAACATCTCCTGCCGCTCGGCAATAAGAATACTGACCGCCATCGGTGCCTCCTCCCGCCGTGTTCAGCGGCTCCTGCCCAAGCCCATCACGATTCACGCTAAGGCAGGGGGGTAGGCCACGCAATGGGGCGAAAGAGTATCTTGCCCTTCGCAATACCCTAGAACGCCACCGGCGGGGGCGCGGGCGGTGTCCGGGCGCGCCACCACCCGCGGCGTCCGTCGATGACATCAGATTCGTTGAAGCCATCGCTTGGGGTTTGGACGATTGCAGGCAGGCGGTGGCCCTGCGAGTGTGCACACATCAACGAGGAGGTGTTATGAACGCGGCCGCAACGAACATGGAAACCCGGGAACTGCCTGGCACGCCAGCACGCATCGTCCCCCCCGACCCCACGCCGCCGCTGCCGGAGGGCGTGCCGCTGCCGCCCCGCGAGGCCATCGAACCCCGGGGCCTGCCGCGCTGCATCGCGGACAATGTGCACTTCGGCCGCGGGGTCCGGGTGTTTGCGTTCACCAATCTCTATGGCTGCCGCATCGGCGACGAGACCAGCATCGGCGCCCTGGTCGAGATTCAGAAGGGGGCCACGATCGGAGCGCGCTGCAAGGTGTCCAGCCATACATTCATCTGCGAAGGGGTGACCATTGAGGATGATGTCTTCATCGGCCACTCCGTCACCTTCATCAACGACAGGTACCCGCGGGCGACGAACCCGGCGGGCCGGCCCCAGGACGAGCGGGACTGGAAATGCATTCCCACCGTCGTGCGGCGGGGGGCATCGGTGGGCTCCGGCAGCACGTTGCTGTGCGGTGTGACCATCGGCGAGGGCGCCATGGTCGGGGCCGGATCGGTCGTTACCCGGGATGTTCCGGCGCGCACGGTTGCCGCCGGCAACCCGGCCCGTGTCATGAGGCAACTGCAACCCAGCAAAGGAGGAGAGTGATGAAGGTTCCGTTTCTCGATTTGAAAGCGCAGCACAAGGCCATCGCAGGGGAGATCGACGCGGCCCTGCACGCGGTCATCGAACAGAGCGCCTTCGCAGGCGGGCCGTTCGTGGAAACCTTCGAGCGTGAGTTCGCGGAGTTCTGCGGCTGCCGCCACGCCATTGGCGTGGGAAACGGAACGGACGCCCTGTGGCTCGCCCTGCTGGCCCTGGATATCGGCCCGGACGACGAAGTCATCACGGTGCCCAATACCTTTATCGCGACCGTGGAGGCCATCAGCCTGGCCGGCGCCACGCCGGTCCTGGTGGACGTTGACCCGCGCACCTACACGATGGATCCCGACGCGTTTGAGGCCGCCATCACGTCCAGGACCCGGGCCGTCATTCCCGTGCACCTGTACGGCCAGATGGCGGACATGGACCCGATCCGGGCCATCGCGAATGCCCACGGGGTGACGGTGATCGAGGATGCCTGCCAGGCGCATGGCGCCACGTACAAGGGACGCCGGGCCGGCAGCATAGGGGACGCCGGCTGCTTCAGTTTCTACCCGGGCAAGAACCTGGGCGCCTTCGGCGAGGCCGGCGCGATCGTGACGAATCGGGCCGATATCGCCGACAAGGCGCGCGTGTTTCGTGATCATGGCCAGCGGCGCAAGTACGACCATGCCATACGCGGCTGGAACGCCCGCATGGACGGACTGCAGGCCGCCGTGCTCAGCGTAAAGCTGAAGAGGCTGGATCAGGCCAACGCGGCCCGGCGCAAGGCGGCGCAGGAATACACGCTGTTGTTCGACGACGTGGAGGACGTGACGGTGCCCTACGAAGCCGGCTATGGCGAACACATCTACCACGTCTACGCCATCCGCACGCCCCGGCGGGAGGCGTTGATGAGCGCCCTGCAGGAACGGGGGATCGGCTACGGCATCCACTACCCCGTGCCGATCCACCTGCAGGATGCCTACTCGGACCTCGGGCTGGCAGCGGGCACCTTCCCCGTTGCAGAGCAGGCGGCCGGGGAATTGCTGTCGCTGCCGATGTTTCCCGAACTGCGGCCTGAGCAGATTCAATACGTCGCGTGTGTCGTGAGGGCGCAAGCCGGAGCGGTGCCCGCGACACGCGCCGCAGCCGTCCTGGAGCCAAGCTGCGCCAGATAGACGGCAGACACTCTCCGGTCTCCAGCGGGACGCCCTTCGTAACCGATACGACCGGCGTCCCGTCCGCTTCAGCAGCCTGTTTCAACAGGCTGTCAGAGCACGATCTTGCGGTACGGCGCGGCCGGCCGGCCGTCGCTCCGCTGGAAACAGATCACCGGTTCGGAAGCCCATCGGGGTGACGCCACCGTGTACAACAGCCTCATGGCGGCGCGAAAAGCCCACGCTTTCCAGGGGTGCCCGGCCTGCATCCTGCCGTAATGCGAACTGCTTCTCGGCAGCGGAAGGTACACCTCCCGCGGCGTGAACCCGAAGGAACCAACAAAGCCGATCAGCGTCTTGAAGGTGAAGTAGCGGACATGCGCATAGAACTCGTAGCGGGAATCCCCTCCCGCGGGGCTGTGAAAACTCTCCCCCCTCAGGTACGGCAGGAGATAAGCCAGGCTGGCATAGTTGGGCGTTGAAAGGTAGAGATACCCGTCAGTTGAGAGCACCCGGCGGATTTCCCTCATGTGGTGGTCGAGGGAGACCACATGTTCAAGGGTCGCCAGGGACACCACCGCGTCGAAGGTCCCGTCTGCGAACGGGAAAAGTGTCCCCTCTTCGTCGATGTCGAACGAAACACACTTCAGCCCCTGCTTGCTCAACACCCGCAGGCAGGTGGGCGTGACGTCGTTGCAGACGATCTCGCCGGCATAGCCGTCGCGAATGCGCCGGGCGGCGCACCCCACCCCGGAGGCGACATCCAGGATGCGTCCATGACCACGCCCGCCGAAGACAGCCGGGAAGATGCGATGGCGTTCGTGGAAGCTGGGGTAGTCCTCGATGGACCTGACCCCGTCAAGACGCTCCTCCTCGACCCGTATGGCATCCTTTCGCATGTGACCCTCCTTTGACCCTCACACCGTTGCGGCGCGCCCGCTCCAGCGCCGGATGGCCTGTTTGCCGAAGTTTTCATAGCGCTTGAAGAACGGTTTGCGATCCTGCGCGTCGTAGACCGCAAACACATGCGGCTTGAAATACGGCGAGGCAATCTGCGCCAGGCTCTCCCTGTACTTGAAGAGGCGCCGGGGAATGAAGGGCACGTCGCGCTCCAGGTCGATCCAGAACACCCCTTCCCGATAGGGAGACTGCCCCGGGACCGTGCCCTCCACGAGATGGCGGTAATGCAGCCAGGGAAAATTGATGCCGCACCGCACCGCCAGCAGCGTGGAGAGATTGTGGCGACCGTTTACTTCCAGCAGTTTGTAGACCCCATCGCGCGGGTCGCGCTTGAATTCGGTGCAGGAATAGCCGTAAAAACCCATCGCGCGCAGCAGTTTCGCCCCGCTTTCGAAAACGGCGGGAATCTCCCGGCTCACGGCCACGCACGGGGAGCCGACTTCCGGCGGCGAGCTACGGACCTTCTGCGCTGTGAATTGAACGACGGGGCGGCCCTCCCAGCAATAGGAGTTATAATTGACGCCCTGCGCATCGTCGCCCGGGATGAACTCCTGGAGCATCACCCGCAACCCGGCCTGCTCGGCCTCCCGGCAGGCTGCCGTCAACTGATCGGCATTGTGCGCCTTCACGATTTTCTTTTTGAACACGGCAAAGTAGCGATGGCTCTCCTCCGGTTTGACCAGGCAGGGATACTGCAAGTCGCGCGCGAAGGCGGCGACCTCATCCATCGAGGCCGGCGTCAGCGTTCGGGGGATCGGTACACCGGCGGCCGCCGCCAGTTTGTAAGTCAGGTTCTTTTCAATGAGCAACCGGATTGTCTCCCAGTCGGGACAGGCGACGCGGAAGTGTTGAGCCAGCAAAGGCTTGTGCCGGGAGACGATCTTGAGCGCTTCGTCGGAAACCGGAAACACGGGGCTGCCGGCGAAACGGGACCTGAGGCCCATCAGGCAGTCCAGAAAGGCTTCTTCGCTGGTCTCCGGGTGCGGCACGCGCACGCTCTCGCGCACGTACCGTGACACATAACCCATGTCATCCGGGCGGTAATAGACGGCAACGACCGGCACCTGCATCTCGCCCAGGGCGCGAATGACCCCCAGTCCCATCGTGTGCGTGCCGACGACAATGGCCGGAAGGAGGGCCGCTTTTGGCGCAGACGGGGTTCCCGTCGCAGACTCTCGGCGTGTGGTCATACAGCCTCCCTCTCTCATCCCATATGCGGGTACAGCAGTGCGCCAATCGTTTTGAGCACACACACAGGCAAGTGGCGGAACACCGCCTGCAGCCGCTCACCTCCGGCGTGACCCGGGACAAAACGGCCGCGAGCCAGGCTGTAGCGATGGTAGTGCACGAGCTCGCTCTCCGCGCCCCAGCCGTTCTTGAACTGCAGGAGGCCCGCATTGGACAGTGACGTGCGTCCCAGGCTGAGGGTCTCGAACCCCTCCCCCAGGCACCACTTGATCGCCTCCCACATGACCAGGTCGCTGGCCCGCAGGTGCTGGAAACGTCGATCGGAGGCCCCGTACTTGTAGAGGGCCTGCCGCCGGAAATGAAAGTAGACGTTGGCGGCAATGGGTCGTCCTTCGTAGACGGCCAGGACAACCACCCCGTGTCCGGGGGCGATCACATGCTCGTAAACGCAGTCGAAGAACCGCTTCGGCTGTGGCGGCACCCCGTGGTGCTTGCGCGTGATCACCTGCAGGGCGTAAAACGCGTCGACCGCCGCCCGTGACGTTGACACCTGCACATCGACCGCCTCCCGCGCCCTGGCGATGTTCCGGCGCGTGCTGCCGCGCAGCCGGCGGTTCGCCTCCGCCTCACCGCCGCGCAGGGAAATGCTGTGGACCGCGTAGGTCTTGTACGGAGGGTGCGCCGACAAGAGCCCACCTCCCTGACGCCACTCGACATACCTCCATTTCCACTGTGCCGCACACTCGACCACCGCGCCAACGACTTCGGGCACAAGAGAGGCGCCGCGCAGGACCGGGGGACAGACATCCGAAAACGGCAGGCTGACCCCGTGCCGCCCCGTCAGGATGCTGTTGACTTCCATGAAGGGCACGACCGCCTGCCGCGTGCCGTGCTCGTGGACCGTGAAGTAGCGGGGCGCGTAGCCGTAGGCCGCCGTCAGCGTGTCGGCCCAGGCCCGCGAATGGAAGAATGAGCACGCCCCCGACTCGGGGAGTGATTCGTCCCACGCGGGCTCGACGCACGGATTGACCACGGCAAGGTGCATACGGTCTACTTCTTCCCTCATTCCGACCCGTCCGCCCGAGCTGCGAGGCAGGCATCGTATCCGCGTTTCAGCAGGTCGGTCAACTCGTGCGCGCTCCGGTCCCACTGGGGCTTCAACTCCTGCTTCAGCGTGCGCATTTCCGCGCCCAGGCGGTCACGGTCGCGAACTGCGGCGACAATCCCCTGCCGGATGCCATCTGGCGTGTTGTCAACGTAGACAGTACCGCGCGTGAAGTAGTCACTCAGGGCCCGCCAGCATGACGTGACCAGCGGCTTCTCGAGGGCGACCGCCTCGTAGGCGCCGCAGAGCAAGGTGTGATCGCGAGTTACCAGGACCATGATCACATCCACCTCACTCAGCAGTCTCAGGTAGTCGGAGTCTGGCACAAAACCGGTGAATGTCACATTATCCGGCCGGTTGTCGACCCAGCCTCGTGCCTTCTTACCGGGATTGCCGGTCACGACAAACCGATACTCCGGCAGGCTCCGCGCGGCGCCAAGAACCTCGGGAACAGGCTCATCGTCCGAGAACGAGCAGATAAAGCAGATCCGAGCCGGACCGCTGTTGCCGGTTCGCGGTGCAGGAGTCCATTCGGGCAACCGGTCCGGCAGCACGGTGGTGTGCGCGCCCCACGACTTGACTTGTTCGGCCAATGCCATGTTGGTTACGATGGTGGTCACCGCGCGCCGGGACAGGAACCGGTGCAGAAAGAGTAGTCGGGCCCAGCGGCGTCCCACCAACGCCCCGGTGTGGGAGTCGATGACAAACC
>CAZWQJ010000148.1:0-11160 GCA_964635825.1 uncultured Victivallales bacterium | reverse complement strand
GCCCTGCTGCAAGTCCGGCGTCAGTTCGGCGATGGCCGTCACGCCATCCACCCGCACGTCGCGGCAGATCCGCAGCGTCACGTTGCCATGGATGCCCACGTTGCCGAGGCGCGGCGACCAGTCCCAGCCGAACTCGAATTGCGGTTTGCGCAACCAGTGCCGCTTGGAGAGCGTATTCTCGACGCCACCGTAGCCGGCGCCCGCCTTGTCCGCGCCGTGGTAGAGCCCCGCTTCGATGTCCACGAGCAGCAGATTCTGCCCCCGACGCAGCAGCGCGGTGACCTCCAGGATGCAGGGATAGAAGGCATTCGCGTGACGCCCCGCCTCGCGTCCGTTCACGTGGACCGTGGCCGCCAGATCGAGCCCCTCGAACACCAGAAACGCCCGCTCGCCCTTCGCGAGTGCGGGGGCCTCAAACTCCCGCCGGTAGCGCCAGACACATTCCTCAACCCAGCGCGCGCGCAGCGCCTCGAGCCCGACAGCGGGATCGCCGATCAGGCCGGCACGCATCAGGTCCAGGTGCACCTCGCCGGGCACCGTCGCCGTAAACAGGCGGCTGCGATCCGCCCCCGGCATCTGCAACCGGTCCAGTCTGTCGCCGCGCTGATGGTCGCACCACCCGAGTTGCCACTCGCCATTCAAATCAATGTCTTGTCGCATCTGTGAATACGCTCCTTATCCCTCGACGTGCAGGTTCACGATGGCCCGGACCGTGGCCTGGAAGTCCGCGCTGTGCGCCCAGTGGGGGTGCGACCACGAAGCCTCCACGTCCTGCCCGTACACGGCCGTAATTTGCCGGACGCTATTCCAGCCCAGCTTGCCCAGTTCGCGATCCATCATGTGGCTGCCGGGCGCGTACCAGTAGACCCATCCGGCCCCGACCCGCCGACGGGTGAGCGCCGGCGTGGCCGTGCCGGCCTCGACCGCCAACACCTCCACGTCCGGCAGCAAGTCTGCCGCCACATCGAGCATGCAGGGCACCGTTGTTGTTTCCGGCAGGTCTGGCAACAGTTTCCGCCCGGCCGCAGTGAGCTGGAAGGTGTGCGGCCGCGAGGGCTCATCCCAGTAGTTGCTCGTGATGCGCGCTCGCACGCCCGTCAATTCGGCCAGTTCGCTGGTCACGACCGGGCAGGCCGCATGGAACAGGGTCAGGACCACCACGCCCTTGCGCACGGCCGCCTCCAGGGCGTCCACCACGTCATCGGGCGGCGTCACGTAGCTCACGTGCAGCAGCACGAGTTTCGCGTCGGCCATGAAGCGCGGGGCCGCGTCGTATTCGCGCAACAGGCGCACGCACGCACCGCCCGCCGCAATCGCGCCGGCCACGTCACAACCCACACTGAAGGGTTCCACGACGAGGACCTCCGTCGGCACCGCACAATCGCGCGCGATGCTGATCGTGTGCCGTCCCGCAGCCAGCGGGAGCAGGAGGTGTTCGCCCTCGCAAAGCGGTGCCGCCAGCACGGCGCCGTTGTGCACCACCTGCAGCGGCTCGCCCACGAGGCGCCGCGGCAGCACCGCGCGCAGGCGCATCGGGCGGCGACAATCCACGATATACTCGCAGACCGTCGGCTCGACCGTGCCGGAGACGCGCGCGCCGTTGAGCGTGACCACATCGCGAAAACGAATCGGCCGCAGCCGCCAGGCGCGCGGCAGGGCCACGCCCGCCTTGACTTCGTCATCCCACAGGCTGCCCCAGGCGCACATCGTCAGCAGCAGCGACAGCCAGGAACCGCTGGAGGGCGGGTAGCAGGAGATGCCCCCGCTGGAGTCCAGGGGCACCTCGGAACTATACCCGATTCCCTGCATCATCGAGACCGCTTCCGGCAGCAGCATCAGGGCCATGTCGGCGTGGCCCAGCATCGCGTACGTGGTCCCAATCGCGTGCAGCGGCCAGGGCTGGAGCGCCAGCTCGTCAAACCGCTTCTTCACCTGTGTCTCCACGCAATAGCGCCGGTAACTCTCCACATCCTGATGCGGACCGAGCCCGGTCATGTAGCCGTACCAGGCGCCCCACATTCCCGGCTGGGAGAGGTCAATCGGCTGCGCACGGAAGAAGGCGTCCACCGCCTGGCACTGCCGCACGACCGGATCGTCGACCTGCACCTCGCGCGCGTAGTCGCCGCACTTGGCCACGCAGGCCACCACCCACGCCAGCATGCCGGTCTCCTTGACGGCCGACGTGGACGGGGCGTCGATGTCCCCGGCAACTTCACCTTTCAATTGCCAGCGGCCGTCGTTGCAGACGAGCACCTCATCAAGCAAATACGCCGCCACCCGGCGCAGATAGGGAAAGACGCGTTCGCGCAGATCCGCCGCGTCGCGGGTGACTTCATAAAGCCGGATGCAGACCTGACTGTAGGCCAGGCAGACCTGGTAGGCCTTGTCGCCCGTCGAGCATGGCGTACCATCGTACCACGTCATCCAGTAGTGCGGCCGGCCCTCTGGCGCCGCAGACCGAACCAGCCAGTCGCAGAACTGGCGGACTTCCTCGAGGTGTCCGCTGCGCAGCATGCCGTCGGACGCGAAGAAGCTGTCCCAGAACGTGGCCCCGGCGAAGGCGCGGTTCCACAACGTCCCCAGGGGAATGCCGGTGTGCCAGGGGGTGCCCGCCTTGAGCACGTATTGTTGATTCGCGGTCAGGTATTCCAGCGTCGGGTCACCGATCCAGAGTTCCGCCCCGGCCGCCAGGTACGCGCGCCATGCGTCGGCGATGGCTTCCAGCCCTCGCGCCGCGTCAAAACCGATGGCGCGCGCACGCGCATGCTCGAGTCCCTGCGTACCGTCGCGGTCGCTGCCGCTGACGATCCGGAAACCCAAGTCGAACGCGTCAGCACGGGTTTCACAGCGCGCGCTGAGGACATCGGCCCCTTCCGCATACTGTGCACGTTGCTGTGCGATCAGCGCCCAGGACAGCTCGATCGGCCGCAGCAGCCGCGCCGTCGACGTTGCCGTGCTGGCGTGCCAGGTGCGAAAGGCCATGCGGTCATCGCATTGCGTGTGTACACCGCCGGTCGCGAGCGCGCGACCTTCCCGCATCACGAGGTGGTGGCGCACGGTCAGGGCCACCGCATGCGACTGCCCATCGCGGGACTGCCCCGTGAATCGGAAGTCGATCTCCACCGCGTCTGGTGCCAGCCCGGCGGTGATGCAGAGGCGCAGTGGCCCGATGTTGAAGCTCGTCTCGAGCAGCCCCGTCCGCGGCGAGAACGTGCGCGACCAGTCGTGCGCATCCTCCGCAAGGCGGGCGGCCTCGTAGCGCTCCTCGTCAACCTCCAGCACGTAGTCGAGCCAGCCGCACGGCAGCAGCGAGAACGCGCCGTTGCCGCCGGGAAACAGCGGGTGCAAGCGCGCGGGATCATAGTGCTCGCTCAGCGCCTCGTCGCGATAGAGATACAGCGCATCGATGGACAGCGCCGTGCTGCCCGCCGTCGAGGCGGTCTCGCGGTACTGCTGGCGACGCGAGTTGAGCCCCTGCATGCCGGTGCCGTCCACCGCGAGCGCCAACTCCCCAGACCCCAGCAGCACCGTGTGCAGATCCCGCGGCAGCCGATGCCAGCGCTCGATCACGTGGTCGTGCGTCAATTCGGCGATGGATGAATAGCGAAACATGGTTCAGTCTTTCTTGTCTATCGGTAAGCGGCCACACGCTGGCTGAGCGCTTCTGCCTCGTCCTCGGTGGCGAAGTCGGTCAGAATGTACATGCCCTTGCCACCGACGGCATCGAGCAGCGGAATCACCTGTTCGGGTTTGACACCAAGGGCCTGCACCGACTTCCCGGCGGCCAGGATGCGACGATACATCGGGTACCACGTGGGATCGCCGCCGGACGGCACGGTCGGGTCCGGTGTCCACTCGATCGCGTCGAGTTCCTTGATCGCGAGCAGCGCGTCGAGGTGGCACAGGCACTGGTGACCATCGAGGTGGAACATGCTGTGGTCCAGCCAGGCGCACTGCGCCGTCAGGGCCGGCACCACGAATTCGCCGAACATGGCGGGCGAAATCATCGCCGCCGCGTCGCACTGCACCTTGGCCGTCTTGCCCGGCCCCCACAGGCGGAAGGCGCCAAAGCAGGAGCTGCCATCCGCCAGCGTGATCAACTCGTAGAGCCGATCGTAGGCCGCGAACCAGGCCGCATTGATTTCGTCGACCTTTTGCTTGATCCAGTCGGGGCGCTCCAGCATGTCGATCAGGAGCGTTTGGGGATCCCGCAGCGCGGCGAGAATATCGATATTCTCAACCAGGTCAGGACACTCCACGAGGTACTGCCCACGGGAAAGCGCCAGACTCGCGCGCGTCGTCTCCTCCGTGAGCTGCCACCAGCGGTTCGACGGATCGAAAGCCAGTGGCGGCACGGACTCCAGGTCCTCGCGGTCCTTCCAGATCGGATGAAACCAGACGGTCTCCGGCGAGAACCCCGGCTCCGCCCCCAGAAAGAGCGCCAGCGAACCGGGCCCGAGGTGGGTCTCCGCGATCGGCAGCGTGTCGGCCGGATACGCGCGCTGCGCCAGCCGGTAATGATTCCATTGCGCGCGCAACGCGGCGTCCGTGTACGCCGCCTCCACGGATGCGGGCGGCGGCGGAACCGGCAAGTCCGCGCGCGGCCGCCGCGCCGGCGGTGCGCCCCACATGCCAAGCAGCAAGCCCTCGTGCCGCCACCAATCGATGAAGTGCTGCCGGGTTTCAGGCCAGTTCGGTTTCCATGTGCAATCCATAGCTTCACCCCACCAGTGATGCAGCCTCGCGACGCAGTATATCATTGCTGGCGTGCTCGCCGGCCGAGCCTGGCAGCGGCGGTGCATAGCAGTAGTCCGGCTCCTTCTGCGTTCGCCGGTGAATCTCCAGCATCTGCCTCCAGGTTGCACGCAAGCCGTGCGGCGCCGGAGGCATGTCAAATTTCACCGCCTCGTGCAGTTTAGGCAGGTTGAAGAATGGAACCAACGGGAACATGTGATGCTCGATGTGGTAGTTCATGTTCCAATACAGGAATCCCGGCAGCCATCCGCAGGTGTAGGTGCGGCAGCACAGCCGGTGATCGGGCACGTTGAAGGACATCCCGTAGTGCTGCGGCGCGCCCGTCAGCCAGCCCAGCCAGCTACAGTAATGGCTTCCCAGATTGACGATGAAGATCAGGAACCAGTGCCCCGTGGCCACAAAGGTCGCCGCCAGCGCGAGGTGTCCCAGCAAAAGAAGGCGCGCCCAATTCCGGTGCCTGCGGCGCAGCGCGACGTTGCTTTCCGGCATGATGTGCCGGTCCCAGTCGCTCGTTATGCGTCCACGCGCCTTCTGGATCCAGCCCTTGTAGATCGTCCAGGTGGTTCTCGGGTTCCAGCCAAACAGCGCCAGCCAGAACGTCCAGACCTTGAAGTTGAACTTCTGCGGCAGCACGACCTCGCCGTCATAGTCGCGGTGCACGGTGACTTCGTGATGCTTGATATGGCTGGGCTCGAACCAGTTGTGGTCCCAGTAGCTCAGGAACGCGAAAATGTGCAGGAAGAAGTCGTTCAGGCGCGTCGTCTTGAACGGCGTCTTGTGCGACAATTCATGGCAGGCGGTCCCGCCCGTGAAGGAGCCGACCGTGCCGTGCGCGAACATGGCCACCAGTAACAGCGGCACGGACCAGTACCAGGTCGCGGGATGAATCTGCAGAAAGGCCAGGTACGCCAGCGTTCCGGTCAGCGCATACAGGCCAAGGTGCCCCAGTGCCTGGCGCAAGCCTTTCCAATCGCTGCGCTTCATCAGGGTCCGCAGCACCTGCCGGTCCACCTGCGTGCGATACCAATTGATGTGCGCGTCGTCTCGAAATATCACCGGTGTGCTCATCGCGTCAGATCCTTACTCACGGAACCGTTTCCACGCATCCTGTTTGGCCGGTCAATCCGGTGCCCATCACCCCTGTTCCTCGCCGCGACATGCACTTCACCGCACCCGCTCCGGTCTTCCGGCGAGGTGGACCGCGGCGATCGCCAGAAGGGTCTGTTGAAAACCCTCGCTTCGCGCCCACTTCGGGTTCGACCAGGCGGCTTCCACATCCTGGCCGTGCAGCCGGGTGATCCGCGGCATGCTTTGCCAGGTTCCGATTCTTACGAAATCCCGGTCCATCATGTTGCCACCGGGCGCGTACCAATACAGCCAGCCTTCGCCGAATCCCCGCCGCGTCAAGGCAGGCGTCGCCGTACCCGCTTCCACCGCGAGCACCTCGACATCGCCAGCCAGGTCCACCACCAGGTCGAGTGAACTCTGGACGTGGGTGATTGCCGGCAGGTCCGGCAGCAGGCGCCGCCCCGCCTCGGTTCGTTCATACGCGCGCAAACGCGAGGGTTCGTCCCAGAAGTTGCTGGTGATGCGGGCGCGCACGCCCGTCAGTTCGGCAAGCTCGGGCGCCACGCTGAGGCAGGCCGCATGATACAGCATGACCACCACCGCCCCGCGCCTGGCCGCCGCGATAAGCGCGTCAACCAGGTCATCCGGCGGCGTCGCGAAACTCACCTGGAGCAGAATCATCTTGGCCTCCGCCATGCAGCGCGGTGCGGCATCGTATTCGCGCAGCAACCGCACCGGCCAACCCGCCGCCGCGATACATTCCGCGATCTCGACACCCACGCTGAATGGCTCCACGACCAGCACGTCCGACGGCGCGGCCAGGTCCCGCTCCACCGACACCGTGTTGCGACCCGCCGCGAGCGGCAGCAGCAGATAATCGCCGTCGCGCCGCGGCTCCGCCACGCGCACCCCGTTGTACGTCACGCGCAGCGGCTCGCCCACGATGCGCCGCGGCAGCAGTGCACGCAGCGACATGGGACGCCCGCACACGATCTCGTAGTCGCAGGTCATGGGGGCATAGGAGCCGGAGACCCGCGCTCCGTTGAGCGTCGCCACGCCCTGAAACCGCAGCGGCTTGAGGCGCCACAGGCGCGGCAGCGCCACGCCCACCTTGACCTCATCATCCCAGAGCGAGCCCCAGGCTATCAACGTGGTCAGCGCCGAGAGGTAGGCGCCGCAGGCCGGCGGGTAACAGGTGATCCCGCCGCCGGAATCCAGCGGCGTCTCCGAGATGTAGCCGATACCATGCACCATGGACAAGCCCTCCGGCAACTGCATCAGAGCCAGGTCAGGGTGTCCGAGCATGGCCTGGTTGGCGGCCATCCCGAAGGGGCCCCAGGGCTGAAAGGACAGCTCGTCAAAACGCGCCGCCAATTGCTTCTCGACGATAAAGCGCCGATACGATTCCCCGTTCTGGTGCGGCCCCAGTCCGGTCAAATACCCGTGCCAGAACCACCACATGCCGGGCTCCGACAGCTCAATCGGGTGGGCCCGGAAGTACGCATCCACCGCCTGGCACTGCCGCACCAGCGCATCGTCCACGCCCAGGAGGCGCGCATAGTCTCCGCACTTGGCGATGCACACCACCACCCAGGCCAGCATGCCGGGCTCCTTCGCCACGGCGACGGCCGGGGCATCGATGTCCCCCGCCACCTCTCCTTGCAGTTGCCACTGCCCGGTCTTGCAGACCAGCACATCGGTCAGGAGATACGCCGCGACGCGGCGCAAATACGGGAAGACCCGATCGCGGAGATCGTCGGGGTCGCGGCTGAACTCGTAAAGCCGCACACAGATCTGGGCATACGACAGGCACACCTGGTAGGCCTTGTCGCCCGTCGAACAGGGCGTACCGTCATACCACGTCATCCAGAAGTGCGGCCGGCCCTCGGCGGGCGAGGAGCGCACGAGCCAATCGCAAAACCGGCGCACCTCCGCCGTGTGCCCGCTGCGCAACATGCCATCCGAGGCGAAGAAGCTGTCCCAGAATGTCGCTCCGGCAAAGGCGCGGTTCCAGAGCATACCCAACGGCATGCCGCTGTGCCAGGGGATGCCCGCGCGCAGCACATATTGCTGCATCAGGGTCAAGTATTCGAGCGTCGGGTCTCCGATCCACAACTCCACGCCTTGCGCATGGTATGCCTCCCAGGCTGCCGCGATGGCCGCATGCGCCGCGCCGGCACGCAGGGACTCCGCCCGCGCACGCGCGTGTTCGCGCGTGTGCGTGCCATCCCGGTCGCTCCCCGCCACGATGCGGACGTCGCCGGTCAACGCGACACCGGACGACTCCAGGCGCGCCGCGATGACCTCGCCGTCGATGGTGTAGGTGGCCGGCCCTTTCACGATCACCGCCCACGCAAGCGTGATCGGCTGCAGCACGCGCGCGGAGCTGGTGTCGTCGCAGGCATGCCAACGGCGAAAGGCCATTTCGCCGCCCGCCTCGACCTCCACCCCGCCGGTGGCCAGTGGACGCCCTTCGCGCAGCGCCAGATGGCAGCGCACGGTCAAGGCCAGCGGGCGGGGGTGCCCGTCGCGCCACACCGCCGCCAACGCGTAGTCCACCTCGACCGCGCCCGGCGCGATCCCCGCCGTCACCTCCAGCCGCAAGGCCCCGAGAGTGAACGCGGTGGTCAGGATGCCGGTCCGGGGCGAGAAGGTCCGCGTCCAGTCGCGCGCCTCGGCGGCCATGCGCGCCGCATCGTAACGCTCGCCGCCGGCCTCCACGACGTAGTCAATCCAGCCGCCGGGCAGCAGCGAAAACGCGCCATTGCCGCCAGGGAACATCGGATGCAGGCGGGCCGGGTCGTAGTGTTCGCTCAGCGCCTCGTCCCGATACAGATACATGGCGTCGATGCTCAGCGCGGTGCAGCCGGCCATCGAGACCGAGTCCCGGAACTGCTGTCGCCGCGAGCCAAGGCCCTGCATGCCGGTGCCATCCACCGCCAGCGCCAGTTCCCCCGAACCCAGCAGCACCGGGTGCAGTTCGCGGGGCAGCGCTGCCCAGGACTCGGTGATGCTGTCGCGGGTCAGTGCGGCAATGTGCGCATAGCGAAACATACATATCTCCCGGGAATTGGGCACGCGCGGCTTGGTTTGATTGACACTCTACAAAGAGTGTCATAACCGCGTCAATCCCCCGTCGCCCCCCGTCCAGGCGCCGCACGCCTGGGGGCGTGCCCTCGGTGCGCGTGCGGCCCGGGGTTTATGGGGTTTCCGCTTCGAAAACGGCAACATCATGAACCCCCAGCCTCAGTTCCCCCCCGCCGGCCACCCCGCCCAGCAGGTTCGCGCCCGGAGGGGTGGTGCGCAGGGTGCGCGGTTGATCGGCATGATTGATGAAGAACCACAAGGTTCGGCGTCCATCCGTGCGCTGGGTGACATCCACGCCCGGCGGCAGCTCCGGCCATTGCGGTCGCAAGCCGGCCAGCGCCACGAGGCGCGGAATCAACACCTCGGCGGTCTTCTCCGCGAACCACGTGCCGACGTAGACCACCCGACCCGCCCCCACGCGATTGACCGTCACTGCCGGTTCGCCCGCGAGGTGCCGTTCGCACCACGTGGCCAGCGGCGTGGCGGACTCGAGGCGCAGATGCTCATACCAGTGTTCCGCCGCGAGTGTCACGCCGTCGGCGAACCGCATGGTGGGCTTGCGTTTCCCGCCCGCGCTCAGTTTGCCGTAGGCCTCGACCGTGATGCCTGCCAGCGGGCGCAAGACCCCGGGAAACGTTTCCGACACCACGTTGCCGTCCGTGTCCGAGGTGGCCGTGCGGGCCCCGATCACCAGCGTGCCGCCGGCCTCGACGAATCGCGTGAGCGGCGCCACCCACGCCGGGTTGAAGGCCGTCCAGTGCGGGATGATGTAGAGGCGCACGCCGGAAAGATCGTCTTCGGGATGAATGAAGCCCACGGCGTAGCCACCGTCGAACAGCGGCCGATAGATCGCCTGCGCCGTGGGCACGAGATGCGGCAGCCCGAGCGTGGCAACGCCGTGGGCATCGTCCACCATCGAATCGTTGCCGGCGATGGCGGCCTCCACCACCACGTGCGTGCCCAGCAGTGCGGGACCGACCGTTTGCAGTTCGCGCCCGAGCCGCGCGATTTCCGCGTAGCGGTGGCGGGGCACATCGTCGTGATCGAGAATCCCGCACCAGTACTTCTCCGCACCGAAACGGCAGGTGCGCCAGCGAAAATAGATCAAGCTGTCGGCGCCGCGGGCGATGGACCGGTAGCTCATGGCGCGCACCTCGCCGGGCTCGGGGGACTCGGTCATCCAATCGCCCGCGCCGCCGGGGCCGGACTGATGTTCGGCGACCAGGAAGTTCCCCGACATGGATCGGATCAAGTCGGTCAGCAACCCCTGCTGGGTGGCGGGGCGCCGGTCGGGATCGCTCTCGAACATCGGGTAGGTGTCGAAGCCCATGACGTCGAGGTCGCGCAGCAGCGGCCCGCGGTAATCGATATGGGGAAAGCCCCCGTTGTGGAGAACGAACCAGCGCGGGTTGGTCTCCCGCACGATGGCGACCTGCTCGTGCTGGAACTGCGTCACGGCGTCGGAAAGATAGCGGTAGTAGTCCAGCTTCTGAGCCGGATTGATGCTTTGCGGGCGGTTCGGACGCGGCGTCCGGATCTGCGCGAAATCGGAATAGCGCTGCGACCAGAAGACGGTGCCCCAGGCCGCGTTCAGGGCCTGGAGGTCGTCGTGGTAGCGGCGCCGCAGAAAGGCGCGGAACCCGTCCTGGCAGGCCGGGCAGTGGCACTCGCTGAAGGCGCAATGGAATTCGTTGTCGATTTGCCAGCCCACCACGTGCGAGTTCTCGCGGTAGTGCGCGCTGAACGCGCGGGCGATGCGGCACGCGAAGGCGCGAAAGGTGGGATTGCCGTAACACGCGTGCTGGCGTGAGCCGTGCTGCATGCGCTGGCCGGCTTCGTTCTCGCGCAGGATTTCCGGATGCTTCTCCGTGAGCCAGCACGGCGGGCCCGCGGTCGGCGTGCAGAGCAGCGTGGCGATACCGTGCGCGGCGAAGCGGGCGATCGCATCGTCATACAGGGCGAAGTCGTAGCGCCCCTCGGCAGGTTCCAGCGGCTCCCACGCGAAGTCGCCCATGCGCACGATGTTGAAGCCCGCTGCCGCCATGCGCGCCGGATCGCCCGCGCGCGTCGCCGCGTCCCAGTGCTCCGGGTAGTAGCAGGTCCCGAAGTGGAACCGATCCAGTTTCCATGGACGCCGGTGCGACAAGTCGGCGCGGCCCAGGGGTGTTGCGTCCGACATCACCAGCTTCCTCCGCTCAGACGCCCCACTCGGCGCGGGCCGCTTCCATCGGCTTGATCTGCCCGGTGAAC
>CAZWQJ010000147.1:0-11163 GCA_964635825.1 uncultured Victivallales bacterium | reverse complement strand
TTCCCCGTTCCCCGTTCCCCGTTCCCCGTTCCCCGTTCCCCGTTCCGCGTTCCGCGTTCCGCATTCCCCGCTCCCCGCTCCCCGCTCCCCGTTCATCGCTTGTCTCCCGACTTGTCACCCCCGCCAATCCCGCCTAAGATGTCGCCATTCTCTCAACGGAGGCGCGTCCATGGCTAAAGTGACTTTACAGCATGTCGACAAGGTATACGCCGGCGGTGTCAAAGCCGTACACGACTTTAATTTGGAAATCCCCGACGGCGAATTCGTCGTGCTCGTCGGCCCCTCGGGTTGCGGCAAGTCCACCACGCTGCGCATGGTCGCCGGCCTCGAAGAAATCTCCGGCGGCACCATCGCCATCGGCGATCGCGTCGTCAACGATATCCCCCCCAAGGACCGCGACATCGCCATGGTCTTCCAGAACTACGCGCTCTACCCACACATGAGCGTCTACGACAACATGGCCTTCGGCCTGAAACTCCGCAAATTCCCCAAAAAGGAAATCGACGAACGCATCCGCGATGCCGCACGCATCCTGGGCCTCGACACCCTCCTCGAGCGCAAGCCCAAGGCCCTCTCCGGCGGCCAGCGCCAGCGCGTCGCCGTCGGCCGCGCCATCGTGCGCAAACCCGCCGTCTTCCTGCTGGATGAGCCGCTCTCCAACCTCGACGCCAAACTGCGCGTCCAGATGCGCGTCGAAATCAACCAACTCCACGACAAGCTCGGCGCCACCATGATCTACGTCACCCACGATCAGGTCGAGGCCATGACCATGGGCGATCGCATCGTCGTCATGCGCGATGGCCTCGTCCTCCAGGTCGCCGATCCACTGACCCTCTACGATGACCCCGCCGACATCTTTGTCGCCGGCTTCATCGGCACCCCCCCCATGAACTTCTTCCCCGGCGCGCTCTCAGGCAGCAACGGTAACCTCCAGTTCACCGCCGAAGGCGGATGGACTTTGCCCGTACCAGCCGCCATGCGCGGCCCCCTCGCCGCCTATCGCGACAAGAAGGTCACCCTCGGCATTCGCCCCGAGGACATCGGCTCCCCGCGCGCCGCCCAGGAGCCCGGTATGCCCAAACTCAAGGCCACCGTCGACGTCGTCGAACTCATGGGCGCCGAGTCCTATGTCCATCTCTCCGCGGGCCCCGCACGCTTCGTCTCCCGCGTCGATGCCCACCAGCGCTTCCAAACCGGCTCCAGCGTCGAACTGCCCGTCTTCATCGACAAGGCCCGCTTCTTCGACACCACCACCGAAAAACGCATCCGCTAGTAACGGGGGTCGCTCGCGTCTACAGGGAGGGCGCGGTGCCACCCGCGCCGCGCCAGATCGGGCGCGGTCGTGCCAACGCAGCGAAGGTGAGACCTGCTTTCAATCTGGAGGGCCGACCTCCGCGTCGGCCGTTGTCCGAAATGGCCGAAAGCAAAGCGCGTGAACCCACCCCCCACCGTGACATTCTCCTTGCCCAGCGCCCCCGCTTTCAGGAGTATGCCCCATTGTATAGTTCTCTGGGGTCGTATCCCTGGACTCCGTCGGGCCTCATCCCGACGGGCATGTGCCGTGATGGTCGACTGCAAGAAAGGATAGTCGCTATGCTCGCATCCGCTAAGGGCATCGGTCCTCGTATCGCCGTGACGTTGTCCGCCCTGTTACTCATCGCGGGAATCCCACCCCGTGCCGCCCTCGCGGACGACACCACCTCGGCCACCATGGACGCCTCACCCGCCGTCGAGTCCGGCTACCCCTACACCGACACTGTCGCGCCAGCGGCGCCACCCAAACAGTTCTCCGTCTACGGCTTCATCGAGAATTTCACATGGGAAGAGGAAATCGAGGGCCAGCGCCTGCTCAAGGAAGAAGGCCCCCGCTTCGGCGTCGGCGGCCAGCTATCCGTTCCCGCCAGCGGCGCCTTCTGGCTCAGCGGCCGCGGTGAACTCTACGCCGGCGAAGTCGATTACGACGGAGCCCTCCAGGATGGCTACGGCAACCTGACCCCCTACTCCAGCAAGACCTCCTACGTCGGCATTCGCGGCAACATCCTCGCCACCACCCCCATCCAGGGGTCCGACCCCTCCATCGTCCTCTGGCCCCAGCTCGGCCTCGGCATGGAAAGTTGGGTGCGCAGCCTCGATACCGAATTCGGCGACGAAGTCGGCCCCTATGGCTACCAAGAGATGTGGTCCAGCATCCGAGCCGTCCTCGGCGCGCGGCTCACCCTCACCCAGTCCTCCGGCCTCCAACTCTTCGGCACCTTCCAACTCCGCCTCCCGCTCTGGAACAAGGAAGTCGTCGACCTTTCCGAAAATGGCGGCCCCGATGACATCGAACTCGAACCCGATGAGCAAATCTCCTTCTATGCCGATGCCGGCCTCAACACCGGCCGCCTGACCCTTGCCATCTTCGGCGAAACCCTCGAGTACGATCAGTCCCCCGTGGATGATTCCGGCTCCTTCCTCCAACCCGATTCCTCCGCCGAAATCATCGGCGGCAAAGTCGGCGTCGTCTTCTAGGCGAAGAGTGCCCCCACAAACGCCAACAGGCGCGGCGCCGCCAGCGGCGCCCGCGCCTTCGGTCCGCAATTGGCCGCAGCTCCATCGCGACGTCTGCTTCGGCAAGGCCGGCGGACGCGTCATCTGGCAGCCCCGCATCCAGTGCTGGTACACCGACAAGAAATTCGCCGGCGAGCCCCTCCCCGCTCCCTATACCAACATGACGGTGCCCGACATTCACCGGGCACTGGATTGTTCCTGCCGCCTCTACCGCGAATTCAACCCCTGCTTCCGCCGCGTGGAAGACCCCCGCGTCCGCATCACCGAAACCGCCCTGAACCGCTGGGACACCCAGCTCGCCATCGACACGCCCGTCGGCCGCCAACTGGCCGTGCACCGCCGCTCGCCCAACAACCCCCACATCATCCACGTCAAATGGGAAGTCGAAACCGAGGATGAGCTGCGCGTAGCCGCCTGGCGCGAGGAGAACACCACCTGGCGCTGGGACCAGGCCGAATACGACCGCCAGATGGCCGCCGTCGGCGATCTCGGAGCCCCCACCATCTTCATGCCACGCATGAATGTGCAGAGCCTCTATATCGAAAAAATGGGCGTGGAAAATGGGATCTACGCCATCATCGACTGGCCCACCACCACCGAAGCCTACTTCCGCGCCCTCGAAGAAAGCCACGCGCGCCTCATGGATCTCATCGTGGCCTCACCCATCGACATCATCAATTTTGGTGAGAACCTGCACGCCGGCACCATGACGCCCGAGTACTTCCGCAAGTACCACCTGCCCGCGTGTCAGCGCCGCTGCGAGCGCCTGCGTGCCGCCTGCAAGTTCACCTGCTCACACTGGGATGGCGCCACCAAGGCCCTGCTACCCTTTGCCCGCGAAACCGGACTCGATGGCATCGAAGCCATCACCCCAAAACCCCAGGGCGATGTCACCTTCGAGGAAATCAAAGCCGCTCTCGGCGACGAAATGGTCCTGCTCGACGGCATCCCCGCCGTCTATTTCGATACCACCTTCAGCGAGCAGGACCTCATCGACTCCACCCACCGCCTGCTCGATCTCTTCGGCCCCAAACTCGTCCTCGGCATCTCCGACGAAATCTCGTCCACCGGCGATATCGAACGCGTCCGCATCGTCGGCCACATCGTGGATGCGTTTAACGCGAAGTGCCGCTGAGTGGCACCAGCACTCCTCAGGTAGGGCGAAGCCTCCGGCTGAGCCGCTTTCGAAAGGCAAATGATCGTTACCGGTCCACCCGCGCTCCGCCGCCGCCCATCAGCTTCTCCACTTCTTTGACAGTGGCCATGGACGTGTCGCCGGGGGTCGTCATGGCAAGCGCCCCATGGGCCGCGCCGTATTCCACCGCCTTCGCCGGATCCCCTGTCGTCAGGAAGCCATACACCAGCCCCGACGCAAAGCTGTCGCCACCGCCGACGCGATCCAGAATTTCCAACTCCGGCCGGTGCGTGGCCTCATAGAATTCGCCGCCCGCCCAGCAGATCGCGCCCCAGTCATTCACCGTCGCGCTCTTCACCGCCCGCAGCGTCGTGGCCGTCACCTTGAAGTTCGGGTACGCCTGCACCACCTTGCGAATCATCGCCTTGAAACTTTCCACCTCGATGTTCGACAGGTTCGCATCCGTGCCCTCAACCTCGAACCCGAGGCAGGCCGTAAAATCCTCCTCGTTGCCGATCATCACATCCACATGCCGCGCGATCTCGCGGTTCACCGCCTGCGCCTTCTTCGCGCCGCCGATCGACTTCCAAAGCGATGGCCGGTAGTTCAAATCGTACGACGTGATCGTGCCGTGACGCCGCGCCGCCTTCAGCGCCTCGATCACCACATCCGGCGTCGTCTCCGATAGCGCCGCAAAAATCCCACCCGTGTGAAACCAGCGCACGCCCAGCTTCCCAAACAACGTCTCCCAGTCGATATCGCCCACCTTCAACTGCGAGGCCGCCGTCTGGCCGCGATCCGCACAACCCACCGCACCCCGCACACCGAACCCGCGCTCCGTAAAATTCAGCCCGTTGCGCACCGTCCGCCCGACCCCATCGTAGGGAACCCACCGAATCCACGTGGTATCCACCCCGCCTTGCAGGATGCAGTCCTCCACCAACCGCCCCACCGGATTGTCCGCAAACGCCGTGACCACCGCCGCGCGCTTTCCAAAACAGCGCCGCAGCCCCCGCGCCACGTTGTACTCGCCCCCGCCTTCCCAAACCTTGAACTCGCGCGTGGTGTGCACACGCCCCTCACCTGGATCCAACCGCAACATCACCTCGCCCAACGAGACAATGTCATACGCACAAGCCGATGCATCCCGAATCTCCATCCCCTTCATCCCCCACTCCTCTCAATGCGGGCACTCGACCGCAACCCAAGCTTTGTCGCGAGCTTTGTCGATAACTTTGTCGACAAAGCTCGTGTGAAAGATCTGACGCAATTGCATCACGTGTCCGAACAGACGGTCCCACAGTCCCAAGGTCCCAAAGTCCTCCGCTCCCTTCATCCCCTCTTCGCCAGCACGCCCTTCTCGTACGCCTCCACCTCGCGTATCCACGCGCCATCCCGGGGCACACTCTGCCGCTCGCAGTATTCGCCCCACACCGCACCAAAGGGCATCGTCTTTCCATCTTCCATCATCGCCAGACGCGCCGTCGCGTTGCCGGCATTCTCAAAATCCACAAGCGCATGCCACGGTTCCAGCAACGCCACCAGCAACGCCTTCGCCAGGTTGCGTGCCCCGATCGCCCATGCCGCCACACGGTTGATGCTCGCATCGAAGTAGTCCAGCCCCAGGTGCGTCCGCCCCAGGTATCCGCCCCGCACCAGTTCCGCCGCGATCGCCTGCAGCTCATCCGTGAACGTCACCACGTGGTCACTATCCCAGCGCACGCCCCGACTCACATGCAGAAGCAACTCGTTCACATGCAGCATCACCGCCGAAATCTTGTCGGACACCAACTCCGTCGGATGGAAGTGCCCCGTATCCAGGCAAAGCAGGATCCGCCGCGATACCGCATAGCCCAGGTAGAACTCATGTGAGCCGACCACATAGCTTTCAGACCCAATCCCGAAGAGCTTGGGTTCCACCGCGTCCCGCAGCCACTGGCGATCCAGCGGCGGTGCCAGCACCTCGTCCAGGGCCGCCAGCAGCCGTTCGCGCGGCGCCCGCCGGTCGGCCGGCGTATCCTTGCAGCCGTCCGGAATCCAGATGTTCGTCACGCAGGGAGTCTGCAGCTCACGCCCCATGTGCTCGCCGATGCGCCGGCAGGCGATGCAGTGCTCGATCCAGAAGCGCCGCACCCCCGCGTCACGGTGCGACAACGTGAACCCGTCCGCCGCCCGCGGATGCGCAAAGCACGTCGGATTGAAATCCAGCCCCAGCCCCTGCTCCCGCGCCCAATCGATCCAGCGCGCAAAATGGCGCGGCTCCAGCGCGTCGCGGTCCACCGCCACACCCTCGCTCTCACGATAGAACGCATGCAAATTCACCCGGTGCCGCCCCGGGATCAGGCGCACCGCCTGCTCCAGGTCCGCCCGCAGCTCATCCGGCGTGCGCGCTTTGCCGGGGTGGCTCCCCGTCACCGCCAACCCGCCACCCAACTCGCTCGCCATGCGCTCGAAGCCACCGACATCGTCCCCCTGCCAGCATTGCAGGCTGATCGCCACTCCGGCGAGCGCCTCCAGCGCCTTCTCCGCATCCACGCCCAGTTCCGCGTATTGCTCACGCGCCCGCGCGTAGGACCCCACCTGCGTTCCATCCATAATCATGCGCCCCTCCCCTGACCACCCCCGCCCATCACCTGGCGGCGGTAGTGCTCCACTTCCCAGTTCTCGATGAACGCGCACTCGCGCTCACCCAAGTAACGCGGCCCCCCAAATGCCGCGCTCAATCGCTCGATCGACGCCGCGTCACGCGCCAGGTCCAGCGCCAGTTGCGCCGCCGCCGCCGTGGTCCCAAGCCCAAACACCGCATGGTGCCCACCCAACACGCGCGGGTACCGCCCATACTCTTCCCGAAACCGCGACAAGTCCTCGCGCCGGGTGCCCAGACATGCATGCGCACCAGCCGACACAATATGGTCCGGTGTCAACGGCCCCGCAAATAGTGGGAATTCGCCGCTGGTCACCATGGCCGCCGCGTCATCCTTCAGCAACTCACGGGCAGCCTTGTGCACGCGCCCCACATCCCGCGCCGCCGGTTGCCGCGTCTCCTGCACCTGTGCATCCCGCCCGGAGGACCGGTACGCGCCTCTCAATGTATCCAGCACCTTCGCCATGCCTTCGCGCACAGCCGGCACTGTGTCGCCTCCCACAAACAGGCCGTGGTTCTGCAGCATCACGCACGACGGTGCCGCACCCCCCGCCTCCCGTCGCACCCGCAACGCCTCACGCACCGCCACGCACAACGTGAACCCCGGATCGACGTACGGCACCCACATCGCGTCAGGGAACAGGGCCCGGCACGCCTGAGCACCACCCACCGCACAGGTCATCCCATTCACCAGCCCCGGGTGTGTATGCACCACGTAGCGCCACGGCAGCAGATTGTGCAGCGGCGCCTCCACCGACGGTCGCCCCACGCTCCCGCTCTCCACCGCCGCCTGCATCCGCTCCTTGACCGCGCGCTCGCGCCCATCCGCCTCCGCCGGCAACGCCTCCTCAAACAAAGCGTCAATCGCCTGGCGCCGCAGCGGCACAAACCCGCTCGGCGTCATATCCTTCAGCGCTGTCCCCGAGGGCTTCACCCATAGCGTCGACTCGTCCTTCGCCGACGTGTTTCCGCCGCCGCCCAACACGTGGGCCGCCGTGCCAAACTCCATCGACAACGCGCTGATCTCCGCCAGTAAACTGCTCACACATTCCTTCTTTCCTGATCACCAGATTCGCGAATCGTTGCCCGATCCCGCAGCCCTTGGCAAGCCGATTGCACCGCCTTTGCGCTTGCCGACAACCCCAGCGCCCAGCTACCCTCGATGCGTAGGAGCCGTTCATGACCCAATGGGAGTACACAACATTGACGCTGCGCCTCGTCGCCGGACAAGGCAAGGTCCCTGGATATTTCAATCGCTCCCAAGCCGTGCGCAACGTGTCCGAAGACAGCGAAAGCGACCTCAACACCCTCGGCACCCAGGGATGGGAGTTGGTGAACGTGCTGCTACTCGATCTCGGCAGCGTGGAGCGCGGCCCCAGCTACGCCTGCGCCATCCTAAAACGCCCCCGGCCGGTGGCGTAGCGGTTATCCGTTATCCGTTATCCGTTATCCAATAACCAATAACCGACAACGCCCCTTCTCCCCCTACCCCTCCCGCTGCCGCACCACTTCGTACAGCACCACCGCACCGGCCACACTCGCATTCAGCGAGGTGATCTTCCCCAACAGCGGAATCCGAATCAGAAAATCGCACGTCTCCCGGACCAGTCGCCCGATGCCCTTGCCTTCTCCACCCACCACAATGCCAATCGGCCCCTTGAGATCGCTCGCCGCATAGGGCTTCGCCTCAGGAACAGCCTCCAGGCCATGAATCCACACGCCCGCTTCCTGCAGTTCCTTCATCGCCCGCACCAGGTTCACCACCCGGCACACCTGCACATGCTCAGCGGCTCCCGCGGACGCGCGGATCACGGCCGCCGTGACCTCCACCGACCGATCCTGAGGCAGCACCACCCCCGTCACCCCCACCGCCTCGGCCGTGCGCAGCAGCGCCCCCACATTGTGCGGATCTTCCAGATGATCCAACAAGAGCCACAGCGGCGGCCTCTTCGCATCCGATTCCTGAAGCAACGCGTGAAAATCGGCGTACGGATACGGCCCCGCCTCCAGCAACACGCCTTGATGGTGGCCGCCCTGCGTCAGCCGCTCCAGAAACGCCCGGTCTGCCGACTGCGGCGTCACCCCCGCCACACGCGCGGCCTCCACAATCTCCGGAACGCCCTCGCTACGCCCATCTGAACCCAAAATGTGCAGCCGAAAAAAGGGCCGCCGCCGCGCCCGCAGCACTTCCAGCACCGGCTGCCGCCCGTAGACCATGCAGCGCCCGTCGCCTTCGCTCTCCCGACTCATCCGCGGAGCATGCTTCATGCGAAATCTACCGCCTCTCCGGCCAGCCGATCCGGCGGCTCCCCACCCTGCAAGCCCTCTGGCCCTGTCGCTCCCGGATTCGGTCCATCGCCCCGCCGGCGGCGCGCACCGCCACGCGGGCGGCGACGCCCACCCGCCGACTCCCCATCCGCACCGTCCGAACGCTGCCCATGGCCGCCCCGCGAACCCATCTCGCGCGCCGCCTCATCCCGCAGCGCAAACCAACCGGCCAGCGCCTGCGGCCGCTCGCCCAGCACACGCCCCAGGATGCACCGCAGTTCCAACATGTCGGAAAACGCTTCGTGCGTCACAAATCGCCGCCGCGCTCGCTCCGCCGGCCCCTCGAATCGCCGCAATCCATCCAGCAGCAAAATCGTCCGGAAATAGACCCGCTTCGGCATCCGGTAGCGCTCCGCAATCGGATCCAGCAACACCCGCGCCGTCGAGGCATGCCGCGCAAAATCCACTTCGCGAGACTCGCGCTTCAGCGACTCCTGGTACGGCGCCAGCAGCAGCGTCGCAAAAACCAGCGAGGGATCCGAGGCCATCGGCCCCTCCACCGCCCGCCGGTCCAGACCCGCCAGGTATTTCCAGAACCGCGGCGTCTCCGGCCCGCCCCGATCCAGAAATTCATCCAGCTCCGGGAACATCACCGCCAGCAGCCGCGTCTTGCGCAACAGGTGAAAGGCCGCCTCGGCCGACCCGTAGGGAAACAACTTGTAGATCTCTTCCAACATCCGCGGCGCCGCCGCCTGCGCCAGCTTGTCGTGGTGCCGGATGATCGCGGCATACGTCTCGCGCTCAATCTCAAAACCCAGCCGCGCCGCAAAGCGCACCGCCCGCACCATCCGCACCGGGTCTTCTTGAAAACGCTCGTCCGGATTGCCGATCGACCGGATCAGCCGACGATCCAGATCGTCCAGGCCCCCGACATGATCGATGATCGAGTAGCTCTCGATATCGTAAAATAGCGCGTTAACCGTGAAGTCGCGGCGGCCCGCATCCTCCTCCGGCGTCCCGAAGGTGTTGTCGGTCTCAACGTACAGGCTCTCGTCCTCGCCCGCCGGCTCCGCTTCCGGACGGCGCCGGAACGTGCTCGTCTCAATCACGTTGTCCCCAAACCGCACATGCACCAACCGGAAGCGCCGCCCAATCAGAAAGGAATTGCGGAACAGCTTGCGGATGTCGCGCGGGTGCGCGTTCGTGGCCACGTCAAAATCTTTCGGCCGCCGCCCCAGCAGCAGGTCCCGCACACCCCCACCCACCAGGTAGGCCGTGAACCCGCTGCGCGACAATCGGTACAAAACCCTCAGCGCGTCCGGATCCATGTGCTTGCGCGAAACATTGTGTTCCGCGCGCGTGCGTACCACCCGCACCGTATCCACTGGATCGCTTGACCCCATCAGAGTTCCCGGTCCACGGCCGCCGCCACGCGCCGCGCTTTCGCCATCAAGGCCGCAAACCGCTCCAGCGTCAGAGACTGCGCCCCATCCGACCACGCCTCGTGCGGATTCGGGTGCACCTCAATCATCAGCCCATCCGCGCCCGCCGCGATCGCCGCCAGCGCCATGTCCTCGACATACTCCCAGTGCCCCGTCCCATGGCTCGGATCCACCACCACCGGCAGGTGCGTCTCGTGCTTCAACACTGCAATCGCATTCAGGTCCAGCGTGTTGCGCGTCGCCGTCTCAAACGTACGGATCCCGCGCTCACACAAAATCACCTGCATGTTGCCCTGCGACATGATGTACTCCGCCGACATCAGCCACTCGCTGATCGTGCTCGATAGCCCGCGCTTCAACAGCACCGGCTTGCGCAACTGACCCACCGCCTTCAGCAGATCGTAGTTCTGCATGTTGCGCGCGCCAATCTGCAGAATGTCGGCGTGCTTCGCCACCAGCTCCAGCGTGGATTCCTTCATCACCTCGGTATCCACCAGCAGCCCCGTGCGCGCACGCGCCTCCACCAGCATCTTCAGACCTTCTTCCGCCAGCCCCTGAAAACTGTACGGCGACGTCCGCGGCTTGTACGCGCCACCGCGCAGCACCGAGGCCCCAGCCGCTTTCACACCTTCGGCCGTCTTACAGATCTGCTCCAGCCCTTCCACGCTGCACGGACCCGCCACCACCGGGATCCGCCGGCCGCCAAACACGACCCCGCCCCCCGCGTCGATCAGCGTCTTCTCTTTGCGCAGCTCACGCCCCGCCAACTTGTAAGGCTTCAGGATCGGAATGACGCGCTCGACGCCCTCCATCGTCTCAAGAGCCTGCAACCGCGCCTTGCCGCGCTCGTCGCCAATGGCGCCAATCACCGTCCGCTCCACCCCGTGGATAGGATGCGGCTGGTAGCCCATCCGGACGATCTCGCTCTCGACATCTGCAATCTGCTTCTTGGCAGCGCCTTGCTGCATCACAACCAACATACAACAACCTCCTTGGGCCCATCGACGATGGGCACGTAACCCCTTTAGCATACACGCATCCCCCCCCTCGCGGCAAGCCGGGAGATCGTCCCCCAAATCCTCGCCTAAGGCGCGCGAAACGTGGCGCCTTGGCGAGGTGGTGAC
>CAZWQJ010000146.1:0-11228 GCA_964635825.1 uncultured Victivallales bacterium | reverse complement strand
TACCGGGTTCTTTACGAGATTCACGACAGCGAACTGCGGGTGGTGGTGATCACGCTCGGCCATCGGCGGGAAGTCTACCGGTAGCGGGCAACAACGCGTCGACATTCGCGCCCATTCGCGAGGTATACTCATTCCATGTGCGGCATCTGCGGACAACTGAATCCGGATGGGCGCCCCGTCGACCGCGCGGTCCTCGAGGCCATGAACGCGGCTATCCGCCATCGCGGCCCCGATAGCGATGGCTTCCTCGTGCGCGGCCATGTCGGCCTCGCCATGCGCCGCCTCGCCATCCTCGATCTCGTCACCGGCGACCAACCCATCGGCAATGAGGACGGCAGCATCCAGGTGGTCTTCAACGGCGAGATCTACAACTACCCGACCCTCCGCCCCCAACTCGAAGCGAAGGGCCACGTCTTCCGCACACATTCCGACACCGAGGCCATCGTCCACCTCTACGAGGACCACGGTGCCGATTGCGTCAAGCACCTGCGCGGCATGTTCGCCTTCGCCCTCTGGGACTCCCGGAAAAATCGCCTGCTGCTCGCGCGCGACCGCCTCGGCAAGAAGCCCCTCTACTACGCCGAGCACGCGGGATCGCTCGTCTTCGCGTCGGAAATCAAAGCCCTGCTGACCGTCCCCGGCATGCCGCGCACCATGGATCTCGAGGCCATCCACCACTACCTCACCCTGCAGTACGTCCCCGACCCCCTCAGCGGGTTCAGCGCCATCCGCAAACTTCCGCCGGCCCACGTCCTCATCCATGAACAGGGCCGCACGCGCATCGAGCGCTACTGGGATCTGCCCTTCGAACCCAAATGGACCGAGCCCGAGGCCGACCTCGTCGCCGGTCTGCGCGAGCGCGTACGCGAGGCCGTCCGCATCCGCCTGCTCAGCGACGTGCCTCTCGGCGCCCACCTCAGCGGCGGCATCGACTCCAGCCTCATCGTCGCCCTCATGGCCGAGGCCGGCGGCACCGTCCGCACCTTCTCCATCGGCTTCGAGGAAGAGCGCTTCTCGGAGTTGCCCCACGCCCGCGCCGTGGCCCAGCGCTTCGGCACCGACCACCACGAGTTCGTTGTCACCTACGGCGACGTGCCCGCCCAGATGGAGGCCCTGGCCGCCCAGTTCGATGAGCCTTTCGCCGACTCGTCCGCCCTCCCCATGTGGCACCTCGCCCAACTCACCCGCCGCCACGTCACCGTCGCCCTCAACGGCGATGGCGGCGACGAACTCTTCGCCGGCTACCAGCGCTACCGCCTCGACCGCTTCGCCGACGCCTACGCGCACCTCCCCGCCTGGTTCACCCAGCGCCTGATCCCCGCCTTGCTGCGCAGCGCCCGCGAACCCGTCAATGTCCCCATCGAAGCCAACTGGGTGGCCGGCCTCAAGCGCCTCAACCAGGTCGCCGCCACCCCGCGCGGCGCCAGCATCATTCGCTGGGGGTCCTACTTTAGCGACCCCATGAAAGCGTCCCTCTGGCGCCCTGACGTGCGCGCCTCCTTCCGCGCCACTCCCTCCGCCGAATGGCTCGCCGCCGTCTACCGCACCGCCCCCGCCCGCTCACCGCTCGACCGCACCCTCTACACCGACATCACGAACTACCTGCCCGGCGACCTGCTCGTGAAGGCCGACCGCATGACCATGGCCCACTCCCTCGAAGGCCGCTCACCCCTCCTCGATCACGAACTCGCCCAGTGGGCCGCCCGACTGCCCGAGCGCTACAAACAGCGCGGTAAACTCCACAAGGTCCTCCTCAAACAGGCCTTCGCCGACCTACTCCCGCCCGCCATCGCCACGCGCGGCAAACAAGGCTTCGGCATCCCCCTCGGCGCCTGGTTCCGCGGTCCACTGGCACCTTGGGCCCGCGACATCATCCTCGACCCCAGCGCCCGCATTGCCTCCCTCTTCCAGCCCGCCCCTCTCGCCGCCCTCCTCAACGCCCACGCCCACGGCCAAACCGACCACGGAAAACGCCTCTGGACCCTCCTCATGCTCGAACTCTGGTTGCGGCAGTCGGGGGCGGGACGGGGCTAGCAGCCGGTGGAATAGCTCAGGACGGACCGGACGGAGCCGGTCCCTCCTTCGGGAAATCGCGCATTTGCGCACATACGTGGAGGGCCGACCTCTGTGTCGGCCGCCTTTTAACGGGCTGCCAGCCCGCCGGCCGAACCAACGCCTCGTCGGTTCGGGGCGGCCCCCATCAGGCGGCGGAAGGCTGGCTGTCGCGCCGGGCATAGACGCGGCGCTTCACGATATCGCTCAGCCAGACCTCGAACGGGAATACCAACAATCGCATCTTGAGCCGCGCATAGGCCAGCACCGCCACCACCAAGGCGGCTGCGCGCATCGGCCCCTTCAGAAAAGGAGGCACGTAAAGCAGCTTCGCGTATTTGTCGATCAACGTGTAGCGAGCCACATCCCGCGGATGCATCCAGGGCAACCGCATGGCACCGCTCAGAATATCGAAGCGCGACCATCCCTCGGCATCCTGCGGAAAGCGAAACCCCGCCGCCTCGGCCTCTGCGGTCACGGGTGCACCCGGAAACGGCACATAGATGCCGATGTTGAAATTGAGCAGGAACGGCTTGATCCGGAACATTCGCAGCGCCAGGTCGATGGTGTCGTTGATGTGCCGGCGCGTCTCCCAGGGAAACCCGATGATGCTCGAGGCGTCCACCACCAGACTGCGATACCCCGCCAACAGCCGTGTCTTCTCCAGAATCGTCTGCGGTGTGATTCCCTTGGCCACACGCTTCAGCGTCTCTGCGTTCCCGGACTCCCAGCCCGTGAACACGGAGAACACGCCGAGCGCCACCAGTTCATCCAGCAGGTCCGCGTGCATGTAGTCCACGCGCAGCTCCACCCATTCACACGTGATCCCGAGCCCCTTCAGCGCGCGCAGTATATCCAGCCCCCGCTTCTTCTTCGTAAAGAAGTTGTCATCATCGAAGTTGACCATGTCGATGCCGGTCAGCTTCTGAATCCGCGAGACCTCGCGGATGACATATTCGACCGAGTGGCCGCGCCACTTGCGCAGGTTGAACTTCTGGTTGTAGCAGAAACCGCAGGTGTGGGGACAACCACGCGATGTGATGAAACAAAACGACCGGCGCCCCGACAGTGTCGGCCGGATGTACCGCCGGATGTCCACGAGATCCCAGTCTTGCTGGAATTCGTCCATATCCTCCGCAAACGGACGCATCGGATTGACCACGATCTCGCCGCCACGCTTGAACCCGACGCCCGCCATCTCGCCCATGTCCGTGCGCCCGTCACGCAGGGCATTCGCCAACTCCAGCGCGGTCAGCTCGCCCTCGCCAATCACAACATAGTCAACCCCCGCAAAACGCAGGCAGGCATCCGGCATGGTCGACGGGTGGATGCCACCCCAAACCACCACGCAATCGCCACGCCGCGCCTTGATCGCGTCGGCCGCCCGCGCACTCAAGGTCACCTGCCGGCCCGTCATCAACGAGAACCCGACAAACAAAGTTTCGGGATCCTCCGCCACCTCGCGGGCCGTAAGATCCAGATCCCGCTCCGCAATGTGCCGCACCTTGACATGGTATCCGTGGCGCTTCAGGTAGCCGCCGACGTACAGGATCCCGGATGGAGGCCGGGTCATGTCGGGGATGCCCTCGCGAAAAGGGGCCGCGATGTTGATCAGGTAAACCGTGTTGCGCGTCGCCATAAGATGAATGCGGCCGGCGGGCACCCCGCATACGCCTGGAGCCCGGCAACGCGCACGCGACCGATTAAACCCCTGAGCCCAATCATCCGCAAGGGGAATCGCCACGCGGCGCGCCGCTCGACATCCGCGGGTGCCGCGTGTAGAACTCAGCGATGCAGCGGGGACTGGTGACGCGCATTCTTCAATCAACCGTGTTTCGCGTGCTGGTGGGGCTCGCCTTGCTGGCCGCCCTGTTCAGCGTCGTCGACCTCCGCGCCGTGGGCCGAACCCTGGCCGGCATGCCGCCCGCCGCCGTCGCCGGGCAACTCGCACTCTTCTACCTCGCCCAGGCCCTCGCCTCCCAGCGCTGGCGGCTCTTCCTCGCCCTGAATGACGTCACCATCGGCTTCGGCACCGCCCTCCGGTTGAACTTCCTCGGGCTCTTCACCTCCTGCTTCCTGCCCGGCAGCGTCGGAGGTGATGCATTGAAAATCGCGATCCTCTCACGCCAGCATGGTGCAACAGCGCGCATCATCGCCGCCAGCCTCCTGGACCGGCTGGTCAACACCGGCGTCGTGACGGTCGTGGCCTGCGCCATGATGCCCCGAATCTTCGGCCTGTTGCAGGTGGGCCCGCAGGCCCTGCGCGCCCATAACCTGCAACTGGCCGCCACCGCCGCTCTCGTCGCGCTGCTGGGCCTTGGATTCCTCATCCGCCTAGTGCCCGTGATGATCCGCCGCGGAATCATCCCTGCCGCCGTGGCCGCGCGCCTGTCGGATGCAGCACGGGCCCTCGCGGTCTGGCGCCGCCGCCCCGGGGTCTTCGCCGCGGCAGCCGCCCTCTCCATCCTGATGCTGCTCGGGTCCACCATCGGCGGCTGGCTGCTGCTGCGCGGCATGGGCGCCTCCATTGCCTACGTCGACCTTCTGACCGTCTACCTCACGCTACACTTCATCACCATCCTCCCCATCTCCATTGGCGGCATCGGGGTCACGGAAGTCAGCATGGTGGTGCTGTTGGGCATGCTCGATGTGGATCGCGAAACCGCCACCGCCTTCGCGATACTCTCGCGTGGCTTGTACATGCTCGCAGTTGCACCGGGTAGCTTCGCCTACGTGCGCAAGAACCGCGCGGACGGACAGACCGGGGCCGCACGCTAGCCGCGCCGTGGCACGATCACATAGACATGGCACGCGCTACCCAGAACGTGACGCAGGCCGCGCCGCCGTTCCAACGACCACCCACCACCCACCACCGCATACCCCGTATAAAACACCCGCGTCGTGGACCGGGTTTGGATGCGCCAGCCGCCGCGACGGAAGCGCGTACCCCAGGCGAAGTGGCTGAACTCATACAGCTCCGTGATGGCGGTGCCGCGCTCGCCATGGCGCTCGGGCCACAGCGCTTCGCGCCAACGGGACTTCGCCGTGCCGCCGGCCCCCGCGGCCGCACCCGGCGATGTCGGTGCGCCGCGACCGCGCAGCATGCCCCACGCCGCCTTGACCACAAACGGGTAGTGCGCGGCCAGGGTCCAGAACCGCCAGCAGGCGGACGGCACCACATGAACGGCCATGCCTCCCGGCTTCAGCACCCGCTTCATTTCCACCAGCAGCGCGTCCAGGTGCGGAACGTGCTCCAGAACGCTGGAACTGTAGACGACATCGAAATGCCCCTCAGGAAACGGGAGATGATGCCCGTCGTAGACCGTGACGGGGAACACCTGGACCTCGCGGTAATTGCTGACGGCCAGATCGACGGCCTCCACCTCGAAGCCCTGCCCGGCCAGCCGTCGCGCCTGCCACCCCGCCCCCGCCCCGATCTCCAGCACACGCGCACGCGGCGGAAACCAGCCCGCCGCCACATCCAGCTCGTACTCGCGTATGCCCTGCAAATGGGCCAGCCCCGGCGAAAGAGGCGTGTCTTCAGCGGCCATGGGTGATCACGCTCCATCCGTGCATCTTCATAACGCCACGTTTGCTGCCGAAGTCTGAATGTCCAACATCCAAGTCTGAAGTCTGAAGGACTTCTGACTTCAGACTTTGGTCTTCAGCCTTCAGTCTTCCCAAGATCCCACACATGCACGGTTGCCGTTGCGCTGACGGCACCGGCGGTCACGACTTGTCCTTGTTCCTCTTGGCCGTCTTCACGGCCGTGGCAAAGATCGCAACCAATTCTTCCACTTCCGCCAGAACCGGATCCAGCTTGTGCCCGGGTTTGATCAGACCGGCCCGTACGATCATCCGCAACCACACACGGCTCTCGCGCAGTTCCTTAAGCACGATCCTTAACTTGTGGATGAAGTCCGCACGGGATTCGGCGCCCTGGGCCTCACCGTAGTTCGGTGCGGGTGACGTGCCGCTTCGAATGAGTTGATTCCGAATATGCGTTCCTGCGGCGGACCGGGGTAACGCCTCCGCCACACGAATCAGTCGGACCGCCACCTCGAGGAGGCGATCTTCAAGATCATAGTCATTGTCGACATCCCCTGCCATTCGCACACCCAAAACCGCAGAATGTCCAACGTCCAAGCCTGAAGTCTGAAGGCCTTCAACCTTCAGCCTTCAACCTTCAGCCGCCCATCACCTCTTCCTCGCCACCGCAATAAGCGTATTGGCAATGAAGTCATACTTCAGCCGCTTGAGAATGGCGTTGAAGAAGCGCCCCAGCGGCAGCACGGACATCGCGCCCAGCGCATAGACCTGGATCGACTCCACGTCGAGTCCGGCGCCGCGCAGCAGCGTGCCAAACGCATCAAGCGTGAAGGTCTGGCGGTGGCCGTACCGATGGAACCGGCACTTGCATTCCGGGCAGGCCAGCGTGTTCGTGCGCAGGTCTTCATCAAACGGCACCGTCGCCACCAGCCGCCCGCCCGGAGCCAGAACGCGCGCAATCTCCAACAGCCCCGCACGCGCTTGATCCGGCTCCAGGTGCTCGATCACCTCTGTACAGAACGCCGTCTGAAATGCCGCCGCGTCGAATGGCAGCGCCGTGATGGAACCCGCCTTCACCTCGGGCGCCTGCGGCACCAAATCGATCCCTTCAACCTTCTTCAGCCCGCGCCGCCGCACCGCCCGCATCAGCGCCCCATTGCCAGCCCCCACGTCCAGCACCGGCTCACGCACTTGCCGCGACACGATCCACAGCAGCGTCTCCGCGTTCGTCGTTCCTTGGAAACTGTCGTAGACAATCGCCGACTGGTAGTCCTCGTTGGGGCTCTTCATGACGTTGCCTCGTTCAGAAAATCCTCCATCGTGATGCCTCGCAGCACGTCCGTCTCGTAGCGCGACGCGCTGATCACCGTCAACCTCTTTCCCGGACATGCCTTCACGAACCAACCGAACTCCATCGGCGAACTCGCGCCACGTTTGACTTCCAGCCACTCGCCGCGCGCGGTCACGAAGTCGATTTCATGTTGCGGATGTTGCCAATGGTGCAGTTCCTCTGGCAGTTCGTCGCCCGCAATGGCGGCGCGGCGCCAAAGTTCCTGGGCAACGCCCCACTCCCACAGGGCCCCCTGCTCCACCGGCGGCAGCGCCACCATATCGGCTACGGAGCGAATGGCGCGGGGATGCCAAGCCATCGCGGCCAGCAGGTTGATGACATGGTACTTCGAGGGGCGGCGGCGATTGGGCCGCCGCCGCGCGGCGTCCCACGGCACCGATTCGGCGACACACAGCAGATCTTTCAGCAGATCGATATAGCCGGCCGCCACCGTGTTGTTGGCCAGTGCGGCCTCGCGCGCCAGCTTGGATTGGCCAACCGCCGTGCCCGCGAAACGCTGCAGGCACTCCAGCACCGCCAGCAACGAGGAGCGCGAACGCCCGGTCGCCGCAAAATCCCCATACACCCAGTCACGCACCATCTGGATCACATACTCCGGCAGGTGCCCCTGCGAGGCAATGGCGGAACAGGCAACCGGCGAACCCCCGGCCAACAGATGGGCCGGCAGCCAATGCTCGCGCCGTATGGCGCCGCCGCACACGCGAACGAACTCGGAAAAGCGGACCGGCGTGAAGAGATAGTCGGTACGCGCCAACCGCCCCTTGCGTCCTGGCAGCCGTTCGCCTCCATGCCGCAAATCGGCCGCCTTCGATCCCGTCGTCACCACGAGGACCCGCCGCAACTCCCCGCCATCCAACAGAACTTTCAGCCCGCGCTCCCAATGCGGGATCGCCGTCACTTCATCAATGAACAACCGGCGCACCGTCGCGGCCGATGCAAAGAGCGGCAGCAATCCCCGGATCTGCTCCACCAAGTCCCTCTCGGTCGCCACCTCATCCCCATTCAGGAAGAATGCGGATCCAGGACCATGCTCGCGGATAGTCTGCGCAATCTGCTGCTGGAGCCACGTGCTCTTGCCGAACTGCCGCCCGCCGCGAATGAAGAGAACTCCCGGCACCGACGGCAGCGCGGAAAGGCCAAATGACATCGCAAATACATAGGGTTCGGCCGCCAGGTCCCGCAGTTTCGGCAAGACCCCCGGGGACTCCGTGTCCCCCAGGCCTAGCGCCCTGTTCATGTCGTGGTTGTTCATGGTCAACTTGGTCAACGTTCAGGGCGTTAGGTTACCCAACGTTACGAACGTTGACAACGCAAATGGGCGCCATCCCCGCCGCCTACCGGCACCAGCGCTGGTACCACAGGTTGAACATCAACTGGCACCAAAGCGCCTGGGCGAAATTCGAGCGGCCCGACTGGTGCGCCTCCCACAAAAACTCCACTTCGCGGCGGTCGCACACGCCCTGCATGCCGGCATCGAACAACACCTCGCGCGCGGTCTCGCGCAACTCCGCGCGCAGATAGTGCTCCAACGGAAAGCCAAACCCGCGCTTCGGGCGCGACGCAATCTCCACCGGCAGCACATCCGCAAACGCGCGCTTGAGCACATCCTTCCCCGATCGCCCGCGCAACTTCCAGCGGTGGTGCAGCCCGTTGGCAAACGTCACCACCGTGTAGTCGATAAACGGAACCCGCACTTCGAGCCCGTGCGCCATGGATGCCCGATCCTCTTTCACCAGCAGCGCCTCGGGCAGATACAACGTCTGGTCGAAATCCAGCAGCGCCCGCAGCGGATCGGCGGCGTGCACCGGACGCACCAGCGCCGGCCAGCGCACCCCGTCCAAGGGGGAGGCCCCGTGTTCGCGGAACCGGTGGCTGAAGAGCAGCATGTATAGGTGCGATTCGTCGGGCGCGCGTAGAAGCCCGTCCAGCTTGCGCGCCCGATCCGCATCCGAGCGGGCCAGGAATGCGCACAGCAACCGGCCCGCGCTGCGCGGCAGCCGACGCAGCAGCCGCAACATCTGGTACTCGCGATAGCGCGGGTAGCCCGCCAGCAACTCGTCGCCGCCCGTCCCGGACAGGCTCACGGTAACATGCCGGCGCGCCACCTGCGACACCAGGTACGTCGGCACCATGGACGGATCGCCCAGCGGATCGTCATAGTACTCGGGCAGGCGCGGCAGCAGTGCGCGCACGTCCTCCGCACCAAAGGGCAACTCGTAGTGATCCGACCCCAGTCGCTCGGCCATCTGGCGCGACCAGGGCGACTCGTCATAGTCCGGATGATCAAAGCGCACGGAGAACGTCTTGAGGTCCCGCACGTGCGGCCGCATCAGTGACACCACGATCGAACTGTCCACGCCGCCGGAAAGGAACGCGCCCACCGGCACGTCGGCCAGCAGCCGGCGCTTCACCGCATCGCCCAGCAACCGGCGCAGCTCCGGCGCCGGGTCCGGCCCCGGTTCCGTCGGCGCCTGCGCCGGCCACGGAACCTGCCAATAGAACTCCCGCTTCACCACGCTCCGGCGATCGAGATCGAACACCATCATCTCGCCCGGCCGCAGCTTTTCAATCCCCGCCAGCATCGTCCGGTCCGGCGGCGTAAAGCCCAGGGCCGCATAGTGGCGCAGACTCTCCGCATCCAACGGCTGACGCCCCAGCACTTCCAGGATCACCTTCACTTCGGATCCAAAGACGAAGCGCCCGCCCTGCGCATTCAGGTACAACGGCTTGATCCCCATCCGGTCGCGTGCCAACACCAGCTGCCGCCGCTTCCGGTCATACAGGCAGAACGCCCACATGCCGTTGAAATGCTGCAGGCAGTTCGTGCCCCACTCGTGGTAGGCGGCCAGGAGCACCTCCGTGTCGCAGCGCGTCGAAAACCGGTACCCCAACCGCTCCAACTGCTCGCGCACCTCCACGTAGTTGTAGATCTCGCCGTTGTAGACGATCGCCAGCGGCGCACCCGCGCAGTGCTCCGGACCATGCGCCTCCGATGACCCGCCGCGCTCACGCGCGTAGAACATCGGCTGATGCCCCGCCGGCGTCAGGTCCAGGATCGACAGGCGGCGATGGCCGAGGCTCACCACCTCGTCCACATGGTAACCCTCATCGTCCGGACCGCGGTGCGCCAGCGCACGCGTCGCCCGACGGATCAGCGCCGCATCGGACCCCAGGAACCCGGCTATGCCACACATGGTGATGGCCCCTTCGCCTCGCACACCTGCCGCAACACCTTCAACAGCGCCTCCGCCGCCACTCCCGGCGCATGCACCGTCTCCACAAACCGCCGCGCCGCGCGCCCCATCGCCTCCAGGGCCGCCACATCATGCAGCAGCTCGCGGCAGGCATCCGCAAGCGCCACCTCGTCCAGGGTGCCGAGGCATCGCCCGGCACCCTGCCCAGCCAGTGCCCCGCCAGGATCCACAACCGCCGATAGCACCGGACAGCCGGCCGCCATCGCTTCCAGCATGCTGTTGGGAACGCCCTCGGCGCGGGATGTATTCACAAACAGGCACGCCTCCGCGTAGTGCGCGGCCAGGTCGGCATGGGGCACGGGTCCGTACCACCGCAGATTGGGTGCCTCCGCCGCCTCGTCGCGCCAACGTGCCTCACATGCACCCGTCGAGGTCGAACACATCATCACAAACGGGACGGCAGGGAAGCGCTTGGCAAGGGCGATGAACGCATCACCGCGCTTCCACTCCTGAGCGCGCCCAACCCAGAGCACCGTGCGGCGCGCCGAAGCGGGCGTCAACGCGGACGCGGGCAGCAGTTCGCAGGCATTGGGAACCACGCCCGCGACGGACAGTCCCCGACGCGACTCAAAGGCGCGGCACTGCGCCTCCGACTGCGCGCAGATGGCATGCGGCAACCGATACGCCGCGGCCATCAGCAGCGTGCCCGGCCACCCCAGCCACGTCGCCATGCGACTGTTCTGGCTCTCGTCGTCATGCGCCAACATGTACACCACCGGCTTGCGGCACACCTGGGACGCCACCCACATGCCGGCTGCCACCCCGGCGCTCGCCGAACGAAAAACAAAGACATCCGCGTCCATCGCGCGCAACACGGCGGTTAGCCGCCGCAACCCTCGCGGCAGGGGGTCGCCATATCGAAAACTGCGCCACAACTGCACATGCAGGGATGGCAATTCTCGCTCCGGTTGACCGAAGTCCGCCACGGCATGATGGACGTCCGTGTCGCCGCGCTCCGCCAGCGCTTGCCCCAGCAGGTAGGCCTGTCGCTCGGATCCACCCGGCGGCCACGGCACCGCGGG
>CAZWQJ010000145.1:0-11243 GCA_964635825.1 uncultured Victivallales bacterium | reverse complement strand
GCCGCTGAGCGTGTAATCGTTCGCCGCGCCCGGCGTGGCGTTGGCCCCGCCCGACGCGATCGTAAAGTTCACCGTCAGGTCCCCATCCGTGCGCGGAGCGCGGCTGACCATGAACGAACCGGTATTGAGCGGGCTCTCCGCCGCCGCGGCGTCGTCGGCCGTCAGGGTGACGGTGGGAAGGATTTCGTAACGGAAGATGACGACGCCGCTGCCGCCGTGACCGCCCCTGAAGTTGCCGCCGCTGCTGCCGCCACCGCCGCCGCCATAATTCGCCGGCGCATCGCCGCCGGCGCTGCCACTTCCACTGCTGCTCCCTCCGGTTCCCGCATTCCCGCCGCTAGCACCTCCAGAGCCTGTCGGACCACTCTTGCGCCCGCCACCGCCGCCACCGGACGAGTAGGTCACGCCATGAAAAGCCATCCCCGCGCCGCCAGCGGCACCGTTTGCGGTCGTGGCGCTCGTGCCGGCCAATTGCGTGCCGCCCCCGCCGCCACCGCCCTGGTTGGCCGAGGTGGCCCCGTTACCTCCGTCTTTTCCATTGATGCCGGTTTTGATACCGCCGAGGCCAGCGGTGCCAGCGGCATAAACACCAGCGCCGCCACCGCCCGACGCACCCGGTTGCCCTTTTGCATTATCACTGCTGCGATCGCCACCGCCTCCTCCTCCGATAGCGGTGATGGTCGTTGAAGGCGAAACGATCGTCACCGAACTCGACGAACCGTTCGGACCCGTCGACATGGGCGGCGTAAACGACGCGGTGAACAGTCCGACTCCACCGGCGCCGATCACCACGGGGATCGTTTGCGCGGCGAGTTGCGCGTACGAACTGGTCCGGAAATCTCCACCGCCGCCCCCGCCTTGGCCGACAGTGGTGTTTTGCCCGTTCCCGCCGCCCGCGCCGCCACCGCCGACGACCAGGATCTCGACGTTCTGGATCCCGCCGGGGTTGGTGATCTGGAAGTTGCCGCCGCTCGTGAAGGTGTGAACCCAGACCGAACCGACCTGCGTGATCGCGCCGCCCGTGGCGCCCTGGCCGTATGCCTGCGACGCCAGCCCGCCCAGCAGCGCCAGCGTCAATGCCGCCAAAATGCCTTGCATGCCCACTCTCTTCATTGCGCGCCCTCCCGATCGCCAGTATCCCCTGCCGCCATCCGGATGGGTGGGCATCCGGCTTCGCGCAGCCGCGTCGCCGCGACACGTGGAAGCCCACCCGCACATCCAAAATCCCGTGGCGGCGGGCTTCCACGCCCGCCGTTCGACTCCGCCACCGACCGTGCCAAACTACAATCCATTGGTGTAAACACTCACATCGTAGAACCGCACCGTCGCCGCGGGTGCCGTCTGGTCCGTGTACACGTTGAGCGGTGGGGTCGCGGGCAGCAACAGGCCGGTGAGCGGCTCGAATCCCGCCTGGAGGTTGCTCGCCACGTCGACCCGGTACCAGCGGTTGGAGGCCGAGGACCAGCGCAACACGTGGCCGGCGCCGGTCTGCCAGTCCGCCCGCGTCACCGCCAGCACCGAGGTGGTCACCGTCGGATCCGTTCCCGCGATGCACTCCTGCCAGGCCGCATGGCCGTCGCGGTCGGTGTCCTCGATGGCCGCGTTGGCGTAGTCGTTTGTCGCCGGATAGTATTGCGCCAACCAGGTCTCGGGCACCGCATAGGCCGACCAGAGGTTCTCGTCGAAGAACGCGTTCAACGTGCCATTGGTCTGGATGTCGTTCCACACCCAGGCCGTATTCGTGAAGGCATTGTCCGCGAACGGACTCCCGGCCACGTGGGCGCCGTTGGTGAGAATCCCGCCGATGTGGTAGTGGGCGTCGGCCCGGATGACAAAACTCGTCGAGCCGCCCACTGGCAGGAACACGACGCCGGACGGGCTCACACTGCCGTGCGCACCACCCGCAGCGGCTACCCGCACGCTGCCGGGCGGAACCCCGCCCGGAACCATGCGCACCCGCGTGCCGGCTTTATGCACCAGGAGCCCCTCAATGGTCAGCAGCCCGTCGGCGTCCGCGACAACGGTTCCCGACTGGACCACCGACCCGCCGCTGGTGCTGGTCCAGTCCACCAGATCGCCGGAATTGACGTGGAACCGCTGCAGGCGCCGCGGGGTCAGGTTCACCGAGCATGCGTTCGACGGGCAGTCGGCCGTCAGCCCCATGGACATCTGCCACTCACCCGCTTCGTCCACGATGTTGGACGTGGTCCAGTAGAGCCAATAGTTCACCGCACCGGCGGCGGCGCCGTCGAGCGGATCGCCGTTGCCGGGGTTGTCGTCGAGGCTGCAGCGCGTGAAGGCCGGCTGGGACTGGTCGACGCGGATATCGATGGGGTTGATGCGCTGGTCGTGGTTCAGCGGCATGGCCGCGCGCTGGTTGTGCCCGTTCTGGCCCCAGACGAAAATGTGCGGGCGCTTGGTGTCCTGCATGGCGTGCAGGAAGGCCACGGCCTGTGCCCAGCCGATGCCCGCGTCGTTCTTGCCGTTGGCCCACGTGATGAAGGGCGTTTCGCGCGCCGGATATTGGCGCAGGTACCAGGCATCGTCAAAGTAATCCCAGACCGGCGTCCCATCCTCGAACTTCACATTCCAGGCCTGCTCGCCGTAGACGAGCTTGTAGGAATCTGTGAAGTTCGGGCTGTTGCTGGGGACATGCACCCCCACCCAGCTCACCGTCCACGCCACACGGTCGGGGTGGCGGATGCCCAGCATCGGGGAGCCGGAGCCGCCCATGGAATTGCCGGCGCTGAAAAGGCGGTTGCTGTCGATCGACCACTGCGTCATGGCCCAGTCCGCCAGTGACAGCACGCGCCGCTGCGAGTAGGGCCGCACGACGCCATTGGTCCAGGCCGTGCCGAACGCGGTCTTGCCATAGAACTCGTGGTAGCCGGTCCACCAGTCATAGGGGATCTGGTCGGAGGCCACGAGGATCGACCCCGCCTCGGCATTGAACCACCATCCGTAGCCACCCCAGGGACTTGCCCCCCAGGAGTGCAGGTGCATGCCCAACGACGTCGGGGTCGGTACGTTCGGCGGAATGGCCACGACGATGTTGTTGGGCTTGTTCTCCGCATTGGCATGGGGCGGCGCTTCCCAGCGGACGTAGTGATGGACGCGGGCGGCGGTGGAAAAGTTGAACGTCACGTTCGACTGCGTGCTCTGCAGCACCGGCGTGCCCTGTCCCAGGGCTTCGGCCACCGGCGCCGCCAGGGTGTTGCCCGCATGCAGTTGCGTGTTCTCGACACCGTTCGTCACCTGGGTCACGGCATAGTACCCGCTCAGCGGACCGCCCCCCTGCGGGTTGTGCACATACAACCCGGTCCCCGGCGCCAGCGGCTGCTGCCCGTCGGCCACGACGTAACGCACCATGGCCAGGGGATACGTGGCCTCAATGTCCGAGGCAAGCTGGCCGGTCTCCGTGGAACGGCTGTTCCAGCAGGAGAGCGGCCCGGCCTCGCCCACCGGAGTCAGGCCCGCCACCGTCGTGATCGGACTGGCCGACCGGTAGATCCGATACTTCACCTTGGGCGTCCACACCGTCATCAGGGACAGGTAGTCGGAGTAGATCAGAGTGGGATCCTGCACCGGCGAGTCGGGTTCGCTCCAGGCCAGGAACGTCTGCCCCTGGCGATGAACGGCCTGCAGCCCCATGACGCCGGCCTTGCGTTCCAGCAGCGTGCCGGCGGCCATGGACGGCGCGCCGATGGCGTAGTCGCCGGGCAACAGCGTCAGTTCCACGCTCTGCTCCGGCGCCGCCGAGCAGAGGGGCGTCACCGTGATCACGCCGTTGGTCTGGCCCGCGGAGAAGACCACTTGGCCGCTGGCCGGGGCGATCGTGTAATGCGTGCCGCTACTCGCCGTGCCGCCCAGCGCATAGTTCACCGCCAGCGCCACGTTCGTACAGGCCGCCGGCCGGTAGACCGTGAAGGTCACCGTATCGGACAGGTTCGACCGGCCCACCGCATCCGTTGCCTGCACGCTCAGCGCGCACAGGGTCACCGTAATCGTCACCGGGTCCGACGCCATCGCCTCGCCGTCACCGGCCTGGAGCTGCAGCACATAGGTGCCCGCCGCGTCAAAGCTGGCGGTCGTGTCCACGTTGGTGGCGTTGCCGAAGGTCACCGCACCCAACCCGTTGATCGTCGTCCAGAGCTGCGTCAGCACGCCCGCTGGCCGGCCGTCGTCGAAGACCGTGCCATCCAGCGCGGCCACGATCGGGAACGCGTTGCCCACCACGCTCTGGTCCGCGCCCGCGCTCACGATCGGGGGGATGTTGTTGGTCTCGTCGTCGCGGATCGTCACGGTTCCGGAGGCCGGGGCGCCCACGGTGTAGCCCGCGCCACCGCGTAGCGCCAGCGTCACTGTTTCCGCGTATTCGCTGGTCGCATCGTCCACCGGCCGGACCGTGATCGTGGCATTGGTCGCGCCGTCCGCAATCGTCACGCTACCGGTGGCGGCGAGGTAATCCGCAGGCGGCGCATTCGTGTAGTCACCCGCCGGGCCGGGCGTGGCCGCGCCGAGTTCGTTGCCGACCGTGTACCCCACCACCGTGTCCCCATTCGTCCACGCGCCGCGGCTGACGGTGAAGACGCCCGCCGTGGACGCCACGGGGCTTTCGTACGCCCAGGGTCCGGTCGCCGCCAGCGTCACCGTGGGTACCGGCGGGCCGTACGGCTCCGCCGTCCCGTACGAACTGAAGAACGTGTTGGCGTTGACCGACTGGTACGTCGCCCACAGCCAATTCGTGGAGTGCGCCACCGTCGAAATGCGGACTTCGTCCATCTGCCCCTGCCAGGAATAGGCCCCGCCACCGAGTTTCCCCAGCAACAGCTTGCAGGCCTTGGCTCCGATCGTGGCGGCCGCCGCTCCTCCCACCGTCCGGTACTGGCCATCGACAAAGAACCCGCAATTCGTCTCCCCGGCGGTGTAGGTGATGGCCTGGTAGCGCCATGCGCCGCTGCCCGGCAACGGGCTGCTGCTGTACCGCCGGACCGTTCCAAGGTCAGAAAACCAGGAGGCGGCAGCGGTGCTGCCATGAAACATCGAGTAGGCGTTGTCCGATTGCGAGGTCCCCCGCTTGCTGATCAGACCCCGCGTCTGCGTCTGATCGGTGGACAAGAACCAGCCCTCCAGCGTGATGCTGCTCATGCCATCCAGCTCAGGCGCGTTGTCGGACGTCTGCATGTAGTTGGCTGAATTGCCGTCGAACACCCAGCCGCCGCCGATCCTCGCGGCGGGGGCGTAGGTCAGCGATCCGACGTTGTTCATGACGTTGTTGGAGCCAACCGAGTCCTGGTGCGTGCTACCCGACTCGTTGAGGTGCCAGACGGCCACATAGCCGTTGGTCCACACGGCCCCGTTGGTGTTGCAAGGGAGCTGCGCGCTATGGGCAGGGTCGCCCCACTTCGCCCAGATGCGGCCGCTGCCGTCGCCCGGCACCTGCGGCACGCGCACCCACACGAAGGACGCGCCATTGGTGTTCCACGTGTCGAGCTCGTAGTCCAGCCCCGCGCCGGTTTCCGACTCGTTCGCATAGAAGCGCAGGTCATAACCACGGGCGTCGACGAAATCACCATAGTTGAACCCGCTGCCGGCCCATCCATTGCTGAGCACCACCAGCACCGGAAAATCGGTCAGCGCCTCCGCCCGGTTGGTGTACCCGGCGAACGCGATGGGCATCCGCTGGGGCGTGGGCTCCGCCCGTTGCGCCAGCGCCCCGAGCAGGGCCAGTGCCAGAACCCGCCATCCCGTCCGTTTGCCTAGTCTCAATGCGCACCCCTCCCGCAAGTCGATCCATCCTCAAATTGGAAACCGATCCGGTGAACGGCGGGTGCCGGCGCGGTCCGCGCGCAGCGGGCGCGCAACAGCTCGACCGCCGTGCGGCCCATGCCGACAAAATCAAAACAGGATCCCGAGAGTGCGTCGCCGTGGGGGCTGGCCGCCGCCGCGCGCGCCACCGCACAGACCGAGACGTCCGCAGGCACCGCGACCCCCTGCACGGTCAGCACCCGGATGAGCTCGGCAGCCAACTCGTCGCCGTCGACCAGGAACGCCGTCGGGCGATCCGCTTCGTGCCGCCACTGGGCGGCCAGCGAGCGCAGAATCGCCGTTGCCGCTTCACCCTGCCGCGCTTCGCGATGGGGCAGGATCACGTCATCCCAACGCACGCCGGGGCTGGTCGCCAGCGCGTGGATCGCGGCCTCGCGCCGCTCATGATGGTCCGACGACCGGAGTTCCAGGGGCGCATCCTTGTCATACCCCACCAACGCGACGTGGTGCGGCTCGATGCCCACGAAACGAATCTTCCGGTGGCCCAACGCCACGACGTGCCGCACCGCCCGCTGCGCGCCGGCCGCGTTATCGCAGGCCACAAAGTCCAACGGAATCCCGGCCGCGTACTGGTCCACCACGACCCCCGGCAGGCCCCAGGCTGCAAACTCGCCCAGAAAGGCATCGCTCTCCACCCCGAGCAGAATCACGCCGTCAACGCCGCGATCGGCCAACTGCGCCGCCGTCACAAAACCTTGCTCGCGCATGGTGTAGATCTGCAGGTCGAGCTGGGCGCCCCCGCCGCTGATCCCCTGCAGGATCTGCGTCAGGTAGGGCTGGGTGAACAGGTGCGGTTGGCTGGCGGTGTGGACGATGGCGACGGTCTTGAGCGGGCGTCCCCGCGGAGACAACTCGCGGTTCACGTAGCAGCCCCGCGCGCGCTGCCGCACCACTACACCCTGCCGCACAAGCACGTCCATGGCCAGCTTGACGCTGGTGTAAGCCACCCCGAGTTCCGCGGACAGCTCCCGGTAGGAAGGCAGGGGCGCCCCGCGCTTCAACCCCTGAGATTGGATCAAACCGGAGACGTGCCCGGCAATCCGCTCGAGTACCGACTGCTCCATCCGTGCCTCCACGGTGCCCATGCCGCCTCCCGCCGCGCAATCCGCGCCTAACCAGACCCGAAAGCGAAACTCATCTGATACTACTGATAGGACAGAAAGGCAACCGGCAGTCTGTCAAGAATATCACCGCAAGAAGACAGGGCCGCCGCATCGAATCTGGGCGCTCGACGAAAGAAGCGGAACCGCGAATGAACGCGAATAGGCGCGAATGTCAGGCGGGAACCGCACGCGACGCCCCTCGGCTTCGCTCAGGACAAGCCTGCCGTCACCCGTGAAATCTCATCCAGAAACGTCTGCCAAGGTAGCGCCGTCACACGCTCGCTGATCTTGGTTTTACGGGGTACGCGACACACCACATAACCCTGGCCGAAAGTCGGATATTCCGACAAGAAGCAATGGAGATGCCGCGCATCGCCTGCACCGGGTGCGTCCGTCCATTTAACCTCGATGGGCAGATAGGTCCCCTCACAGTCCAAGACCCAATCCACTTCTGGACCATCAGGATCACGCCAAAAACGGACCTTGACCGCTCGCTGCCGGACGCGAAAGTGCCGCAGAAGTTCCAGTCCGACAAACTGTTCAAAGAGCGTTCCCCATTGCGACCGGGGAAGTCGGCGTCCTTCACGTGCCGCCAGTCGCCGCACCCCAAGGTCAAAGAAGAGAAAACGGTTCGAACGTGTGAGTTTCTTGCGGGTTGCGCTGGCAGACAGCGGCTCAATGCGCTCCGCGACCAGGCAGTCCTCCAGGATCTGGTAGTAGCCACCGATCGTCGTGTGCGCGACGCCGATTTCGGAGGCGAGTTTGCGCAGGTTGACAATCCCTCCGGACTCCGCCGCGGCCAATTCCAGAAAGCGGGCGAACGACCCCAAATGGCGAACCGCCGCCTCCGCCCGAATTTCCTCTTCGAGATAGGTCGTCACATAGGCGGCCAGGTCTTGCTCCCGATCCTCTGCATCCCGCACGCCCACAATCCCGGGTAAGGAACCGTCCAGCAATCGCTCATTCAGATCCTCGCCCGGGCATTCCATGAGGCTAAAGGGATCCAGGTGGAACACCGTCACACGCCCTGGGAGCAGATTGGCTTGAGCATGGCGACGCAACTTCCGGGCGCTCGATCCGGTCAGCAGAAATCGGGCAACATGGCGATCGATCAGGTCTTGCACCACATCCAGGATCTCAGGAACCTTCTGAACCTCGTCCAAAACGACAAGCGGGAGTTTCCCCGCAGGGGCCGCCGCCAGCGCCTCCACTTCCCCATGCAGGAGCGCGGGTGCCTTTTCATAGCGCAGCCTCACATCCGGACGAACGAAGGAGAGGGTCAACTGGGGATTCAACCTGTTGACCAAGGTCGTCTTGCCGGTTTGACGAGCGCCGAATAGAAACAGGCTCTTCCCCCGCTCCAAGGTATGCCGGATCAACGGATCAATCGCTCGCTCAATGTAGTCCATACGCTCCATTTTCTCCGAAATTGGAGCCTTTGTAAACCATGATGTTCAGGTTCGTGTCGAACTCCGTAAAAACCATAGGCGCGGACAAGCCGGGTGGCCGTTCAGGCGGGAGCCGCGGTCATGCCGGCGCCGGAGTGGCGGTTTCGCCAGCCAGGCGGAGAATTTCTTGGCGTAGCGCGTTGGAAAGGCGGTATTGCGCCCGCGAGAGCGCATCCAGGCTGGGGCGGACTTCGCGGATGAGATCCTTTTCCTTGGCCCTGATCAGTAACGCGCCGGTGCCGAAGACCGCTACCCCTTCGTTCTTCGCCGCCATCCGGCCACGGCTTTCGTCGATCAGGAGCGGCACGGATTCCCGCCTGGCGAGCACGATGGCCTCCGCTTCGCCACGGTCGATCGTGGACAGCAGGCGCATGGGCACATCGGCTACCGCAACCACGGTCAACCACCCCTGGTCACGCGCGGCGGCGAGCGCGACTGCGCCAGGCATGCGGCTGTCCAGGCACAGTTCCGCAGCCACCGCATCCGGAATCAGGACGTTTCGAAAAAGCAACTGGAGCCAATGCAGGCCTCCGATGGTGGCCAGGGCAATCAGGGGGCCAGCGTCGGCGACCACGAGTTTCGGCGCCGAGCCTGTCACCGAAGCGCCTCGAGTTCGGCACCGACCTCCTTCGCCGGATAGTCAACCACGTTCACCCCTGATACGCCCAAGACATCGAGAAACTGCTCGATCGGCAGGCTGGCCAGTTTGGCCGCTTGCGCCAGGGTCAACAGGTGCTGCGCGTACAACTGGACGGCCAGATATCGGTGTGCGCCAAGCTCGAGCAGCAGGGCGTCGAAGGGCATGGCAATGGCGGCAGGGCGTCCATGCTTGGTTATCACGGACAACTTGCCGTCCTCGGCATCTTTCAGCAGACCGCCCGCGCGATTGCGAAGGTCACGGGCCGAGAATACATCCACGGGCTTCATTGGAATCACATCCTTTTTTGTACCATCAAATCGTAGTACAAACTTGGCTTGGCGTCAATGAATGCCCGACCTCGATGAGGTCCGGGTAGGCATCCATCGCCTCCTCCGTCGCGAGCAGGGGATGGCGCACCTCGCCCACCACGCCCGCCTCGCCCGTCTCCCAAGTCACGCCCCAATCGTGTCCGTGTACTCCCCCACCCGCAAAGAGTCCCCGCACGAGCGCCCGGTGTCGCCATACCGGAAGTCCGGCGGTGCCACATCCATCGGGAAGAGCACCTTCATGGCCGCCAGTTCCTGTGCCCGGTGGTGGATCACCCCCGGCAAGGCCCACAGCGTCCTCGGGACGCGATCGCTCGCTTCCATCCGTAGCGCCCGTTTCATCCGTTCTCGACCCGTCATCATCACGGCTGCCTCTTCTTCTCCTCCACCTCGCGGCGGCGGTATTCGTCGAAGACCTGCGGGGTGTTTCATGGCAAATTAGCCCCCTGTTGTTTGAGCGTGCGTACGAGTTCGACGGTATCCAGCCAGCAGGAGGGCTGGCCGGTGCGGAGGCTCTGTACGGCAGCGGTGCCGGCGGCCTGGCCCATCATCATGGCGGCGGGCTGGTCGCGGATGGCGCCGTTGACCTTCAGGTCGCTGGAGTTGCTGCGCCCGGGGGTCCAGAGATTGCGCCAGCCCTTTGGCACGATGATGCGGTACGGGATGCCGTAGTGCTCGCCCGGCGCCAGCGTGTCGCGCTCCTCGAACTCCTTGCGGTAGCGCTCGTACTCCTCCGGCGACTGGTCGTAGACATGGATGTCCACCTGCTTGCAGTAGATCGCAATGTCGTCGGGGAAACGGCGGCGCGCCTTGAAGTCGTCATAGTTGAGCTCGTATTCGCCGACGATACGGCGGGACTCGCGCACGCCCAGCAGCGCGGCGGTGGCGGCGAGTTCCATCTGGCGGCAGGCGGGCAGATATTGGCGGTAGAAGGCGGTGAACTCCGCGGCGAACTGGCGCCCGCGGATCATCGCGTCGGAGAGGCTGCGGCAGTTCAGTGCGTTGGTTTTGAACAAGTGGCCCGCGTTCATGATGGCGGTGCTCCGCCCGGTGCGGAAAAGCCCCGGCACGTGCCGGTCCGGCTGGCTGAAGAAGCCGTCGGCAATGGCCTTGAGCACCGCCGCCTGCTGGATCTGGTGCGTGTAGCCCTCGCCCTCGAGGTTGGTCTGCACGGCGCACAGCGTGGGCGGCATGATGTGGGGCGTGTCGCGCCCGGCCTCGCGCACGGCGGCGCCGCACATCGCGGTCACCACGGCGTCGCCTGTGGCGTCCACCACCGCGCGCACCGGTACCATCCGATAGCCCTCGATGTTGTGCAGCACCACGGCCCGCACCACCCGCGCCTCGCGGTCCGCCTCGACGTCAATCACCCGCGTGAAGTAGCGGATCTCGACGCCGGCCTTCACACAAAGCTCGTCCAGCAGCACCTTCAGGCCCTCGGCCGAAAACCCGACCCCGTCGTTGTGGCTTTTCGTCCAGATGGCCGGATCGGCGTTGGGCGGCAGATGCCCGCGCGCATGCATGGCCTCCAGAATCTCGCGCATCAGCCCGCCGATCACCGGGCGCTCGCCGTCGCTCAGGTTGGACCAGTTCGACACCAGGCCCGCCGTCCCCATGCCGCCGAGACAGCCGGTGGCCTCCACGAGCAGCACGCGCGCACCCAGCCGCGCCGCGCAGACGGCCGCCGCCACCCCGGCAGGCCCCCCGCCGGCCACCACCACGTCGTAGCCCGAATCCACCGGAATCTCACGCGTCAGTCGAAAAGTCTCCGTCATTGCTTCCCTCCCCCTGATCGTATTCCTGATCCTAATCCCAAGGCGGGCTGGAGCCCGCAACCCAGTGAACATCGAACATCCAACATCGAACGCCGAACCCCGCGCGGCGCGGGGCAAGCACT
>CAZWQJ010000144.1:9755-11309 GCA_964635825.1 uncultured Victivallales bacterium | reverse complement strand
TGGGTGGACGACCAGCGATCAGTTCCTGGCCACATCGACGTCGACCAACTGGAGCGAGCCGGCGCCGGCGAGCAACGTGTTCTACCGGTTGCGGCAGTAGTGGCGGGAAAACGCTTGAATGGCAGCTCGGTGACGGCTATGATGCCAGTAACTCGCCGCTGGGAGGTGAGGCCGGGTCTCGCCCGGCGACACCCGCCTACCCGACGCTAAACGTCTCATGAGCACGCAACCGATCCACTACTTCAGTACCCGAGGCCAGACTCCGCCTGTGTCGTTTTCGGATGCGGTGATGATGGGCATGGCGCGCGATGGGGGGTTGCTGCTGCCGACGCACCTGCCCGATGTGCGCGACCGCCTGACCGAGTGGGCGACGCTGCCCTATCCGGAACTGGCGGTGCAGGTGCTGCTGCCCTTCGTGGATCTACCGGAGGCGGACTTGCGGTTGCTTGTGAACCGCAGCTACCAGGTGTTTGCGCATCCAGAGGTTACGCCGCGGGTGGCGGTGAAGGGGCTGCACATTGTGGAGTTGTTCCACGGGCCGACGCTGGCCTTCAAGGATGTGGCGCTGCAGTTGCTGGGTAACCTGTTTGAGTACGTGCTGCGCCAGCGGGGAGGCGAGTTGAACCTGCTGGGCGCGACCAGCGGCGATACGGGCAGCGCGGCGATATATGGGGCGCGCGGTCGGGATCGCATGCGGATCCTGATCCTGCATCCGCATGGGCGGGTGAGCCGTTCGCAGGCGCTGCAGATGACGTCGGTGCTGGACGCGAATGTGCACAATCTGGCGGTGGAGGGGACCTTTGACGACTGCCAGCGGATTGTGAAGACGTTGTTCAACGATCTGCCGCTGCGGGATCGCTACGCGCTGGGTTCCGTCAACTCGATCAACTGGGCGCGGGTGCTGCCGCAGGTGGTGTACTACTTTCATGCGGCGCTGGGGGTGATGCGTGAGACGGGAGCGTCGGGGGTGCGGGTGGCGGTGCCCACCGGGAATTTTGGCGACATTTTTGCGGGGTGGCTGGCGGTGCGGATGGGGCTGCCGATCCGCAAGCTGGTGCTGGCCACGAACGAGAATGACATTCTGGCGCGATTTTTCCATACGGGTGAATACCGGATGGGCGAAGTGCAGGCGACGATCAGCCCGTCGATGGACATCCAGGTGGCGAGCAATTTTGAGCGCTACTTGTATTATCGGGTGGGCGAGGATGCGACGCGGTTGCGGGGCCTGATGGAGGCCTTTGGCCGCGACGGGGCGCTGCGGGTGGCGCCGGTGAACGGGGTGGTGGATCCGTTGTTTGCGGCGGGACGGGGGACGACCGCGGAGACCCTGGCCACGATTCGCGAGTTCTATAGTGATGCCGGCTACCTGCTGGATCCGCACACGGCGGTGGGTGTGCACGTGGCGCGGCAGCACCTGAGCCCGGACGAGCCGATGCTCTGCCTGGCGACGGCGCACCCGGCCAAATTTGCCGATGCGATTCGCGAGGCGGTGGGGGCGGACGTGGCGCACCATCCGACGCTCGACGCGCTGGACGGGGCGCGCACGCGGATGGA
>CAZWQJ010000144.1:5295-9655 GCA_964635825.1 uncultured Victivallales bacterium | reverse complement strand
GCGCCTGCGCCCTTTGACTGCTGGCAATGCGGCGCGTGCTGTCGGAGGCCGGGGGCGGTGCGGTTGACGGAAACGGACACGGGTGCGGCGGCGGCGCATTTGGGGCTGTCCCCGGAAGCGTTTGCGGCGCGCTACACGGAACTGCGGCCGGATCGGCGCGGCCTGATCCTGCGGGAGCGGGCGGACGGCGCCTGCATCCTGTTGAGCCCCGAAGGCGATTGTGCCATCCACGCCGCAAAACCACAGCAATGCCGTGATTTCCCCCTGGGGTGGAATTATCCCGGATGGGAAGAGCACTGCGAGAACCAATGCGAATGGCCGCGCGTGGCGCGGCCTGAATACCGGCGCACGACGCGCCACTGAAACTGGATCGAAGAAAGAGAACTGAATGAAGAAGATAGATGAATTGATGGAACGGGTGCCGACGCTGCTGCATGAAAAGCAGGGGGCGTTGTCGGCGGACGAGATTGCGACGGCGCTGTCACTGCGGGGCGGCGAGAAGAAGCGGCTGCAGGGATGCCTGCACGCGCTGATGAAGGGTGGCCAGATTGTGTGCATCCGCGGTAACCGCTATGCGCTGGGCATGGATGCGGACCTGGTGCCGGGAGTGCTGCACGTGCTGCGCTCGGGGCATGGGATTGTGACGGGGCCGGACAAGACGGTGTTTATTCCGAAGGATGAGCAGGGCACGGCGCTGCCGGGCGACCGGGTGCTGACGCGGCTGGATGGGACGGGGAAGACTGACCGGCCGGGCATGAAGAACGGCGCGGTCATCCGGATTTTGGAGCGGGCGCGGCACGACATTGTGGGGACGTTGCGGTCGACGGGGCGTTTCTACTACGTGGTGCCGGTGGATCCGGCCTATGGGCGCGACATGTACGTGCCGGATCCGGGGCCGGCGCGCGTGGACGATCGGGTGGTGTGCCGGTTCGTGAACTGGGAGAACAAGCACGTCAATCCGGAGGGCGTGGTGGTGGAGAGCATCGGGCCGGCGGACGATCCGTCGACCGACACGCTGGCGATCATCAAGCATTACGGGTTGCCGGAGCGCTTCCCGGAAGAGGTGCTGCACGAGGCGGAGACGGTGTCGGGGCTGATGGAGCAGCCGGGGGAGCGGCTGGATCTGCGGGGGTTGATCACTTTCACGATCGACCCGGTGCGGGCGCGCGATTTCGACGATGCGCTTTCGTTTGAGCCAGCGTCGGGCGGCGGGATGGAACTGGGCGTGCACATCGCGGACGTGTCGCATTTTGTGCGGCCGGGTTCGCTGCTGGACACGGAGGCGGCGCGGCGCGGCAACAGTGTGTATCTGCCGGACAGTGTGCTGCCGATGCTGCCGGAACAACTGTCCAACGGCATCTGCAGCCTGAGGCCCGACGAGGACCGGCTGGCGTTTTCCGTGTTCATGATTCTGGATGACGAGGGGGCGGTGCGCGGGACGCGCTTTGGCAAGAGTGTGATCCGGTCGCAGGCACGGCTGACGTATGAACAGGCGATGGCGGTGATCGACGGCAAGGCGCCGGCGGCGGAGGCGGCCCCGATTCCGGAGGTGGTGCGGGCGCGGATCGTGCAGTTGCATCAATGCGCGCAGACGTTGCGGCGCAACCGGTTTGGGCGCTTCGCGTTGGATCTGGACATGCCGGAGTGCGAGATCGTGATGGGTGAGGGTGGGCGTATCCGCGACGTGCGGGTGGTGCGTAACGACGCGTCGCACCAGCTTGTGGAAGAGTGCATGGTGGCGGCGAACGAGGCGGTGGCGCGGGAGTTGAGCGAGCGCGGGGTGGCCTTGATTTCGCGGCTGCATGAGCCGCCGAAGCCGGAGAAGATCGAGGAGCTGACGATCCAGTTGCAGGAGATGGGTTACGCGCCGGGCGACCTGGCGCACCCGCGCAATCTGGCGGCGTTTCTGTTGTCGGTGGAGGACGACCCGCTGGTGATGCACGTGCGGATGGCGGTGCTGCGCAGTTTGAACCGCGCGCTGTATTCGGCGGAAAAGGGTGGGCACTTCGGTTTGGCGAAGACGTACTACGCGCACTTCACGTCGCCGATCCGGCGCTATCCGGATCTGGTGGTGCACCGGCAATTGGAGGCGCTGTTGAATCGGGGCCGTCCGGGTGCGCAGGCGCCGACGGGGCGCGGGGAGCTGATGCCGGTGGCGGAGAACTGCTCGATGACGGAGCAGATTGCGGACGAGGCGGAGCGCGCGCTCGATGAGATCAAGAAGTACCGCTACCTGCAGCAGCAGGTGGACGAAAAGGGCGAGCGGACGTACGAGGCGGTGGTGGTGGCCGTCATGAACTTCGGCGTGTTCGTGGAACTGGTGGATCTGCAACTGCAGGGGCTCGTGCATGTCTCGAAGCTCTCGGATCAGTTCCTGAGTTTTGATCAGACGACGCGGAGTCTGCGGGCGGGCAAGCTGGCCTTTCGCGTGGGGACGCGGTTCGAGGTGAGCCCGGTGCGGGTGGACTTCGACAAGCGGCAGATCGACTTTGCGCCGGCCAGTGCGCCACGCAATGCGGGTGCGCATCCGTCGCGTCCGCCGCGGCCGGGCGGTGGCGGCGATCCTCGCGGGGCGGCGGATGGGCGGGGACGGCAACCCAAGCCGGAGCGCAAGCGGCTGCCGCGCTATGTGGCGCCGGGCGGTGGCGATGGTGCCAAGCGGGGTGGTGGTGGTCCCAGCACTGGCAACAGCGGTGGTGGTGGCGGGCGCAGTACGGGTGGGGGGAGTCGCCGTGGCGGTGGTGGTGGCGGTGGCGGCGGTGGTGGCAGTCGGCGAGGTGGGCGCGGGCGTCGCGGGGGCAAGGGCGGTGGTGGGGGTGCAAAGGCGACCTGAGGCGGGCTATCGACCGTAATCCCAATGAACCGCAGATGCATCATAATTGGGCGCGGTAATAAGGAGCGGGGATGGCTACGGTGGATGGCGTACTGATCGAGGCGGGGCCGGCGGACTGGCAGATCGTGCAGCAGGACGAGAGCGGGGTGGCGGCGATCACGTTGGCGGGGCGCTGGGTGCCGGAGTTTCCGCAGAAGCCGGCGGTGGTGCAGGCGCGGTTGGTGTGGCAGGACTCGCAGGAGCCGGTGACCGCGGCGCATGACTGGGCCCCGGCGGAGACGCGGGCGGACGGCACGTGGCGGATGGAATTGATCGGGGTGCCGGCGGGTGGGCTCTATCGGCTTGAGACGCGGTTGACCGTGCCGGGGGAAGCCGAGGAGTGGGGGGTGCGCGGCGACATGCGGCACTGCCTGGGCGTTGGCGACGTGTGGGTGATCGCGGGGCAGAGCAACGCGGTGGGCTACGGGCGCGGGCCTGTGCACGACCCTCCGCAGTTGGGCGTGCACGCGTTTCGCCACAATGATTGCTGGTCGCTGGCGACGCATCCGCTGGGCGATTCGACGGGGACGCGGCACGAGGTGAATCGCGAGCGCGCGAATCCGGCGCATGCGCCGCACCTGGAGTTTGGGCGTTTGCTGCAGGCGCGCCTGGGGTATCCGATTGGGCTGATTCCGACGGCGCTGGGTGGTTCGCCGCTATCGGAGTGGGAATGCAAGGGGGGCGTCCCCGGAGCGTTGATGGCGAACATGGTGGAGATGGTGCGCATGGCGGGGGGACGCGTGCGGGGCATGTTGTGGTACCAGGGCGAGTCCGATGCCGGGCCCGGAATGGCGGAGTCGTATGCGGAGCGGTTTGCCGCCGCGGTGGGCGCATGGCGCGCGGCGTTGGGGGCCCCGGCGTTGCCGATCCTGACGGTGCAATTGAACCGCGTGCACATGGCCGACTCGACGCCGGACCGGTGGTGGTCCGTGATGCGCGAGGCGCAGCGGCAGGTGGCTCGGAACGTGCCGGGCGTGGCGGTGATCTCGGCGCTGGATCTGCCGGTTTCGGATCTCATACACACGGCGGGTCCGGGCAACATGGTGCTGGCGGGGCGCCTGGCGAACGCGGCGCTGGGGGCGGTGCATGGGCGCGCGGTGGCGTACCGGGCGCCGGACGTGACGCGCGCCGAATGGGAAACCGCGCCGCGGGTGGTGCGGCTGACGTTTGCGCATGTGGTCAGTCGCATGGATACGGTCAAGACGGGGGCGCGCTGCTTTGCGGTGGAAGATGAGGACGGCGCCGTGCCGCTGGAGGCGATAACCTATCCGGGTGGGCCGCATGTGCGGCTGACGTTGGCGCGGGATGCGCGGGGCACCGTGCGCGTGCAGGGCGGACAAGGGGCGGCGCCCGATGTGCCGGCCATGGATATCTCGCGGCAGATGCCGATGCTGGGGTTCTCGGGCGTGCCGGTGGAATAGTCGCGGGCGGGCGGGGAAGCGGAAGAGACGCTCGGCGCAGCCTCGCGCTCCACTCAGCCTCGGCAGA
>CAZWQJ010000144.1:2198-5195 GCA_964635825.1 uncultured Victivallales bacterium | reverse complement strand
GACGCTCGGCGCAGCCTCGCGCTCCAGGGAGGCGATGCGCCGAGTGTCGGGTGGTGGTTAGAAGCCGAGGCGGACGGCGGCGCCGAGGAAGACGGTATCGGTGTCGATGTCCGTGGTGCTGGCTTCGAGGTCGGTGGTTTCGTTGAAGCGGTAGTTCGCGTTGATATCGATGTAGATGCTGGGCAGCAGCTCGAGGTCGATGCCTGCGCGCAGGCTGTAGAACGGATCCTCGGCCCACTCGTTGTCGATGAGCAGAATGCCCACGCCGGCGGCGGCATAGAGGCCCTTGCCCAGGATCAGGTAGGCCTGCGGGGCGTAGGTGTCCTCGCCGTAGCGATCGGGCATCATTTCGGCATCGATGCCGAGGCCCAGGAGGCCGGGGCGATACTGGTAGCTCACCAGATAGCTGAAGCCATCCTCGTCGACATCGCTATCGTCGATGTCCTCGACGGAGGTCCAGTAGTTGGCGCCGCCGCCGATGCGATGCGCGCCGCCAGCCCATGCCGGCAGACTGCCGATTGCCAACAACGTGATACATAGTCCTGTCATTATTTTCTTCATGGTCATTCCTTTCGTCGCTGCGCTTGTGCGGTCAAATTGGTGAACCATTCTGTCTGCGCCCACCATTCTACTTACATTTCAGACTAGGCCGATAGAGCCGGTTTGCAAGCGCATTCGGTTGGGCCTACGATGAGAGCGGGGAGGGGAATCATGCGCATTTGGATATTGGGTTTGACGTGGAGCCTGGCGGGGGTGGCGGCAGTTGGTGCGGGGCCGACGCGCGTGGAGGCGTTGTTTGAGGAGAACTGTGCGGTCTGCCATGGCAGCGGACTGGAGGGGGGCGGGCTGGGGGCGTCGCTGACGGATGGGATCTGGCGGCATGGGGAGCGCGATGAGGATCTAGCGCGGACGATCGCGCAGGGGCTGCCGGACTTGGGGATGGAGGCGTGGGGCGACGTGTTGTCGGCGGAGCAGATCCGATCGCTGGTGATCTTGATACGGGAGCGTGAGAAAGCGGCGGCGGGCAAGTCGGTCGTGCCATCGGTGTGGGATGGTGGCGTGGTGGCGACGCGGCACCACTCCTATCGGGTGGAGCGCGTGGTGGACGGGCTGGTGCTGCCGTGGGGTGTGGCGTTCCTGCCGGATGGGCGGATGCTCGTGACTGAGAAGCGTGGGACGCTGCGGGTGGTGGACGCGGACGGACGGATGGTGCCGGAACCGGTGGCGGGGACGCCGCCGGTGATCGAGCATGGGCAAGGTGGGCTGATGGACGTGGCCGTGCATCCCGATTACGCGACGAACGGATGGATCTACCTGGCGCTGGCCGATGGTTGGCGGGAGTCGGGTTTGGGCAAGCGGGGGGTGCGGGCGCTGACGGCGATAACGCGCGGGCGCTTGCGGGATGGGCGCTGGGTGGACTCGGAATGGGTTTGGCAGGCTGACCGCCGATTCTATACGGCGGCGGGCCCGCACTTCGGCAGCCGCATCGTGTTCGACGGGCAGGGGCATGTGTTCTTTGTGGTTGGGGAACGCGGGGGCTGGCACGAGGCCCAGGATCTGACGCGCCCCAATGGAAAGATCTTCCGATTGATGGAGGATGGGGTGGTTCCGCCGGACAATCCGTTTGTGGGGCGGGCGGGAGCGTTACCCGGCATATGGAGTTACGGCCACCGCAATCCGCAGGGGATGGCGATTCATCGTCCGAGCGGCGTGTTGTATGCGACCGAACACGGACCGCGCGGAGGGGATGAATTGAACGCGATTCGCGCCGGGTGCAATTACGGGTGGCCGGTGATCACGCACGGGATGAACTACGATGGGACTCCGATTACCGGCAAGACGGAACAGGAGGGGATGGAGCAGCCGGTGTTGCACTGGACGCCTTCGATTGCGGCGTGCGGCCTGGCGAGCTACGAGGGGGGGCGTTTTCCGCGCTGGCAGGGCGACCTGTTTGCCGGGGCGCTGGCGCAGCAGGAGGTGCGGCGTCTGAGGCTGAAGGATGGCAAGGTGGAGGAGCAGGAGGTCATCTTCAAGGGGGCCGGGCGGGTGCGCGATGTGAAGTGCGGGCCCGACGGGTTGCTGTATCTGGTGTTGAATGGGCCGGACTGTGTCGTGCGCCTGGTGCCGGCGGATGCGCCGGCGGCGGTGGCGCCGTGACGCGAGCGGGGGGCGGGTCGGCGAGGTCGGTGCCGCTGTTGCTGGGGTCGGCCTCGCCCCGGCGCCGGCGACTGCTGAAAACGATGGGGGTGGTGTTCGAGGTGGCGCATCCGGCGGTGCGGGAAGTGCATCGGACGGCGCGTCCGGCGTGGACGGTTCGGGAGAATGCGCGGCGGAAGCTGGCGTGGTGCCGGGCGCAGTACCCGGCCCATCGCATTCTGACGGCGGATACGGTGGTGGTGTTTCGGGGGCGCGCGATTGGGAAGCCGGCGAACGCGCGCGAGGCGGCGGCGTTCTTGCGGATGTTTTCGGGGCAGGCGCACCACGTGTACACGGGGGTGGCCTATGGGGAGCCGGGGCAGGCGCCGCGCTGCACGATGGTGCGCTCGCGGGTGACGTTTCGGGTGCTCACGGCGGCGGTGGTGCGCGAGTACCTGCGGCGCGTCCATCCACTGGACAAGGCCGGCGCGTATGACATCAACCAGCACGGCGCGCTGATCATTGCGGCCTGCGAGGGGTCGCGCAGCAATGTCGAAGGACTTCCGCTGGAGTTGGTGCGGGAGTGGATGGCGTGAGGAGCGCGGCCCGGCGGCCGTCGGCGGATGCAGGTGGCGGGTGCTACTGCCGCACGCGATAGAACCGATTGCTGCCCGAGACGGGGACGGCCCAGTTGGTTGACGCGGTCGCGGCCACGAACTGGGCGCCGGTGCGCCAGTCGCCATCCAGCAGCGAGTCGCTGTAGAGCACGGTGACCGTGCTTCCCACGACCATGTCCAGGGTTTCCAGTTCGATGCTGTCGGGCGCCAGTGTCACGGAGCCCATGCGGGCTGGCGATGCGGT
>CAZWQJ010000144.1:1924-2098 GCA_964635825.1 uncultured Victivallales bacterium | reverse complement strand
GTTCGATGCTGTCGGGCGCCAGTGTCACGGAGCCCATGCGGGCTGGCGATGCGGTGGTGGTGCTTGAGGTGGTTGTCGTTGTGTCCATTGTTGTCGAGGTGCAGGTGGAGGTGGAGGTGGAGGTGGAGGACGACGAGGACGAGGACGAGGACGAGGACGAAGTGGAGTCTGTGG
>CAZWQJ010000144.1:0-1824 GCA_964635825.1 uncultured Victivallales bacterium | reverse complement strand
TGGTGGAGTCTGTGGTGGTGGAGTCTGTGGTGGTGGAGTCTGTGGTGGTGGAGTCTGTGGTGGTGGAGTCGGTGGTGGTGGAGTCGGTGGAGGTGGAGTCGGTGGAGGTGGAGTCGGTGGAGGTGGAGTCGGTGGAGGTGGACGAGGACGAGGACGACGAAGACGAGGAAGAGGAAGAGGTGGCGATGAGGTTGGGGGTGAGGATGGTTTCGTCGTTATAGAGGCGGGATTCGGTGGAGAGGAAGTTGGTGCCACTCATGAGGGGGAATTCGTAGAAGGGGGAGAGGGTGGCGGTCCACTCGCCGGAGGCGTTGGTGGTGACGTTGATTTCGAGGTGGCCGTAGTGTTTACCGCCGGAGGTGAGGGTGTTGCCGCTCCAGATTTCGGGGGAACCGGTGTGGGCGAGGAACGTTCGCTGCGGGTTGGGGGAGCTGCTACTGGGGCCGCGGAGTCCGTCGCCGCCGATGCCGTAGTCGTAGAAGTGGACGGCGTGGGGGATCTGTGTGCCGCCGGGGAGGGTTTCCTGGCCGCTGAGGATGGAGTGCTCGACCATTTCGTCGTGGCCGCTCAGGACGGCATCGACGCCATATTGGAGGAAGGTCGGGGTGAGGACCTGGACGGGCGAGCCCAGTTGGTTGTCACCGGTATTGGCGTTTCCATGCACACCGGAGGAGTAGGGGGCATGGTGGAAGGCGACAAAGGTGAAGAGGCTGCGGGTTTGTGCATCGGCGAGTTGTTGAACCAGCCACTGGTATTGGGTGCTGCCGATATTGTAGTCGGGGGCGAGGCAGCCGGTGGAGGTCCAGAGGCGCAAGCTGGTGTCCTGGGCGGCGACGGCATCGTTGCCGTTGCAGGTGTCGAGGACGATGACGGTGACGGGCCCGTAGTCGATGCGGTAGAACCGTTCCTGCTGGTCCACGGTGCCCGCGCCATTGGGGGGGAGATCAAAATAGGTGCGGTACTTGGAGACGGATTGCTCGGAGTGGGGCTGGCTGTAGTTGTTGCCGCGCAGCCCCGGGTGGTACTCATGGTTTCCGAGAGCGGGGAGAATGGGAATCTGGCCGGCGAGGTCGTTGAGGGATCCGGCGTTGTGGCGCCAGAATTCGTCCCAATCGCGTTGTTCGCCGGCCGCTTCCACGATATCGCCGGCGATGATGAGGAAGTCCGGTGCGCGGGCCTTGATGGCGGCGGTGTTCGAGGCATAGCCGACGGTTTGAGAGAGCAGATACTTGCGGTTCAGTCCGTTGGCGGGGTTGGTCCATTCAGAGGTCGGGGCTGTGGATTCCGGTTCGGTTTCGGAGTCGGCGTACATGGCGAAGCGGACGGGTGTGCGGCCGGCGGGTGCGGTCCGGAACTGATTGCTGTAGGTGGTTGCGCCCTGGGTGACCCGGTAGAGGTAGGTGCGGCCGGGTGACAGGTTGGTCAGGCGCTCCTGGTGGAGGTAGGGCAGCGACCGGTTGCCGCCGGAGAGGGATTTTTCGCCCGTGCAGTAATCCAGGGTGGAGGCGATGGAACCGGCGGAGGCGACGGTGGTGGTGGGACCATCGGGCGTCCAGAACTCCAGTTGCCCGACGGTGCTGGTTTCCGCGAGCCACATGATGGTCATGGCGTTGGTGGCGGGGTTCTGGAGATAGGGCGTGACGCGGAAATCCGCGGCCGTGGCGAGGGTGAGTCCGGCGATGAGGGCCAGGCATGCCGCACCTGCTCGCGAGAGCGTCCTGATCGTATCCATGCCGTATACTAGCATGGTTCCCTAGCAGCCCGTTGAAAAAAAACTTGTTCCAGCTTTCGGCTCGGCAGAGCCTCGCCCTCCATGCATTCTTT
>CAZWQJ010000143.1:8871-11377 GCA_964635825.1 uncultured Victivallales bacterium | reverse complement strand
CTCTATTACAGCACCATGGAGAAGCTCGGCATTCCCAAGCGGGAGATCATGGTGGACCGGGTCGAGGAGGCGCGCGATTCTCAGAAGGCGGCCAAGAAGGAATTTGCCAACGCGCTGGAGCAGTTCAAGAGCGTGGTGGCGGTGAAGGGCGGCGATCTGGAGTCCAAGTACAACAAGCTCAGTTCGGCGTTGGAGGACAGCGAGAAGCGGGCGAGCGATGTGCGTGAGCGGATTGCGGCGGTGGAGGATGTTTCGGACGCCCTGTTCAAGGAATGGCGCGCGGAGCTGAAGCAGTACAGCAGCTCCGAGTTGCGCCGGTCCAGCGAGCAGAAGATGAAGGAATCGCGCGGGCGCTATGAAGCCCTGATGTCGGCCATGAACAAGGCGGAGTCGCGGATCGATCCGGTCCTGCAACCGCTGCGGGACCAGGTGCTGTACCTGAAGCACAACCTGAATGCCAAGGCGATCGGCGGGATGACGGACGAGGTGACCTCCATCGAGACCAAGGTGGATGACCTGGTGCGCGACATGGAGGCGTCGATCCGCGAGGCCAACGCCTTTATCGAGACGCTGACGCCCTGATGGGGGGCGGCCGGCGGGCGTGGGACCACGCTTAGCCCGGCTTGAGTGCGTCGAGGAAGTCGGTGAAGTCGCCGAGGTGGTCTTCGACGATGCGGGCGACGATGGTGTTGTTCATGGCCTGGTACTGGTGAACGGCGATGTTGCGGAAGCCGACCATGTGTTGGAGGCGTTCGGCGAGAGCGGGTTGGATCTGACCCGCGGTCGCGAGCAGGCGGAACGCATCGCGGTTCATGGTCAGGCGACTCCCACTTGAAGAAGCACCGCGCGGCGTTCCTCGTTGAGTCGCGCATAATCACTTAGCGCGAGCATTTCAAAGGTGTCGGCGGCCAATGGGTCCGCGACAAGAATGCGGCGCCCGCCGCCAAGGACTTGGACCTTCATGACATCGCCCACACGGTTCAGATCGATCAGATCCACGTCGCGGCCGACGATGGTGGCGATGCGCTGGGAGGCCATGAAGACGTCGTACGGCGGGCAGGCCTGAGCGGCGAGAAAGGCGAGGTCGATGTCGCTGTCGGCGCGCTCGCGGCCCTGGGCGGCGGAACCGAATACATACACGACGATGGGCGCGAAGCGTTCGAGTTCCAGCAAGACGGCGCGGGTTTGTGAATCCGTGAGCATAGAGCCGACATCATAGACGCCGGCCTCAAGGCGGGCGAGTGGAAAACTTGCCTGCGTGTGGCGTGGTGTGCATGATGCGCGATCCATGCACGCCATCGCCCAGTACGCCGCGCGACTCCGCGCGTTGCCGCGCAACCTGGCGCTTTTCCTGATCGCCATGGCGTTGCTGGGGACGGTCGGCGGCATTTTCGAAACCACCTTCAACAACTTCCTTCATGACAGCTTTGCGTTGGGCGCGGATGCGCGGGGCTTTCTGGAGTTTCCGCGTGAGTTGCCCGGATTCCTGACGGCGCTGTTTGCCGGGATGCTGGCCTTTCTGCCGGAGACGTACATTGCGTCCGCGTCGGCGGCCCTGATCGGGGTGGGGATGTTGGGCCTGGCCGCGTGGGGGACGAACTGGGATGCGATGCTTCTGTTCATGGTGTTGTGGAGCATCGGTTCGCACCTGATCATGCCGGTGCGCTCGTCGGTGGCGATGGCGCTGGCCCGCCCGGGGGAGCAGGGGACGCAGCTTGGGCGGATGCAGGGCGTGAGCATCGCCGCGGGGGTGGGGGGCTGCGCGCTGGTCTGGGTGATCATGCGCAATGTGGATGGCGGCTACCGCCTGCTCTTTGTGTTGGGGGCGGTGGCGGCGCTGGCGGCGTCCGCGGTCCTCAGCCGCATTCGGCTGCCGGGCGCGCACCTGGAGCGGCCGCGGTTCGTCTGGCGGCGCGACTACTGGCTCTACTATGTGCTGTCGTTCTTTTTCGGCGCCCGCAAGCAGATCTTCATCACCTTCGGGCCGTGGGTGCTGGTGAAGATCTTCGAGCAGCCCGCGTTCCGCTTCGCCCAGTTGTGGATTGTGGCCTCCGTGCTGGGTGTGGTGCTGCAGCCGGCGCTGGGGCGCGCGATCGACCGTTTTGGCGAGCGGGCGGTGCTGGTGGCGGATGCGGTGCTGGTCTTTCTCGTGTGCCTGGGCTACGGCTGCGCGCATCTGTTGCCGGGGCGCGGTGCCGCGCTGGCCCTGCTCTATAGCTGCTTCGTCGGCGACCAGTTGCTGTTCGGGGTTGGGATGGCCCGCGACACCTATCTCTCCAAGATCGCTCTGCGGCGCGAGGATGTCGCCCCCACACTCTCGCTGGGCGTCTCGATCAACCACATCGTGTCCATGTCGATTCCCGCGCTGGGGGGGCTGCTATGGATGCGGTGCGGGCACGGCGCCGTCTTCCTCGTGGCGGCGGGCATTGCCGTGGTCATGGGGTGCTTTGCGCTGCTGGTGCGGACCCCAGCGCGGGTAGCGCCCGCGGGCGGAAGAGCTCTTCCG
>CAZWQJ010000143.1:0-8771 GCA_964635825.1 uncultured Victivallales bacterium | reverse complement strand
GTGGTGTGACTCCCGCGTGACCGCGCCTCCGTTTCCGCATTTCCTTTTCGCGCCTCGGCGGCATACACTGCGCGCATGTCGTCCATTCACCAGTATCCGTCGCCGGGATCGCGCCATGTTTACCATGCGGGGGATGTGTTCGAGGTTCGGCTCACCACGCCGTCGGGGTTGAAAGGGCGCGCGTGGCTGCGCACCAACCTGGGCCGCGCGGCGGTGCGCCGCGACGATCTCATCCGCCACGTTCGCGAAGGCGATCCCATCCTGCATCATGACTGGCACGACATCCCGATGCGCGCCCTCGACGATGGTCGATACGCGCTCTGCCTGCCGCTGACGGAGGTGGGGCGCTTCGAAGCGAAGGCGTTCCTGCTGAAGCCCGGCAGTGATGAGCCGCTGTGGCCGGCGGGGGACAACACGGTGATCAAGGTGGAGCCGGCGGACACGGTGTGCGCGAACACGGTCTATACGGCATTCGTGCGCCAGTTCGGCGCCAACAGCCGTGCCAACGGAGAGCCTGCGGCGCACGCGGATGCGGTGCGGCAACTGGACGAGTCCGGCTACACCGTGATCCCGCGCTCGGGCACCTTCCGCGAGCTGGCGCGCGAGCTGGATTTCATCATCGGGACCCTGGGGTTCCGCATCCTGCAGTTGTTGCCGATCCATCCTGTCCCGACCACGTATGCGCGGATGGGGCGATTCGGCAGTCCTTTCGCGACGCTCGACTACGGGAACGTGGATCCGGCGCTGGCGGAATTCGACCGGCGCACAACGCCCCTGCAACAGTTCGGCGAACTTCTGGATGCAGTGCACGCGCGCGGGGCGAAGCTGTTCATGGACATGCCGATCAATCACACGGGGTGGGCCTCGCACCTGCAGTCCCAGCATCCCGAGTGGTTCGCGCGCAATGCGGATGCGACCTTCACGTCGCCCGGGGCGTGGGGGGTGACGTGGGAGGATCTCGCCAAGCTGGACTACCGGCACCGCGGCCTCTGGGCGCACATGGCCGAGGTCTTTCTCTACTGGTGCCGCCAGGGGGTGGACGGTTTTCGCTGCGACGCGGGCTACATGGTGCCGGTGCCCGTATGGGAGTTCATCGTGGCGGAGGTCCGCGCGCAATTTCCCAACACGCTGTTCCTGCTGGAAGGGTTGGGCGGGCCGGTGGCCACCATGGAGGCGCTGCTGGACCACGGCAACCTGGACTGGGCGTACTCCGAACTCTTTCAGACCCACGGCCGCGCGGAGATCGAGGCCCACGTGGCGGAGTGCGCCGCGGTTTCCGCCTCGCGAGGCTTGCTCGTTCATTACGCGGAAACGCACGACAACGACCGCCTGGCGGCGCGGTCGAAGACGTGGGCCGAGATGCGGACGGCGCTGGCGGCGTTATGCGCCCATGCGGGTGGGTTTGGTATTGCCAACGGGGTGGAGTGGTTTGCCACGCAGAGGATCCAGGTGCATGGCGCGGCGTCGCTATCCTGGGGGAACCCCACCAACCAGGTGGAGCGGATCCAGCGGTTGGGCGCGCTGTTGCGGGTGCATCCGGCCTTTGCGGCGGGCGCGCGGGTGCGGGTGGTATCGGGCGGTGCACCGGGCGTCTTCATGCTTCACCGTGAAGGGGCGGCGCATGCGGATCCGGTGCTGGTGGCGGTGAATCTGGATGACCGGACGCCGGCCACGGCAAGCTGGTCGGCGGTGCTGATGCCGGGCGCGGGCCCGTGGGTGGATCTGCTGTCGGGCCGAACGGTGGCGGTCTCCACCGCGGAGGGGGGGCGCATGCTGGCGCTGGCACCGGGCGAGGCGGTCTGCCTGGCGGTGGACCCGCCGTGGTTGGGCCGTTTGCAGGAGGCGATGACGGCCGCGCGGGGGGCGCCACCGGCGCGCCTGGTGCAGCAGCGGGCCTTGCACAAGGTACTCGAATTGCACGCCGCCTGGCATGGGGATGCGGATGTTTCGGAGCTGGACCGGGAGGGGCTTGCGGCACAGTTGGTGGACGATCCGGAGCGGGCGGTGGCGGCGATCGCCGGCCACACGCCGGCGCCGGTGGCGCGCTGGACCTGGCCCGCGGATGTGCGCCGGGTCGTGATGGTGGCGCCGGGGCAGGCGCTGCTGATTCGCGCCGCGCACGCCTTTGCGGCCGATGTGTGCGATGGGGACCGTGTCATCTATCGCGACCGTAGCCTCGCGGTGACGGGCGGTGGACACGCGCTGCTGGTCCCCCCGCGCGAGACGCCGGCGGCGGCCCGCGAGTGCGTGCTGGCCCTGCGCGTCTTTGAGCCAACGGGTGTGAGCGCGATCGAGGCCACGCTGCTGGTGCTGCCGCGATTGGAAGGCGCCGAGGTGCACGTGCGCTGCGACGCCGCGGAGTCCGAGCGCCTCGGGCTCTATGCGATTTGTGCGAATTCGGTGGGGGCGACGGCGCAGGTGCGTGCGGATTGGGGCGCGCTGCGCAGCCAATACGACGTCCTGCTGGGCGCCAACCTGCACCCGCAATATCCCACCGACCGGCGCATGTTGTTCACCCGCTGCCGCGCCTGGCTGGTCTTTCGCGGCTACTCCCATCCCCTGGACCTGCGCTGCCTGGATTGGTTTGAGGCGATTCCGGGCGGCGGGCCGGTGACGTGGCGGTTCGACGTGCCTTGCGGCCTCGGCAAGCGCGTGCCGCTGGAGGCGATGCTCACGCTGGCGCCCGATCGCAACGCGGTGACCCTGCAGTTCAAGCGGCTGGCGTCCTCCAAGCCCGACCATCTCGGCGGACAGCGGACCGTGCGCCTGATCCTGCGGCCCGACATCGAGGACCGCGGCATGCATGAGAAGACCAAGGCCTATCAGGGCGCGGAGGCCACCTGGGCGGGGCTGGTGGGCGCGCGGCCGGCCGGGTTCATCTTCGCGCCGTCGGGTCGCTATGGCCTGGATGTGGCGGTGACGCCGGGAGCCTACCATGTCGCCCCCGAGTGGTCCTACCTGGTGGGGCATCCCGAAGAGGCCGCGCGCGGCTTGGATGGGAACTCCGACCTTTTCAGCCCCGGCTACTTCGCCTCTTCGCTCAAGGCCAACCAAGGCGCGCTGCTCACAGCCGAGGTCACGATGGGTGCCGTGCCACCCGCTCCGGCGCACGCCGCGGCGCGCTCCGCCCGCACACGGCGTCCGCCGGAATCGCGACCGCTGATGGACGCGATGCGCGAGGCCATGCGCGATTTTGTTGTGCGGCGCGGCGAAGAAGGCAAGACCGTCATCGCCGGGTATCCATGGTTTCTGGACTGGGGAAGAGATACCATGATCTGCCTGCGCGGCCTGATTGCCGCCGGGTTTTTGGAGGAGTCGCGGGCGATTCTGCGGGAGTTCGCGAAGTTCGAGGATCGGGGCACCTTGCCGAACCTGATCCACGGTGCCGATGCGACGAACCGGGACACGTCCGACGCGCCGCTGTGGTTTTTCACTGCGTGCGCAGATGTCTGCGCGGCCGAGAGTTCGCCGCGATTCCTGCAGACCACAGCGGGCGGGCGCACGATCCTGGCGGTGCTGGAATCCATCGCGCAATCCTACTGCCGGGGGACGCCCAACGGGATTCGCATGGATCCGGAAAGCGGCTTGATCTTCAGTCCCTCCCACTTCACCTGGATGGATACGAATTTTCCGGCGGGGACGCCGCGCGAAGGGTATCCGATTGAGATCCAGGCGCTGTGGCACGCCGCGCTGCAGGTGCTGGCGGCGCGCCGGCCCGCGGGTCCGTGGGGCCAGCTGGCCACGCGCGTGGAGAGCTCGGTGCGGGAGCGCTTTATCCTGGAGCACGACGGTGGGCGCTACCTGGCCGACTGCCTGTACGCGAAGCCCGGCGTGCCGGCGGCGCGGGCCGAGGTAGACGATGCCTGCCGCCCGAACCAGTTGCTGGCGCTCACGCTGGGGCTGGTCTCCGACCCCGCGCTCGGCGCCGATGTACTGCGGGCGTGTGAATCGCTGCTGGTGCCGGGTGCGATCCGCAGCCTGGCGGACCGTCCGGTCACGCGCCCGCTGCCGGTGCGACGCGACGGGCGCCTGCTGAATGATCCCCTGAACCCGTACTGGGGGCGCTATGAAGGCGACGAGGATACGCGCCGCAAGCCGGCCTATCACAACGGCACGGCCTGGACCTGGCTGTTTCCTTCCTACGCGGAGGCGTGGGTGCGGCTGTTCGGGGAGCCGGTGCGCGAGGCTGCCCAGGCGCTGCTCGGCAGCGCCGCCTGGATCGTCAACCGCGACTGCCTGGGCCATGTACCGGAGATCCTGAATGGCGACGCGCCGCACGCGGGGCGCGGCTGTGGGGCGCAGGCCTGGGGCTGCACGGAGCTCTACAGAGTGCTTGCGCTACTCCAGGTTTAGGCTAGACTACCCGCTTTTCGCTTTTTCGGGGGTAAGGCGCATTTCGCGCCGGGGGTGCGGAGGCGGTGGCCATGAGCAAAACCGTAGGCAAACGCCGCGCGGTGCCGTCCCCGGAAGTCAAGCGCGTGCGCTTTCGTCTTCCGGCTCAGCGCGGCAAGCACATCTGTATCGCCGGGACCTTCAACAACTGGGAACCCGCGGCGACGACCATGACGTGGAACGCCCGGGATGCGGCCTACACGGCCAGCGTGGCGCTGCTGCCCGGGCGTTACGAATATAAGTATGTCATCGATGGATACTGGTGCATTGACCCGTATTGCCCGGAATGGGTGGTCAACCAGTACGGAACCCTGAACAGCGTGCTGACCATTCCCGGCACGGCCGCCACGCGGCAACCCAAATCCCGACGAGTCACACCATGAAACACGTGCAACTATTCAATATTGCGCCTTCGATTCCCGCCAAGATCCGATTCCTGGAGGTGCTGGCGCGCAACTACTGGTGGTCGTGGAACCCGCCGGCGCTGGAACTGTTCCAGCGGATCGACCCGCTGCAGTGGGAGCAGGTGGGGCAGAACCCGGTGCGCTTCCTGAGCGCGATTTCGCAGAAGCGGTTTGAGTCGTTGGCGAAGGATCGTTCGTTCGTGGCACACCTGGAGCAGGTGCGGGACCTGTACCAGCGCCAGGTGGTGGACGCCGGCGAGCGCACGAAGGACCCGGCCGCCCGCACGATCGCCTACTTCTCGTTGGAGTACGGGATCCACGAGAGCCTGCGCATCTATTCCGGCGGACTGGGCGTGCTGGCGGGGGACCACCTCAAGGCGGCTTCGGACCTGGACCTGCCGCTGGCGGCGGTCGGGCTTTTCTACCGCAAGGGGTACTTTCAGCAGGCGCTGAATCAGGATGGCTGGCAGCAGGAGCATGACGTTGAAAACCAGATCGACCAGCTGCCGCTGACGCGGGCGCGGGATCGGGCGGGCCACGAGGTGCGTGTGCGCGTGCCGCTGCCGGAGGGCATGGTGGATGTCGTGGTCTGGCGGCTGGACATCGGCCGTATCCCGCTATTTCTGATGGACACGAATACGCCGGAGAACCGGCCGGAGTTTCAGCAGATCACGGATCAGCTATACGGAGGCGACCGGCGCCACCGGTTGCGCCAGGAGCTGGTCCTGGGCATTGGCGGCTACCGCGCACTCGTGGCGATGGGCTACGACATCCAGGTCTGCCATCTGAATGAAGGCCATGCGGCCTTCGCCAGTCTGGCGCGCCTGGTGCACCTGCGCGACACGCACCGCCTGGGCCTGGATGCGGTGTTGGAGATCGTGCCGCGGACGTCCGTCTTCACGACGCACACGCCGGTGCCTGCGGGCAACGAGTCCTTCCCTCTTGACCTGCTGCGCCCGCATCTCGAGGCGCTGCGGGCCGAGGTAGGCATCGACCCGGATCAGATCATCCGCTGGGGGATGCCGGATCCGCCGGACAACTGGCACGAATTTTCGATGACGATCTTTGGCCTGCGCATGGCGAATGACGCGAACGGGGTGAGCCAGTTGCACGGGGTGGTGGCGCGGGGCATGTGGCAGCACCTGTGGACGGGGCGCCCGACCGATGAAGTGCCCATCGCGCATATCACGAACGGGATCCACACGGGCACCTGGGTGTCCCCCGAAAATGAGATCGTCTTCGCGCGGTACCTGGGTCCGGCCTGGCGCGAGAATCCGGAGTCCGAGGATTTGCCGGCGCTGGTGGAGCAGATCCCGGCGGCCGAGCTCTGGCGGGCGCACGAGTTGTGCCGCAGCCGGCTGGTCTCCTATGCGCGGCAGAGCTTGCAGCGCCAGTGCCGGGAGCGCAACGCGCCGCGGCAGGTGATCGAACAGTGCGCGGCGTCGCTGAACCCGGAGGTGCTCACGATCGGGTTTGCACGGCGCTTCGCCACGTACAAGCGCGGGACGCTGCTATTGCGCGATCCGGAGCGCCTCGAGGCGCTGCTGTCGAACGCGAAGATGCCGGTGCAGATCATTTTCGCGGGCAAGGCGCATCCGCGCGATGAGCAGGGCAAGCATCTGATTCAGCAGATCATCGAATTCTCGCGCCGGCCGAAGGTGTCCGGGCGCCTGGTGTTTCTGGAGAACTACGACATTGGCATGGCGCGCTACCTGGTGCAGGGCGTGGACGCGTGGCTGAACAATCCGCGCCGGCCGCACGAGGCCAGTGGCACTTCGGGCATGAAGGCGGCGTTGAACGGCAGTCTGCAGATCAGCATCCTGGATGGCTGGTGGTGCGAAGGGTACTCGAAGGAGAGCGGCTGGGCGATCGGCGATGGCGCGGAGATCGAGGACGCGGAGTACCAGGACGCGATCGAAAGCCGGGCGCTGTACAATCTGCTGGAGAACGAGGTGGTGCCGCTGTTCTACGACCGCACGGCCGGGGGCATTCCCGAGCGCTGGAGCGCGATGATGCGCGCGTCGATCCACATGGCGCTGGGGCAATTTTCGAGTCGCCGGATGGTGGAGCAATACGACCAGCGCTACTACACGCCGGCCCAGGTTCGGGCGACGGCGCTGCTGGCCGGCGATGGCGAGCGGGCCAAGGCGTTGGTGGCTCAGCGCCAGGTTCTGTCGCAGCAATGGGGCTCCGTGCGCGTGGAGCAGCCCGTGGCCGACCGCGACATCTCCAGCATCCACGTGGGCGACCGCATGCGTGTGCAGACGCGCGTGCATCTGGGCGCGCTGAAGCCCGAGGACGTGATCGTGCAGATCTATTCGGGACCGGTCAGCACGAAGAACGCGATCGTCGAGAGCCACGTGAAGCCCATGCGCATGGTGGCGGATGAAGGCAAGGGTGTGTATCTGTTCGAGGAAGAACTGGTCTGCGAATCCACGGGGCGCTTTGGCTTCACGACGCGCGTGCAGCCGGCGGGCACGGATTGGCAGGCCACCATGCCCGGGTTCATGACTTGGGCGGATGGAGTGCCATGACCACGGCTTGGACCCGCAAGGGGCGGAAGCGGCGCAGCCCGCGCATCCTGATCGTGACGCCGGAGATCACCTATCTTCCGAGCGGCATGGGCAACATGGCCAACCATCTGAAGGCCAAGGCCGGCGGGCTGGCGGATGTCTCGGCGTCGCTGGTCGGCGCGTTGTTTCGCCTCGGCGCCGATGTGCATGTGGCCCTGCCGCACTACCGCCGCATGTTCAATGTGGACGTCGGACGCTTCATTCACGACGAGCTGCGCCTCTACAAGGAAGTGCTGCCGGACTCGCGCATTCACCTCGCGCAGGATCGCATCTTCTTCTATCGCGATTCGGTGTATGGGGACGACAATCGCGAGAGCCGCCGGCTGGCGCTGGTGTTTCAGCGCGAGGTGATCAACAACATTTTGCCGGTGGTGCGGCCGGACATGATTCACTGCAACGACTGGATGACCGGTCTGATTCCGGCGATGGCCAAGCGCCTGGGCATACCGTGCCTGTTTACGATTCACAACATACACACGCACGAGTTGGCGCTGTCGGAGATTGAGGAGTCGGGGATCGACGCGGCGGAGTTCTGGCCGTACCTGTATTTCACGCGCCCGCCCGGCACGTACGAGCAGACCCGCAACAACGTGCCGGTGGACCTGCTCAACAGCGGGATCTTCGGATCGCATTACATCAACACGGTCAGCCCGAAGTTCCTGTCGGAGATTGTGGAAGGGATGCACCACTTCATTCCGGACCAAATCCGGCGCGAGGTGGCGAACAAGATGCGGGCGGGTTGCGCGACCGGGATTCTGAACGCGCCGGACCCGTCCTTCAACCCGGCGACGGATGTGTTGCTGGAGGAGCGGTACACGCCGGAGACGCACGTGGCGGGCAAGCGCGCGAACAAGCGCGCCCTGCAGAGCCGGCTGGGGCTGGAGGAGCGCGAGGATGCGCCGATTCTCTATTGGCCGTCGCGGCTGGACCCCAAGCAGAAGGGCTGCCAGTTGCTCGCGGAGATTCTCTACCAGGTCGTGTCGGCCTACTGGCAGGATGGGCTGCAGATCGTCTTCGTAGCCAATGGCCAGTACCAGGATATCTTTCACGACATCGTGCGCTTCCATGACCTCTACGGGCGCGTGGCCGTGTGCGATTTCGAAGAGCCGCTTTCGCACATGGCGTATGCGGCGTCGGATTTCACGTTGATGCCGTCGTTGTTCGAGCCGTGCGGCCTGCCGCAGATGATTGGGGCGATCTACGGCAGTCTGCCGATCGTCAACGACACGGGCGGCCTGCACGACACGGTGGCCCACTTCGATCCGGCGGCCGGCGTGGGTAACGGCTTCATGTTCCACGTGTACGACGGCGCGGGCCTGCGCTGGGCGATCGACCAGGCCATGGCCTTCTACCGCCGTTCGCCGGAGTGGCGCGAGCGGCAGGTCGCGCGCATCATGCGCGA
>CAZWQJ010000142.1:10196-11419 GCA_964635825.1 uncultured Victivallales bacterium | reverse complement strand
GGAGGGCGCGGTGCCACCCGCGCCGCTCCGTAATGCTTTTTCAACGGGCTGCTAGCTTTCATAGAGGTCTCTTTCCTCTGACTGGCTCGACCCATTGATTATCAGGTTTTTCCGTCCTGACAACCCGATACTGGCTGGCCGTGGAGCCGCGGTTGGCTCAGGGGGTGAGGAGGCGGAGGTTGTTGGCGGCGTCGGGGCGGCCGGCGGCATCGAGGAGGGTGATGGCGTAGTCGATGAAGGCGCGGCGGGATTCAGCGGCGTTGGTCCAGCCGCCGGCCTCGATGATGCGGGAGTAGGTGCGGAGGACGCCGTCGAGGAGTTCGGGTTCGAGGCTGCGGTGGCGTGAGCCGGTGGAGGGGTCGACGGTGATGCGGCCGGAGAAGAAGAGGGATTCGGCGCTCTGGCAGAGCATGCGGGAGCAGAGCATATTGCGGGGTTCGTTGCTGCGGGCGAGGCCGTGGTAGGCCCAGTAGAGGCTGTGGGCCTCGGGGACGCTCCAATCCAGAGGCCCGATCTCGGATTCGATGGCGCGCATGGTGTCCAGCTCGAGGCCGAGTTCGCGGCGCAGGGAATCGGCGAGGGCGGTGGGATCGGATGGGGGTGTGGCGGGGAGGTGCCCGTTGGGGAGCACGCGCTCGACGTTGCGGGCGAGGCGCAACTGGTAGTCGGGGAGGAAGGGATCGGGGGCGGCGCCGATCTTGTGCTGGTAGAGCCAGCCCAGTTCGAAGTAGAGGCGGGCCTGGTCGGGGTTGTAGCGGAGGCCTTCGTCGCGCAGGAGTTGGATGCCGTTATGGATCCACTGCCAGCGTTCATCGGGTGTGGCCATCATGGCGCTGACGTTGTAGGCCATATTCCAGGCGTGGTAGCTCCAGACGCCGGCGGAGCGGGGTTCGAGGCGGGTGATCCATTCGGCGAGCTGGACGAGTTCGAAGAAGCGGGCTTCGTCCTGCAGGCGAGCGGCGCGCAGCCAGAGCAGGTCGGCGAGGAGGCCGCGGAATCCGCCGAGGGCGATGGTGGTGAAGGCGATGGCGGGGGAGGAGCCTTCGAGGGCGACGGCGGTGCCGAGACCGCCGGCGGCGCGCTGGGCGGCGAGGGTGGCCTGGCGGCGGCCGTTGACACCGAAGAGGATGGCGGCTGCCAGCAGAAGCATCCCCGCCGTGATCGCCCTTGCGCGCATGATCCAGTTCCTTTTGGCGTTGCGATTGACGGTGGCCATCATAGCG
>CAZWQJ010000142.1:8924-10096 GCA_964635825.1 uncultured Victivallales bacterium | reverse complement strand
GGGCTTGCATCGTGGGGGTTCGCGGTGTAGATAATGGGTTCAGAGAGTTGGATTGGATTGACGCAGAAAGAACTTATGGACGGCACAGAACGGATTCCGGGACCGCCGCGAAAACTCAGACTCCTGTTGCTGCTGACCAGTACGGCTGGTGGGGCGGGGCAGCATGCCTACCAGTTGGCGTCGATGCTGCCGCGGGATGAGTTTGATATTACGGTGGCGTACGGGCCCGGCTATCCGCTGGACGAGAGCCTGCAGATGCTGCCGGACGTGATGAATCACGAGCTGCCGCTGTCGCGCGAGTTGGCGCCGCTGCAGAATCTGTCGGTCATTCGGGATTTGCGCGACTACATGTTGCAGAAGCGGTTCGACATTGTCTGCATGGAGTGCTCGGTGGCGGGGTTTGTGGGGCGCTGGGCGTCGTGGCTGGCGCGGGTGCCGGTGCGGGTGTTTGTGCTGCAGGCGTTTGCGTCGCACGCGCACCAGCCGCCGGCTTCGCGCCGGGCGTATTGGTTCATGGAGCGGATGGTTCGGCCGATGACGACGCACTTCGTGGCGGTCTCGAAGGCGATGCGGGATTTTGGGATCGCGCAACGGCTGGTGCCGGCCTCGCGGGTGAGCGTGATTCACAACAGTGTGAGCATGGCGGCGGTGAGCGACGTGCCGCGGGATACGGTGGTGCGGGAGTTGGGCTTTCCGGCGGATGCGCAGGTGGTGGGGACGCTGGCGCGGTTCGAGCCGCAGAAGGGGCTGGAGTACTTTCTGGAGGCGGCGAAGCTGGTGAAGGATGCGCGCCCGAATGTGCGCTTCCTGGTGGTGGGCGACGGGCCGCTGCGGCCGACGCTGGAGAAGCAGCGGCGGCACCTTGGGCTGGATGACACGGTGCATTTTGCGGGTTGGCGGCAGGATGCGACGCGCGTGATCCGGGCGATGGATATTTTCTGCCTGTCCTCGCGCTGGGAATCGTTTGGGATGGCGCTGGCGGAGGCGATGGCCAACGGGCTGCCGACGGTGGCGACAGCGGTGGATGGGGTGCCGGAGGTCGTGGAGGATGGCGTGACGGGGCTGTTGGTGCCGAGCCAGGATGCGCCGGCGTTGGCGAAGGCCCTGCTGGCGCTGTTGGGCGATCCGGCGCGGTGCGCGGCGATGGGGGTTGCCGGACTGGCGCGGGTGGA
>CAZWQJ010000142.1:0-8824 GCA_964635825.1 uncultured Victivallales bacterium | reverse complement strand
ATCTTCCACGAGGGCGCGGCAGCCGTCGGCGATGGCGCGGGGCGAATGCGGATCCACCAGCAAGGCGGCGTGGCCGGCGATTTCGCGCAGGGCGGTACCGTTGGAGGTGAGGACGGGGAGCTCGCAGGCGAAGGACTCGATGACGGGGAAGCCGAACGACTCGTGGAAAGATGGGAAGACGAGGGCATCGGCGGCGCTGTAGATGGCGGGGAGATCGGGCGTGGGGACGTAGTCGAGCAGCTTGACGAGCGCGGGGTGGGGGAAGGATTCGAGGCGGCGGTAGAAAGCGGCATAGCGGCGGTCGGTGCGCGCGACGGCGACGAGCGGGATGGACCAGTCCCCGCGCGCGGCGAGGAGTTCGAGGGCGTCGAGGATGCCGCTGAGATTTTTGCGGGGGTTGACGGTGCCCACGAAGAGCAGGAAGCGCGGCGGGAGGCCGTAGCGCGCGCGGGCGGCCTGCTGCGCGGCGGGGGAGGCGGGGCGGAAGGTGTCGCCGACGCCGTGATAGACGACGTGCACACGCTCCGGGGGGACGCGCGGGAACGATTCGTGGATCTCCTGTTTGGCGAACTGGGAGACGGTGACGATGCGGCGCGAGGCATGGAGGGCGTAGGCGTTCATGCCGCGGTAGTAGCGGCGCGCGAACCAGCCGGTGACAGGGCCGGTGGGCGGGAAGAACGACGGGTCCTGCATCAGGCAGAGGTCGTGGATGGTGGTGAGGACGGGGCACGGCAGGACGAGCGGGCGGGCGTAGGACGTGGCGTGGAAGAGATCGGTCTTTTCGCGCGCGACGATGGCGGCCATGTCGAAATGGCTGCGCGGGTTGTGAAGGCCACCGTGCAGGCGGTGCTCGCGCAGATTCGGCGCGTGACCGAACTCCAGGGGTTCCGCGTAGCGAATGGCGTCCGACGTGATCGCATAGAACTCGTGCTGCGGGGCCAGGGCCGGCAGGTGCAGCAACAGCTCGCGCACGTAGCGTCCGATGCCGTGGGCCGGAAAGCGTGCATCGATTCCGATTTTCATGGGCGGCTCTCCTTCCAGCGCGATTCGACTTCCCGCAGCACGCGTTCGGGCGCGATGCGGTGGAGGCAGGGGAACCCGCCCGGGATGCAATGATAGTCGAAGAAGGCCTGGTGCGCATAGCAGGGGCGGCAGGGCAGCGGGCCCGAATCCACGACCTGGACGCGCGCCCCGGGCTGGATGACCTGGGCGGGGGGCGTGGCGCCGAAGAGCGCGACGGTGGGCACGTCCTGAGCGTAGGCGAGATGCAGCAGGACGGAATCGACGCCGACGTAGAGGGCACTGCGGCCGATGAGGGCGGCCGATGCGGCGAGGGAAAGTTCGCCACCGAGGATGTGGACGCGCGGCAGGGCGGCCTGGGCGAGCAGGCGCTGGGCGCGCGGGCGTTCGTCCGGGCCGCCCATGAGAATGATGTGCGCATCCAGTTGCGCGTGCAGCATGGTGAGCCAGCGGAGGAGATGGGCGTCGGGCCATTCGCGGAAGGTGGGGTTGTGTTTGGCCCAGGGGTGGACGGCGATCCAGGAGCGGGGGGGGAGGTTGCGTGCCTGGAGCCAGGCGTCGACCTCGCGCTCGGCCTCGGGACGGGTGCGGATGCGCAGGCGGGCGGGGGTGGTGGGCAGGCCGATGGCGCCGAGCAGGTGCACATGCTGGTCGCCGAGCCAGCGATCGGGGGCGAGCGGGATGGAGTGGGTGAGGAAGGCGCCGCTGCCGGCCTGGTCGAAGCCGACGCGCCAGCGCGCGCCGAGCAGGCGTGCCATGACGGCTCCCTCCCAGGCGCCATCGCCGCGCACGGCGGAGACGACGAGGTCGGCGCGGTGCGAGCGGCGCAGGGCGGAGAGTTGGCGCAGCTTGGTTGCGTAGGAGGCCTGCATGTCGAGGCGGTGGTGCTCGAAGGATGGGATGGTGTCGGGCAGGAGGTCGTAGACTGCGGGGCCCTGGTTGCCAAGGGTGAGGCGGGCAGCGTGGGGGAAGGCGCGGCCAACGGCCTCCAGCAGGGGGAAGGTGGTGAGTACATCGCCGAGGCCGCCGAGTTGGAAGACGATGACGCGGTTGATGGTGGCGGGATCGATGGGGGCGGCGGCGGGGCGTGGCCGGCGGGCGAGCCCGGCGGCGATGCGCGGCAGGACCCAGCGTTTGGCTCGGGTCTTCAGGGAATGTGGTGCGGCGCTCATGGGCGGGTGCGCGAGCGCAAGAGCGGTTCGAGGATGGCCGAGCAGCCCTCGGCGCGGGCGGCCCAGGTGTGCTCGCGGGCGCAGGCTACGAGGCGGTCGACGGCGGCGGGCTCGCGTCCGGCCTGGATGGTTTCGCGGATGGCGCGCACGAAGTCATCGGGGTCGCGGGCGACGCGCACATAGCCGGCCATCGACTCCAGTTCCGGGATGGCGGACGAGACGACGGGGAGTCCGGCGGCGAGATACTCGTAGGTCTTGGTGGGCTGGCAGCTCTTGAGGAACAGCTCGCCGCGATAGGGGATCATGGCGACGTCGAAGGCTTTCAGATAGTGGGGGAGTTCGGCCTGTTTGCGCGGGCCGAGGAGGGCGATGCGCGGATGGTTGCGGATCTCGGCGGGCGGTTCGCCATCGAGGGCGGGGCCGATGAGGACGACGGAAAGCGGTGGCGTGGAATCGGCGAGCGCCTTGAGCCAGTCCCAGGCGATGCGATCGGGGAAGAGGGCGCCGACATAGCCGGCGATGGGGCGCGGGATGGAGGCGAGTTCGGGTGCGACGGCGACCTCGGGGGCGAGGGAGGAATGGAAGAGGGCGAAGTCGACGCCGGAGGGGAAGTAGTGGATGGACTTGGCGAGCGGGCGGAACCAGGCTTCGAGATGGCGCGCGGTGACGAAGGTGACATCGGCCTGCGCGGCGAAGTCCTCCTGGCGGCGACGCAGGTTGTGGCGCTTGTGCGGGAAGCGGGTCCAGCCGCTGTGGTCGTCATTGCAGTCGAAGACGACGAGGCGCTCCCCGAATTGGCCGCGGGGTTCGACGCTGAAGGGGTCGTAGCACCAGAGAATGGGGGCGGACATGCCGAGGGCGCGCTGAGCGCGGAGGATGGCGGCGCTCATGCGGCCACGGCTCCAGCGATCCAGGAGTGGCAGATGGCCGAACGGCAGCGGCAGCACGAAGCGCGGCTGGCAGAGCCACAAGTTGGGTGCGAGCTCACGGGGCTGGTCGGTGTCGAGCGACTGGCTGGCTTCGCGTTGTTTGGCCATGGCGCCGTGCAGCCAGGCGCTGACGGGCGATACGACCGGGTTCACAAAGAGGACGCGGTTCTGGGCGCTGAGCAGCTTCATCATGTGGTGCATGACGAGTGGGAGAAAATCCCACGGCGTTGTGGAGACGCAGATGATGTTTTGCTGGTTCAGCATGCGGGCACCCGTGGATCAGGGGAGGAATAGGAAGGCGAAGGCCAGCCAGAGGCCGAGGGAAGCCAGGAAGACGGTGGCGGCGCCGACGTGCACATCGATGGCGATGACGGCGTTGCGGCGGAACAGGCGGCGCTGAAAGGCGTCGAGGCGGGCGGAGCGGATCCAGGCGCCGGCGATGCAGCGATCGGCGGCGGCATGGCGGAGGCACTGCTGCTGCCAGCGGCGGTCCTGACGCTCGCGGATGGCGGCGCGCTCGGCGGCGATGCGGGCGACCCAGTCCTGTTGGGAAGAATTCATGTCAGTCAAAATGGAGATGGAGGAGCCAGACGGTGACGATGAAGTTGGTGATGAGGGTCATGCAGGCGGCGGCGACGCTGAGGGAGAGGGCGCCGAGGAGGGTGCAGTAGCGTTCGGCCCAGGGGTGGCGCGGTGCGGCGGTGCGGCCGGCGGGGCCGGGGGCCTCGCCGCGTCGTCGGCGGCGGGCTTCCGTGTCGTGAAGGGCGTGCACGATTTGTTCCCAGGCGTAACCCATGATCACCCCCGGTCAATGGCGCGAGCGAGTTGGATCAGGCCGAGGGTGCGGGCGCGCTCCATGCCACCGAGCATCAAGGCGTAGAGGACGCCGACGATGGAGCCGACGATGAGGCCGACGAGCCCGTTGAGCCAGAAGATGGGGAAGGATTTGGCGGTGGGTGGGGCGGAGGGTTCGACGACGCGGGTGAACGCGAGCTGGCGCTGGCCCTGCAATTCCATTTCGCGCAGGGAGGCGCGGTGATGTTCCGCGAGTTGGCGTGCGGTGGCGACGCGGGTGCGCAGGGCTTCGTCCTCGCGGATGAGGTCGGGGAAGCGGGCGAGGCTCTGGCGTACGCCGGCGATGGAGAGGCCGATGCCCTCGACGCGCGCCTGGCCCATGGCGAGGTCGGTGTGGGCGTCGAGCAGGTTGCGGCGGATCTGTTCGTCCTTGGTGTCGGCGGGGCGTACGGCGCCATCGAGGGTCTGGGCGACGGCGGCGTGGAGTTGGTTGGAGACGGCGCGGTACTCGGTGGCGATGGCGCGCCACTCGGGGTTGCGCGGGCCAAGTTCGGTGCCGAGGCGGGAGAGTTGCGCGCTGAGCTCGGCGGCGCGGGTGCGCAGGGCGCCGATGGCCGGCGTTTCCAGCAGGTAGCTGCTTTGGGAGAGCAGGTCGCGCTCGGCGCCGAGCTGGGAGGAAAGCGTGGCGATGCGGGACCAGCCCTGCGTGACGGCGGCCCGGGCCTGCTCCAGTTCGAGGTCGAGCTGGCTCTGAAGATCGCTGAGCTGCTTCACCTGCTCCTGCACGCTGGGGATCGCGTGCTCGGTTTCAAACGCGACGAGAGCGGACTCGGCTTCGGTCAGCTTGGCGAGGCTGGCGTCGAGTTCGCGCTGGATGAGGGCGGCATCCTCGGTGGCATTGGCGCGCGAGGATTCGTTGAGGAGGACGTTGAGTTCCTCGACATAGGCGTTGGCGCAGTTGGCGGCGAGGACGGGATCGCGGTCGCGCGAGTAGAGGATGATCATGTACTCGTCGGTGAGTTCATAATCGACATCGGAGCGCAGCATTTTGGCGATGGGCTTGGCGGGAAAGCGGGCGTGGACGCGCTCGGCGATGGTCTTGGTTTTCAGCAGGCCGAGGTAAGGGGCGCCGCCGACCTCGGCGATGGGGGGCAGCTTTGAATCGGTGGCGAGCTGGCGGGTGGTGTCGTCGGAGAGGAAGCTGACGGCGAGGGAGCCATCGGGGATGAAGAAGACGGTTTTGGCTTCGAAGACGGGCGGGAGCATGAAGCTGGCGAGGGTGGCGATGACGGCGGTCAGCACGGCAACCAGGAGGATGACGTACCGATGGCGGTAAAGGGCTACCCAATAGCTAAGTCCGTGCTGCCCGCGTTGCATGTCCGATCCTCGTGTATTCCGGAGCTGTTTTCCAGCGCTGGTAAATGGCTTCTGTCAGCCCCAGGAGAGAGAAGTTCAGCAGGTCGATGTAACCGGCCGTGAACTGACTGCTGACGAACACCACCAGGAAGAGGCCGATCAGACACCGGGCGGCGAACAACTGCTGACCCTGGAGGCCTGCGGAATTGAGCAGTACCACGCGCCAGAAGATGTGCGCGTACATTAGCAACAGGGCCGTAAAACCGACAAGTCCCAAATCGTCGGCGCAGAGGATGAAGGCGTTGTGGGCGGGCCAGCCGAGGCAATGGGGGGTGTACATGTAGCCCTTGCCGACACCGCGGCCGAGGAGGAGGCGCAAGGGGGGAGCGTCGATGAGGTGCTGGAGGCCCTGGCGGTTGAGGCTGAGGCGGGTGTGTTCGGCGCGGACGGGGGCTTCGCGGGCGGCGTCGAAGGTGTCGAGGCGGTGGGTGTCGATGGCGACATAGAGGGCGGCGGCGACGACGGAGGCGAGGGCGGCGGCGATGAACCAGGCGCGGGCGCGGCGGGAGTCCACGAGGAGGGCGATGGCGAGGCCGGCGGCGACGCCGATGATGGCGTCCTTGGCGAAGGTGAGGAGGAGGGCGCTGGCGTTGATGGCGCAGGCGAGCCAGAGGGCGAGGCGGACGCGGCGGGAGGCGGCGAGGACGTTGGGGGCATAGCGCAGGGCGCAGAAGAGGATGACGGTGGCGCTGCCGAGGAAGCCGGCGACGAGGTGGTAGCTGGTGGTGAGCCCGGGGGTGCGCAGCATGGCGCCGAAGGCGGTGGGTTCGAACATCATGCGCAGGTCGGACATCTCGATGTTGAAGACGACGGGTGTGGCGGCGGCCACCCAGACGACTTCCTGGAAGAGACAGAAGAGGGAGTTGAGGGTGCCGGCGGCGGCGAGCGCGAACAGGAAGTAGGTGATGGCGCCGGTGCGGTAGAGGACGCCGAAGAGCAGCAGCGCGCAGAGGACGGCTTTGGCGGTTTTGAAGAGCCAGAGCCCGTCGATGGCGAGCGTGGCGGAGGCGAGTGTGGCCGAGAAGAAGGCGAGGGCGAGGATGTGCATGGGGGTGAGCCGCCACGAGCCTGGGCGGTACATTTCCATCGGGAGGATGAAAACGAGGGCCGTCATCAGGAAGACCTCGGAGACATCGAAGCGCGAGAGGGCCAGGGCGTTGAGCTGGATGGTGGCCGCGAAGGCGAAGAGGAACAGGTGGGTGGGCGTGGCGGCGGTCAGCAGCGGCAGGCGGCGGAGGATGACGGGAATGACCGCCAGGACGGCCAGCAGCACCACCGCGGCGAGGGTCAGCATGTGGGGGGCGGTCATGGACGGCGAGAGGGAGGGCGCGAACTGGAGGGCCAGATAGGGCTCGAGCACCAGTGCCACGCCGGTGACGACGGCGATGAGGATGGGAATCAGGCCGCGGGTCAGCCAGGCGCGGCGGGGGGCGGGTTGGTGATCAAGTGCGGAACTGGAGACGGTGGATCGCATCGCGACGCAGTCTAGCCTGCCCATGCGCCGGCAATCGAGAACGATTCCGACGCATCAGAAGAACTGACGCGTGAAGCGGGTGGCTGGTCGGGGCGTGCGGCCGACTAGCGGGCAGGCTTCACCAGCGCGTGCTCGATGCGGCGGTCGGGGGCCAGCCATATCAACGCCACCAGCACATAGAAGCTGCTCGCAATCCATGGGTTCACGAAGGCTAGCGGGATCGCGGCGGCGTAGAACACGACGGATAGTTTTCCCTTCCAGTCGCGGCCGATCGCGGCGGCCAGGAGGGAGGCGTCACCCTGCATGGTGATGATGGACCGCTGCAGAAGGAAGTAGGCCGTCGCTGCCATCAGCAGCACGAATCCGTAGACGGCGGTCGGGGTAGCGGCAAAGCGGCTTTCGCCCACCCATGCCGTCGTGATCGGGAACAATGACAGCCAGAAAAGGAGATGCAGATTCGCCCACAGGATGCGGCCGCTGATGCTTGGGGTCGCATGGAACATGTGGTGATGGTTGTTCCAGTAGATGCCGACGTAGAGGAAACTCAGCAGGTAGCTCAGGAGCACCGGCATGAGCGGACGCAGCGCGGCGAGGTCGGTGCCGTGCGGGACTTTTAGTTCCAGGACCATGATCGTGATGATGATGGCCAGCACGCCATCGCTGAATGCTTCGAGCCTGTTCTTATTCATGTGGAATGCCCATTCGTGGGGGCTGCGTGAGGCCACCGTAATCTCGCGCGGCAGAAGGTGGCAACGATACCCCCATGCACGGCAAAACTCAAGCAGACGCGAAAAGCGAGCCGGCGCCGCGCGTTGCCTGTTGCACGTCTTGAGGGCAGGAGCGTGGGATCGTGCTTGCGTGATTGGCGGCCCGCCTGATAACACCCATCGGCGGTCCAGAGGAGGACCGAATGCCGTGGCCGCGCCGAACACGAGGAGCATCATGCAGTCGACTCACGCACCCCACACCCAATCCCTGCGGATCGGCGTCATTGGCGCCGGCGGCCGCGGCTGGCTTTCGCAGCACGCGCATCAACCCGAAGCGGGAGTGCGCATCGTCGCCATCGCCGACACGGATCCGGCGGCGATCAAGGCTTACCGGGAGAAGTACGGGGCGGATCTGTATGCGACCGACGACTACCGCAAACTGCTCAAGGAGGGCGGGGTGGATGCGGTCTTTGTGTGCACACCGGACTTTCTGCACGAGGAGCACGCCTGCGCCGCGCTGGAGGCGGGCAAGCATGTGTATCTGGAAAAGCCGATGGCCATCACCATCGCGGGTTGCGACCGCATTCTGCGCACGGCCATGGAGACCAAGACGCGTTTGTATCTCGGCCACAACATGCGGCACATGGATTTCGTCCTGAAGATGAGGGAACTGATTGCGCAGGGCGTGATTGGTGAGGTGAAGACGGCCTGGTGCCGCCACTTCTGTTCGTACGGCGGCGATGCGTATTTCAAGGATTGGCACGCCGACCGCACCAAGTCCACGGGGCTGTTGTTGCAGAAGGCGGCGCACGACATCGACGTCCTGCATTGGGTCTGCGGGGGCTTCACCACGCGCACGGTGGGCATGGGCGGCCTGACGCTGTACGACCGGATCACGGACCGCCATCCCCCGGAGGAGCGCGGTGACGCGAGCTGGAACCGCTCCAACTGGCCGCCGCTGACGCAGAAGGGATTGAATCCGGTGATCGATGTCGAGGATCTGTCGATGATTCTGATGCGGCTCGACAACGGGGTCCAGTGCTCCTACCAGCAGTGCCACTACGCGCCGGACGGCTGGCGCAATTACACGTTCATCGGGACCGAGGGCCGGATCGAGAATCAGGGGGACCGCCCTGGCGACTGTGTCATCAAGGTGTGGAACCAGCAGCGGTACTACAACCAGTACGGCAACGCGATTCACTACATCGACGAAGCCGCGGATACGCACCACGGTCACGGGGGCGCGGACCCGCGCATCGTCCGCGAGTTCATTGCCCACGTGCGCGACGGCGTCAAGATGACCACGTCGCC
>CAZWQJ010000141.1:0-11421 GCA_964635825.1 uncultured Victivallales bacterium | reverse complement strand
AGGGTCGGGCTCCGTCCCGACCGCGTATTCGCCACGACTTCACGGGGAGTGCGCGAAGGCTTCAGCCGCAAGGAGTCTGGGGCGGCGCCATACTCCCGGTATGCGAATGGCGCTTCGTGGAGGGGCTTACTCACATCCTGATCGTAATCCTAATCGTAATCGTAATCCCCTCGTATGGAACGGATTACGATCACGATCAAGATTAGGATTATGATCGGATTCGGCGCTTCAGTAGCGGATGACGCCTTACCGCCGCTTGCCCTTGGGCCCGCTGCCGCGGCGCGGTGAGGAGGACGCCGCCACGGGCACCGGCAGCGGCGCCGGCTGCACGCCGCGGCGCGACCAGACCAGCTGCAGAATCGCCAGCCCCTGGCTCACGGTCCAGTAGAGCACCAGCGCCGAGGGCATGCCGTAGAACATGAAGAGGAACATCACCGGCATCCACATCATGATCTTCTGCTGCTGCGGGTCGCCCGTCATCGGCGTCAACTTCTGCTGCAGGACCGTCGTCGCCGTCATCAGCAACGGCAGGATGTTCAGCCCGCCGAAGGGCAGCACGCTCGCAAAGAGACCTTCCGGTTCGCTCAGGTCGCGGATCCACAGGAAGCTCGCGAAGCGCAGTTCGATGGCGCTGCGCAGCATTGTGAAGAGCGCGATGAAGACGGGGATCTGCACCAGCATCGGCAGGCACCCGGACATCGGGTTCACCTTGTGCTCGCGATAGAGCAGCATGATCTCCTGGTTCATCTTCTGCGGGTTGTCTTTGTGCCGCTCGCGAATCTGGGTGACCAGCGGCTGGATCCGCTGCATCTTCTTCATGCTCTCGTTGCTCTTGTTCGTGATCGGCCAGAAGATCAACCGCACCAGCACCGTCACCAGAATCACCGCCACCCCGTAATTCGGGATGACGCTGTGAATGGTGTTCAGCGTCCACAGCAGCTTGCTGCACAGCCAGCGGAACCAGTCCCACCACCCGAACTGCATGATGTCCTGGCGGTACTTGCCCAATTCCTTCAGGATCACATACTTCTTCGGGCCAACGTAGTAGTGCGCGCTGCGTGTGACATCGCTGCCCGGCGCGATCGTCTCAGACTTGAAAGCCAGATCCGCCGCCACTTCGCTGACCAGCAGCCCTTTGTCCTCCATGTCGCGCATGACGCGCAGGCGGCAGCCGTCAGCCGGCTCATCCGGGGCCAGGATCTGAACGAAGAACTTATTCTTGGCGGCGACCCAGTCGGTCGGCGTTTCAACGTCCTGCGTGGCCATGGCCGGCACGTTCTGCATGTTGGGCCGCGCGCAGCCCATGAAGCCACCGCCCACGCCGAAGAGCTTATTGAGATCCTTGCCCCAGTTGACCACGCGGGCGCCGCCCTCGGCCGCCAGGGTATCGAGGCCGAGGTAGACCATGCCGGTCATGATCGACTCGCCCTCGTTCATGTGCATCGGGCCGACACGTACCGTGCTCGCCGGCAGGCTGACCGCCTCCGCCGCCGTGTTGCGGAACCGGTCCGTCACCTGGATCTGGTACTGATCGAGCAACTGGATCGTGCGTTCCAATTCCAGCCCCGACTCCGCCCGCGCCCGCAGCACCGCCCGGCTATCCGACACCGCGACCACCTCGAACTCGCTGACCACGTCCATCCCCGGAATCCCGGACAGCGCCAGGGCCGGTGACGTCGCAAAGTCGAGGTGCACGGGGCCGCTGTTGCGATCGAGCGTGGCCGGGTAGCCCGGCAGTTCCACCGACCGCAACGCCGCGCCGCGCGACGCCACCTCCACCCGGTTCCACGCATTCGACAGGATCAGCACCTGGCGCGAGGCCGCCGGAGCCTCCACCGCCTCGGGCAACGCCGGCAACTCCAGCTTCCCGGACGGAGCGGACACATCTGACAGCACGGCGGTGCCGGCCGCAGGCGCGTTGGTGGCCATGGCCTCCACCCCGGCCGTGGCCGCAGTCGGCGGCGGCGGCGACAAGTGCTGGCGGTTGAAGATCCCCCAGCCAATCAGGATGGCAAACAGCGCGACCACAACCGAGATTTCCTGCTTATTCATGCGTCCTTTCCGCGCGCGAGGCGCGAGGGAACCGGATCAAATCCGCCCGGATGGTACGGATGACACTTCAGAAGGCGACAGGCCCCCAACCACATGCCGCGCACGCCACCGTGCGTTTCAATGGCTTCAATCATGTACGACGAACAGGACGGGTGAAAGCGGCAGCATGGACCCAGCAGCGGCGATACCAACAGGCGGTACGCCTTAAGAACGACGATCAGCAGGCCGTTCCGCATGTCCCGTTTCCCCCGCAGGGCGTCCCGCCAGCCCCGCTCGGCGCGCTTGCGCCATCAAATCCCGCTCCACATCCTGACGCGAGGCACCCCGCATGGCGCCGCGAGCCGTGAGCACCACATCGGCCACCCCGCTCAACGATCGCCGGTTCAGGCGGTACGCTTCGCGCATCAGGCGTTTCATGCGGGATCGGTCCACCGACCGGGGAAACGTGCGCTTCCCGACGACCACACCCAACCGCAGGGCCGCGTCCGGCCCGCGTCGCAGCCGCAACACCAGCAACCGCCCCGCAAACGTGAAATTCTGGTCGAACGTGTCCTGGAAAGCCCGCGAGGCGGTCAGCCGTTGCGAGCGAGTCAGGGTGTTCAGACCGCGCCGGGTAGCGGGCGGGGTGGATGCACCCGGCCCGTTTTCCGTGCGCGGCGCCATGTTGCCCCGTTCCGGTGGTTAGACCGGCGTCAGCCGCGCCCGGCCCTTGCGGCGCCGGCTCGACAATACAGCGCGCCCACCGCGGGTGGCCATACGGGCCCGAAATCCAACCTTGCGCTGGCGCTTGATCTTCGACGGATGATAGGTGCGCTTCATGCCTGATCTGCCTCTCGTTACGTAAAAGCGTTGAACGTTACCAACTTGCCCGAGAATGTCAAGCGAGGGCTCAAACCGGGGCCCGGCTGAGCACCGCTTCGCTGATGGAGCGGCCGTCCACCAGCACCGGCGCATTGCGCGGCCGCCAGGCGCGCCGCTTGGCCGAGGCCACGAAGTAATAGCCTCGACTGAACACCAGCAGGCCATCGAGATGGAACGCAATGTGATAAAAGATGCTGCCCACGGCGTAGGTCCGGGCAATGCGGCTGCGGTTGGCCTCGCCCCCCGCCCGCAGGCGCTCCACCAGGCGCGTAACCACCGCCTCCGTCAACTCCACGAAAAAGCGCGAATAGGGCCGGACCACATGCACATCGAACCCGCTCTTGAGCACGCGGAACAATTCCGACTCCGTGTAGCCGGCGCGCACAAACCCGCGCTTCTGCGGCGTCAGGCCCAGCGCCCCGCGCACCGAGGCGATCGGCCGCCAGGATCCGATGCGGTTCACAATCACCACCAGCCGCCCATCCGGCTTCAGAACCTTGTGGCATTCTTCGATGAAAGCCGTGTCGTCGCGAAACCGCTCCAGGAAGTCCATGACGACCACCACATCGAACAGCTTCTTTTTGAAAGGGAGCCCGCCATCGGCAAAGAGATGCACCTTCTCGCCCAGCACCGCCCCGATCGAGGTGGCCACCGCCTCGTCCCACACCACCGTTTGCCAAGCGCCACCGTGCTTGCGCATCTTGAGGCTGAAGACGCCGTTGTCGGGCCCCACCTCCAGGCAGGTCAGGCCCTCGCAATCGCCCAGCGCGCGCACCAGTTCCTGCAGGCGCACCTGGTGGGGCACCGATTTGCGGAACAAGTAGGCCTGCTCCTCCACGCTCGGTGTTGATGCGGTTTCGGTCATGCTCGCAGCTCCAGACTCCATTCCACTTACGAGCCCGGATTATAGTCCAGCCGCCCGCGCTGACGAGCCCAAAACGGCGCAGCCATCGGCGCCGAGTCGCCGATGGCCCTCGACGACTCAGCATTGTGGTCGGGCGGCGGGATGCGGTAGACTCGCTTTCAACGTACACACGCCCATGCACGTATCCACCCGTACCCGCCAATTTCTCTTCCCCACAATCAACGTGCACTTCCTGTTGCGGGTTGCGGCCGTGGCGGCCATCACCGTGTTCATCTTCTCGCAGGTGCTGGTGCCCGTCCGCATCCAGGGAACCAGCATGGAACCCACCTACCACGATGGCGACGTGGGCCTATGCTGGCGGCTGCGCTACCTCTGGTCCCCCCCCGCCCGCGGCGATGTCGTCGCCGTGCGCTACTCCGGACCCCACTACATGCTCGCCAAACGCGTGGTCGGCCTGGCCGGCGACACCATCGCCTTTCAGGACGGCATCCTCTACCGCAACGGCGAGCCCCAGCATGAGCCCTACCTCATCCTGCCTTGCCAATGGGACTTGCCGCCCCGTCTCGTCGAGACCGGCAAGATCTATGTCGTCGGCGACAACCGCAGCATCCCCATCGAGGAACACGTCTTCGGCCAGACGGACGCCGAGCGCGTGATCGGAGGCATCCTGTGAGCACCCGCCGCAAACTGTCTTGGCTGGCCGCCTTCGCCCTGGCCGTCGCGATCGGAGCCTGGCTGTATGCCACCTACAGCCCGATGCGCGCCGTGATCCGCCGGTTCGAGGACCTCGCCAGCGCCCTCACCTTCACCGAGGCGCGCGGACCGCTTCAGTCCGCCATCGCCGCCGCCACCGTGCGCGATCTGCTCATGGATCCCGTGCTCCTGCGCACGCCCCTGCATGGACTCGACGGCTCCTTCTCCCCGTCCGAAGCCACCGCCCAGCTCGTCGGCGTCCAGAGCTACTTCGTGATGCTCGTGCTCGAGTTCGCCGACTTCACGATCGCCTTCCCCACGCGCGACACGGCCCTCGTCACCGTCACCGGCCGCCTGCGCGGCTTCAGCAAAAGCGGTGAGGAAATCGACGAAATCCGCGAATTGCACGGCACCCTGGTGCGCGCCGATGGAAACTGGCGCTTCAGCCAGTGCGACGTCATCGACGTCGTCGAGCGGTAGTATCGCGCCCCCGGCTTCTTACAGCCCCTTGGCCAGCACCTCCGGTGGAAGCGCGCTATCCGAGTGCACGTGCAAGTCCTGCTGCGGGAAGGGAATCTCGATCCCGGCCTCGCGAAAGCGCCGGACGATCGCGCAATGCAGCGCAGACTTCACTTCCGGACTGCGCTTCGGATCGGCGATCCACACGCGGAGCTGCATGTTCCAGGCCGAGTCGCCGAAGCCAAGGTGCAGCACATCCACCGGCGGCGTTTTCAACACGTCCGGCGTCTGCGCCCCAACCTCCTGCAGCACCCGCAGCACCGTGTCAAGATCCGACGAGTAGGCCACGCCCACGTCCACACACAGCCGCACTTTCGGGTCGCGGTGCGTCCAGTTCACCACCTGGGTCGATACAAAATCGGAGTTCGGCACAATGATCGAAATGTTGTTGAGCGACCGCACCAATGTGGATCGCATATTGATCTCCATCACATCTCCCTCGACCCCGTTCACCGTCACGCGATCCCCCACCCGGATCGGCTGCTCAAACAAAATGATGAGCCCGGATACAAAGTTGGAGGTCACATTCTGGAGTCCGAACCCGATGCCGACCGAAAGCAGCCCGAAGATGACCGCCAGCCCACTCAGGTCGACGCCGATGAACTGGAAGGACACCAGGGACCCGATCAGCATGACGCTGTAATGGACGAGCCGGTGCAGGTTGTACCGGGTACCATCCTCGACGATGAAGCGCGTGAGCGCACGATCCAGAATCAGGCGGCGCGCGAGGAACGAACCCAGCCCAAAGAGGCACAGCACCGTTATAAACATGATCACCGACGCACACGTGATGGGCGTCTGGTTGATGATGAAGAGTTTGAAATCCATCAGTCGGTTCACCAGCGCGAACAACTCGGTCGGTGTCATGGAGCCTCCAAGCCGGCATCAGCTCCGGCGTTCACGATGCTAGTCCTCCCGTTGCACGCGCGCAAGCGCGCGGGTGCAACTGCGCGCGGGTGCAACCCCAGCGGCGACGAGTCGCCGCTGTTGCAGTCCCTTTCCCATGGACCGGTCGAAGGCCACGCTCTATACAGTGAGTGGCGCCTGTGAAGCCGCCAAGGAGTTCCCCCCATGTCTCGCCGAATTTGCGGATGGATGTTGTACACCGTCCTGCTGACGCTGACCCTGCCCATCGCGCCGGGGGCCGCGCAAGAGGCCTCGACACCGCTCGAAGTCGCCGCGGATCTCCCCACCCTGCGGTGTCTGGGCGTGCGCTGGCGAGTCGCCGGCGACACCAACCGCAATGCCTCCGTGGCGGTGCGCTATCGCCGCGCCGGGGACGAGGCGTGGCTACGCGCCATGGAACTCCGCCGCATCGATCCCGCCGGCATGCGCCCCGAGGCCCGCCCAGCCGAGGGAGAATTCTGGTTCGCCGGATCCATCTTCGACCTCACGCCCGCGACCCCGTACGACGTGGATCTCGTCCTTCAGGACCCGGATGGCGGCTCCACCAATGTGCCGCTCTCGATGACCACCTGGTCGGAACCGGTTGTCCCCACCCATGGAGTCCGCATCGCCGTCACGCCCGACACCTGGACCAACGCCCTCGCAGCGGCCCGGCCCGGCGACATCCTCGTCCTCGCACCGGGCCTCTACGCCGGTACCGTCACGCCTCCCAGCGGCGAGGAGGGCAACCCGCTTTGCATCGTCGGCCCCACCGACGGTCGCGCGACCCTCGATGGGCAGGGCGGACTGGCCGTGATCCACGCGCCGGGCTTGCACCATGTGCTGTTCGAGGGACTGACTCTGCGCAACGCCACCTATGGCCTCTCGTTCAACGAAGGCGCGCATATCGCCGTGAAGCATTGCCGGTTCGAGGACCTGAAGTTCGGTATCGTCGGCCAGCGTGGCGCCCACCAGGAGCGCTTCTACATCGCCGACAACGATCTGCAGGGACGCACACCCTGGCCACGCACAGAGGGCCTGTCGGGCGGTCGCGGCGTGCAGATCAGCGGCCGCGGCCACGTCGTCTGCCATAACCGGATCCGCGGCTTCGACGACGCCATCGATATCTTCTCCGAACCGCCATGCGCCGCCATCGATATCTATGGCAACGAGATCTCCGCCTGCATCGACGACGGCATCGAGATGGACTTCTCCGATCACAACACGCGCTGCTTCGAGAACCGCCTCACCAGCGTCTTCATGGGCATCTCGCTGCAGCCCGTCCATGGCGGGCCCGCCTACGTGTTTCGCAACGTGATCTACAACGTGCGCTCCTCCCCCTTCAAGCTGCACAACGCGCCCTCCGGCGTCGTGCTCCTGCACAACACCTCCGTCCGCATCGGCGCCGCGAACACCATCGCCGCCTCCGAAACCGTGCACAACGTCCACTCCCGCAACAACCTCTTCGTCGGCACCGCCGATCACTACGCGTTCGAAGCCCAACCCACCATGCAGGATTGCGACTTCGACTACGATGGCTTCGCCTGCGATTTTGAGCTGTTCCTGAAATGGAATGGCGAACGCTACGGGACCATGCGCGACGCACAGCGCGCCGGACTCTACCCGCATGGGCTCCTGCTGGACCCCGTCACCCTGTTCGAGGATGGGTTCCAGATGCCCGATCACAAGGACACCCTCTACGGCCCGCTGCGCAATGCCCCGGTCCTGGGCCTGGAGAGCATGGCCCTCGATGGCGGCGAAGTGCTCGCCAACGTCAACGAGGACTTCGTGGGCGCCGCGCCCGACCTCGGCGCCTACGAACGCGGCCGCCCCATCCCGCCCTACGGGCCGCGGCCAAGGCAGGCCTTGCTGCAGCCCCTCACCCCGGCCCTCGCCCCGCGCGCGGGCATCCCCCACTCTATTCTCCCTCTCCCCGCCGCGGGGAGAGGGCCGGGGTGAGGGGCTGCTACCGCACCAGCAGGATCAAACCCACGGGTGGTCTATCCACGATCAGGAGCGGATCCGGCAGCGGCGGCGGCCGCGGCGCTCCCGACTCGTAGGCACCCATGTCATAGGTGAGCCCCCATGGACGCACCGCCCCGTCCGCATCCCGCGTGGGCTCGTTCCACCACGGCACCGGCATGCCCGTGTCGATGCAGGGGCTGTTGGTTTGCAAGCGGTAATCCATCACCCGGTACGCATCCCCCGCATTCGCCAACCCGCGCACGCTGGACACGTCGCCCCACACATACAGATGCTGCGCCAGATTCGAGGCCACCACGAATTGCAGCGCCTCCGCGTGCGCGGCGTCCGGCAGCACCGTCAGCCCCGCGAACACACCCTCCGCCCACACCGCCCCCGCATCCGCCAGTTCGCTCTGCCCCCGCGCCGCGTCATACACGCCATCCGCCGTCCACGTGCCCGCCGTGACCACACCCACCCAGCGCGGATCCACACGGATGGTGTTGGTGACGTTGTAGTTCGGCGCCTGCTGCAAGTCCGTGTACGAGGTCTGCAGGCGGCCCGTGGACCCCTGGTGGATAACAAACTGATACTGGGTATTGGTCCAGAATATGCCGCTGTAGAACTTGACATTGCACCCACCCAGATTGCCGTTGATGTACATGGCGCGCGTGTTGGCAGCCAGCGTGCAGTTGCCAATCTGCGGGTTCGCACCGGCATGCCGGAAATACGCCACGCCGCCTTCCCAGCCCGCATAGTTGCCCGCAAGCAGGCAGTTGAACATCTGCAGCGACCAACCGCTCAGCCCTCCCGTGTAGAAAACCCCGCCATGCTCGGGCGTCCGGTTGCCCGCAAACACGCAGCGGCGGAATTCCGGGAAGGCCGCGTGATCCCCATAGGCGACTCCCGCGTATTCGCCATACGCCGAATTCCCACTGAAGACGCAATCGGCAAACAACGGGGTCGCGCCGTTATCGAGAAACAGAGCGCCGCCGCTGTGCGCGGCATTGTCGACGAAAACACAATTGCGGATGGTCATGGCCACCCCATCGATACGCATGGCACCGCCGAACTGGCCCGCCGGCGCGTGGCCGCCGCGCAGCACGAACCCATCCAGCGTGGCCCCGCTGGCCCCGGTCACCAGGTGCGCCGCGTTGTCGCTTCGATTCGCGCCGCCCGCACCGTCGTCGCCGGCCAGATCACCGCTGAGAATCGTCAGGGTCACACGCCAATTGCGCTGCGCCCGCCCGACTTCGGCCCCCACGAACCCGCCGTACACCGCCACGTCCGCTTTCAGTCTGAACGTGTCCGTCGGCAACGCCCCCGGACGATATGGGCCCGCCGCTACCCACAACTCCGCCGGCGCACTCACCGCATCCAGCGCCTCTTGCAGATTCGTGTAGGCATTCACCCAACTGGTCCCGTCGCTCAGCCCCGTTGCCGCCCCACGCACGTACCGAACATCCGGCCCCGCCAGTACCAGCGCCGTCGTCGTCGTCGAGGAGGTCGTGCTCGTCGTCGTACTCGTGCTCGTGGTGCTCGTGCTGTCCGTAGTGGTACTGTCGGTCGTGGTGGTGCTTGTCGACGAACTGCTGGTAACCCCATTGGTGGTGACGGAGATCCAGTGCACGGAAAATGGCCCCACATCGAGATCGATGGGGAGCGCGCCGTCGGGGGTGAGTTCGCCCTCCGCGGTCACCGTCATGAACTGGTTGCTGGCGGCGGCCGCCACGGCCGCATTGAGGCCATTCGACAGCGCCTGCTGGTAGGAGGAATAGGCATTGGCATGCCGGTCGTCGATCAGCCGGTACGTGTACGCCGCCGCGACATTGGAGTACGCCGGGGCATCGATGCGCAAGGTCAGGCGATTCGTGAGCGCGGCCATCATGGCCACGGAAAGCGCGCGCGCCGCCACAAATTGGTCCTCCCAATACGGATCGAGCACGATCGGATCGAGCGCGTCGGGATCCTCCAAATACGCCTGCATGAGCGGCAGCAGTTCGGCCGTGTCGCTGGCGTTGGCCTGCGCCAGCAGCTCGTCAAGACTGGCGGGATCCTGCTGCCGCATGCGATCGATCACCTGCACGCACGACGATTGCATCAGCATGTTCGAGGGCGGCGTAAAGCACCAGACCAACCACTCGCTGCCCCCCGGCGCCTGCCCGGCCACCGTGCCGAGTTGAACCGCCTGAACATCCGTCAATGGCGTCGGCCACTCACTGGGCAGGTCGGTCGCCCCCGCAAAGGCGTCGAGCAGCTCATGCACATGGTAGGAACTCTTGCGCACCACCTGCGGCACCCGCGTCAACATCCCATACCCGCCATAGAACAGATTCGAGACCGCCAGAAAATCCTGAAATGAGGCCATGCACTGGTAGTCGATTCCGCCCCGCGCCATGGCCCCGATCATGGCCGCACTGTAGGCGGCGGCGAACTCCGTGTCGCGCCGCCCATCGATCCCCGGCGGCAACTCCGGATCCGAAATCTGCCATTCGTCGATGATCAGCTTCGTCCCGGGAAAGCCGCCCGCCTCGGCCATCCACGCGCGCACGTCATCGGCGCGGTTGCTGAGCGTCACGTCCGGCATCGTGCCGAACTCGTGCCAGGAGATAAAACCCACCGGCAGCCGCGCCAAACCCAGGTTGGGAATGGCATTGCTGGCCGCGTAATGCAGGAGTTCGCGGATCAGCGGCGAGGTGTTGGTTCCGATGCTGCCCGTGTGGAAGGACACCGTCGGGCCGCCAACCCGCGCCTGCGGATCCGCCGCGCGCGCCCCCAGCACCGTGGCGCGGTACAACTCCAGGTACGCCGTCTGGCTCCCCTGCCAGAATCCCGGCGAGTTCGGCTCGTTCCACACTTCGTAAAGCACGTCCACACCCAAGCGCCCATTCAGGTGCGCTACGGTGTTGGACACCAGCTCCGCCCAGAGCTGATAACTGGCCGGCGGCGACGCCTGCGAAATCGTGTACGGGTCCGTCGGCAGCCGGCGGCCGCGGTTCGTCGACGACGACAGCCAGTCCGGCATGCGCGCGAGTATGGCCATCGGATGGCCGCCGCGCTCGCTCACCAAACGCACCTCGTTGGAACTCACCCCCTCGCGCAACAGCCGCACGTAGTCCTGCATGTTGGTGGATGCCTGCATCGCCTCTTCCACATCAGTGATGCGCACGAGCGCCAGGTGCGTCGCATTCTCAACAAAGGCCTGCTCGGGACCTGGATCGGAATAGCTCGCAAATATCGAGGAATTCCAGACCGTGGACAGGGAGGGACTGTTGGGCGGCACGTCCAGGATCCGCAGCCTCACGGGGTCCTGCGCCGATGCCATGGCCGCCAGCAGGAGCCAAGCGCCCCCACTCCAGCACCACCCTCGGTGAGCCGCTCGCTGCATGATGGCGGTAGCTTACCATGATGGCACGCCAACGCCAACAGGAACTCGAGCCCCGTGATCTGCGGCTAGCGGTTCTAGCCCGCGCCGCCGATGCGCGCAATCGCCCTCTCCGACACGGCTCAGCCGGAGGCTTCGCCCTCCCCACGCATCATCAAGCATCGCGTGCGGACTTGAGGTAGGGCGAAGCCTCCGGCTG
>CAZWQJ010000140.1:6920-11452 GCA_964635825.1 uncultured Victivallales bacterium | reverse complement strand
CGTCCGCGCCAGCCAACGACATGCCCCGGGTAGGGCGAACCCTCCGGGTGAGCCGTGGTTCGCATCGATGCACGGAGTCCCAGAGCGCCCCTGGCCGTCCCGCCGGCCAGTGGCCCGGGCGCTCCGCGCACGGGCAATCGCACGCGCCCGCCGGCTAAACTCGCATTCCCACCCTTGCACTTTCAACAGTGAATCGGTAGCATTCGCGGCTATGGAAACGATCACCATCACGCTACCAAACGGCCACCAGTTGACGTGCCCCATTGGAACCTCCGTCGGCACCCTGCCCGGCGCCGATGGAGGCGAGGGCCGCCTCCCCTACATCGCCGCCATGGCCAACAACGACTTGGTCTCCCTCTCCTTCCCCCTGGATGTCGATACCAGCGTCCGCTTCCTGACCATCGCCGACTCCAACGGCTGGCGCGTCTATCGCCGCTCCCTCGCCTTCCTCGCCGCCAAGGCCCTGCGCGAACTCTTCCCCAAGGCGGAGTTCTCCGTCGAACACTCCTGCGGCCCCGGTCTCTACTGGTTCGTCCGCATCAACGGCGATGACGGCATGGCGCCCCATCAGGTCGAAGCTCTGGATCGCCACATGCGCGAACTCGTCCAGCGCGACCTCCCCATCAATCGCCGCAAAGTCGCCTACGCCGATGCCGTCAAACAATTCGAGGGCGCCGGCGAACAGGACAAGTACAAGCTCCTGCAGTACCGCAACCCCCCGCACGTCGTCATCTACGTCTGCGATGGCTTCTCCGACCTCGCCCACGGCCCGCTCGCGCCACGCACCGGCGTCCTCGCCCAGTTCCAGCTGATCCCCTACCACCGCGGCTTCGTCCTCCACCTCCCCGAGCGCGGGCAAGGCCTCACGATCGGCCCGCTCGAGGACCAGCCCCACCTCTTCCACATCTACCAGGAACACAAGGAATGGGGACGCATCCTCGGCGTCAGCACCGTCGGCCGCCTCAACGAAATCATCGCCACCAACGAGGTCGATGGCTTCATGCGCACCGCCGAGGCGCTCCACGAACAGAAAATGGGCCGCATCGCCGACCGCATCGCCAGCGGCCGCGACCGCATCAAGCTCATCCTCATCGCGGGCCCCTCCTCCGCCGGCAAGACCACGTTCGCCAAGCGCCTCACCACCCACCTCACCGTCCACGGCCTGCGCCCCATCACCATCTCCACCGATGACTACTTCGTCGGCAACGATCGCAACCCGCGCGACGAAAATGGCCAGCTCGACTACGAGCACGTCGAAGCCGTGGACCTGCCCCTCTTCAATGAGCACCTCGCCAAACTCTGCAATGGCGAACAGGTCGATGTGCCCACCTTCAATTTCACCACCAAGCAGCAGGAATTCCGCGGCCGCATGCTGCGACTCGAAGACGATCAGATGCTGATCATCGAAGGCATCCATGGCCTAAACCCGCGCCTCACCTCGCTGGTCCCCATGGATCGCAAATTCCGCATCTACGTCAGCGCCCTGACCCAGTTGAACGTGGACTCCCACAACCGCATCTCCACCACCGACAACCGCCTCATGCGGCGCATGGTCCGCGATCACCGCTACCGCAACCACTCCGCGCTCGATACCTTGCGCCTCTGGCCATCCGTGCGGCGCGGCGAAAAACGCTGGATCTTCCCCTTCCAGCAGGAGGCCGACGCCACCTTCAACTCCGCACTCGACTACGAACTGGCGGTCTTGAAGCCGAAGGTCGAACCCCTCCTCATGCAGATCAAACCCACCGAAGTGGAATACGCCGAGGCGCGCCGCCTCTCGGAATTCCTGTCGAATTTCCTCGCGTCCGATGACCGCGGCGTCCCGCGCACCTCCATCCTGCGCGAGTACATCGGCGGCTCGGCTTTCAAGTATTAGGCCCGTTCCCTCGTCGTTCGACTCTCCGTGCAAGCCATGCGCATACGTCGGCGAGTCTTCGCGGTCTCTCTGCTCGCGACCCTCGCGTGCGCCACCCTCTCTTTCCCCCGCGGTTGGGGCCCCCGCCTCGTCGAACGCCAGGCCCGCCAGGCCCTGCAGCAGCGCGGCTGGCCCAGCGCCGCCTGCACCATCGTCTCCATCAGCCCCTGGCGCATCACAACCGGCCCCCTCCAACTCGATTCCACACCCGACTCCCTCTCCGCCCGCGCGCTCGTCGTCTCCTACAGCCCACGCTCCCTCTGGCGGCACCAACTCGCCGCCATCCGCATCGATGGCTTGCGGATCGCCCTTCAAAACTCCACGAACGGGATGGCGGTTAGTGGACTCCCCTCCACACCGCCGACTTCCGCCGCCAATTCCCCACCGTCAACGACAAATACACCTTGGTCATTTGGAACGATCATACTGACCGGCCTGCAGATCGTCCGGGCGAACACAGCCGGCATGAAACCCGGCGCCACCCTTGCCGAAGGCACGCTCGCCCTCACGCCGGATGGCCAGGGCCGCCATCAGGTCGGCGCCTCCGGCACCCTCCTGGCCGCACCCGCCTCCGTCGCCGGCTGGATCGACCTGGAGAACAAAGACGCCATTCTGGAAGCCTCGCTAGGCCCCGCCGAACTGGCCACCGTCCAGGCCCGCCTGGCCGGCCTTCTTCCCGGCACCAATGCCCTGCCGCAGTTGCGCGGGATCGGCCGCCTTCAGGGACGCGCCCACCTCGTCCACGGCAGACTCGATTCCAGCTCGTTCTCCCTGGCCGCGGATCGCCTGACCCTCGCCACCGCCACCGCCAGCGCGAACATCCAGCCGCTGGATCTGTCCGGCCTGCTCTCCTGGAGCCCCGGTCGCCCGCGTGCCGCCATCCGCCTCCACGGCGCCGGAACCCTGCACGCGCTGGATGCCGAGGCCCTGCCCGCCAGCCTGACCCGCCAAGTGCCGCTCCCCTTCGCCACCGCCCTCCAACTCATCCCCACCGCCACGGGCTGGGACGTCGCCCTCCAGGCCAATGCCCATGCACCCCTCGTCGCCTCCGCCGTCGGTTCCAGCGCCGCCGGCCTCGAATTGTCCGCGCGCGGCCAGTGGCCGGATTCGGGCCCCGCCACCACGCCCTGGCAGGCTTCGCTCGCCCTGCAGAACTTCTCCCATCTCGATGGCGGCCTCTCCTGGCACGGTGACGCCTTGCGCGTGGACGCTTCCCTTTTGCTCGCGCCCGACGCTCCGCCCGCCGCCCACGGCTCCTTGTCCGCCGCCGGCATCCACCTGCAGTCCACCGACCGCTTCAGCCTCTCCAATGCAGCCGCGCAGGTGGAATGGGCGTGGACCCCCGGCACCGGCCTCACCATCCCCGGCACACCCTCTCTCTCCTGGGATCACGCCACGGTCATGGGAATGGACGTCCGCACCGGCCCTCTGAAAATCACCGGCACCGGAACCACGTTTGTCGCGGCCATGCCCCTCACCATCGCGGGCAGCGCCGTCCAGCCCCAACTCCTCGCCACCGTCGAGGCCTCGGACCCGCTCCGCCTCGCCCTCGAAGCCCGCATCCTCCCCACTCGCTTCGCCACCGGCGACACCCTGCTGCAGCTTTCCCGCACCGTCGCCGCCGCCGAATCCTGCGACGGTGAAGTCGCCGGTTCCGCCGCCCTCGACTGGTCGTCCCGCTCGCCGGCGCGCGTCACCATCAACCTCACCCTTCGCGATGGAAATGCCGTCAACAGCAACCGCCTATGGAGCGTCCACGGCCTGCGCACCGAACTCCACCATGCCGGCAGCCTCCCCTTGCGCCTGACCCCCACCATCGCCACCCACTTCGACAACCTCTCCGTCGCCGGCATCGCCATCGAGGGCGGTCACGTGCAGTGGCGCTGGCAACCCGGCGAACTCTTCGTCGAACGCGCCGATCTCGCCTGGTGCGGCGGCTGGCTCCGCGCCTACGCCCTGCGCCTCGATACCGCCAACCCCACCACCGACTGCATCCTCTATATCGATCGCCTCGACCTCGGCCGCCTGCTTAAACTCTTCCGCGTCCTGGAAAGCGAGGGCACCGGCATCCTCTACGGCCGCGTCCCCATCCGCTACGACCACGGCCGCGTCTTCCTCTCCGATGGCTTCATCTATTCCCTCCCCGGCCAGGGCGGAACCCTCTCCATCAAGAATACCCGCGTCATCGAAGACACCCTCATCCGCTCCGGCCTTAAACCCGAAATCCGCAAGAACGTCCTCGCCGCCTTGCGCGGCCTCCGCTACAGTGTCTTCCGGGTGGACTTGAAACCGGGTGTCGCAACCGATAGCGAGCTGCACGTCACCATCTCCGGGGATGCCATACAAAAGGGCTTGCCCCCCATTGATCTCGATATGAACGTGCGCGGGCCGCTGGAAAACCTCCTCAATCTCGGCTTGCAGGTGAATAAAGTCGGCCATTGAATCGTCACAGCGATAGAAGCCGCCACCAGGCGGTTCTGGAAAGCGAGGCAAGGATGCAGGCTCGGGACATGGCGCGGATCTTGGCAGCCATTGCGGTCGCGGCGGCGCTCGGCGCCCCCACCACCGGTTGCCTCTCCGTCAAAACGGAGCATGAGGTTAAGCCCATCCACATCAC
>CAZWQJ010000140.1:3201-6820 GCA_964635825.1 uncultured Victivallales bacterium | reverse complement strand
CCACAGGCCGCCGTGATCAGCGCCGAGAATGACGACCGCCGCCAGGTCTACGGCGCCATCGCCGCCAAGACCGGTGTCACCCCGGCAAAGGTCGGCACCCAGCGCGCCGCCTCCATCGCCGAAAAGGCCCCACCCGGCACACTCATTCAGCAACCCGACGGAAGCTGGCGCGCCAAGTAGCCCGATCGCCCACAACGTGAGCGCCCGCACCATCTGCGATTCGGTGCGGCTCACCGGGACGTTTCGCGCGACCCGCCTGAGGCGACAGGCTCTGGGTAGGGCGAACCCTCCGGGTGAGCCGTTCTTTCATCGATACCCCGAATCGCAGCTGAGCTCCCCGCATGGCGCGATCGCACTTTTTCTCTAGCTCCACACCCAGCGCCTTCCTATACTCTTAAGTTTCGGATGAGCCTTCCGTTTACCAGAAAGCGTCTTCTCGACTGGGCTGGAGAGCAAGTGGTCCGCGATGCCGAAGCCATGGTTGACCGTGGCTTGGTCTTGGAGGCGGCTTATGAAGAGCCGCTCATCAGCGGGACCATTCGCTGGAACAATCGGGACCTGAAGACGGCGATGCGTATCCTCCATGGGGGCATGGTGGAAAGCCGCTGCCCGTGCTACGCCAACGTAGAACGGGGCGTGATCTGTGCCCACGTCATCGCCCTCGCCCTCACCCTCGTGCGCCGCGCGGCCGACCCCCTCCGCGAAGCCAAATACCGCGAAGAACTCCGCCGCGCCTCTCGCCTGGCCTCCATCGGCGAAGAAGCCTATCTGCGCCGCGTCACCGCGGACTCCCCCGGCGCCATCCCCGCCTCCATCCGCGTCACCCTCGCCAACGAATGGGAGGACCGACTCACCGTCGACGCCGTCCCCATCCGTTGCGACGCCGTCTTCGACGGCCAGACGCAGCCCCTCGACCAGATCCCGCGCGATCTCCCGCTTTCTTTCAATAAGGCCGATGAGTCCCTCCTCTTCGTGCTGGAGGACATCGCCGGCGGCCCCGCCAAAGGCGAACTCGATGTTTCCCGCATCGACTTGATCAATATCCTGCGGCTCCTCGCCGGGCGCACCTGCCACAACCACGACGGCATGCCCGTCAACGTCCAGGAAACCCCGCTGATCACCCATGTCCGCATGGACCTCGACCGCGAGAACGGTGAACTGCTCCTCATGGCCCACACCGAGCTGCCGTTCCTCCCCTCCACCACCTTCCCCGTCTACATCGTCGCCGGAAAATTCGGCTGGGTCTTCGGCGCCGGCCACCTCTGGCCGCTGCAGTCCGTCCTCCCAACCCCCTACCACGGCATCTACCAGGCCCCCGTCGTCGTCGGCCGACCCGATGTCCTCCGCTTCCTCCGTCAGGAACTCCCCCTCCTTTCCGCCAATACCCGCATCGAGTCGGATATCTCCCTCGACCTCTTCACCATCGACCCCGCCACGCCGACCATGAGCCTCATCGTCAGCGGCAGCCCCGCCTCCCTCTCCGCCACCCTCAACGCCACCTACGGCCCCCAGCAGGTCGTCGCCGGCCAGCGTGACGCCAAGGAACACTTCGCCCTCCCCGACCCGGATGACCTCCTGCGCTACACCGAGCGCAACATGCCCGCCGAGCGCGACGCCCTGCAGCTCCTCACCCGCTACGGCCTGCACGGCGAAACGGGTGGCACCCTCGGCAGCATCGTCGGCAAGCGCGAGGTCCTCAATTTCATCGGCAGCGCCGTGCCCGCCCTGCGGCGCCGCGGCTGGCAGATCGGCATGAATGGCCGCGCCGCCGAGATCGTCGACCAGGCCCACTTCGTGGCGCCCGTCGTGCATGTCCGCGAAGCCGCCGGCGCCCCCATCGGCCCCGGCGGCTGGTTCGATGTCGGCTTCGATTTTGAAGCCCCCGACGGCGGCAGCATCTCACCCCAGGAAATCCACCGCGCCATCCTCAAGGGCGATTCCTTCATCGAACACCGCGGCGCCACCCTCTTCATCGACACCGATGCCGTTGCCGCCATGCAGGACGTCTTCGCCGATTGCGCCTCCGGCGAAAGCGCGGACCCCGGCTATTTCCGCCTCTCCGGCATCTACGCCCCCTTCGTCAAATCCTCCCTCGACGCCCTGGACGGCGTGGATGTGGAAGACCCGCCCGCCTGGCGCCTCCGCGCCGAAGAACAAAACCGCGCCTCCGAAATCGTCGAAGACGTCGCCTGCCCGCCCGAACTCGAGGGCCGCCTCCGCCCCTATCAGAAGGAGGGCGTCAACTGGCTGCGCTTCCTCGAAAAAAATGGCTTCTGCGGACTGCTCGCGGACGAGATGGGCCTCGGGAAAACCATCCAGACCCTCGCCTGGCTCAAGCTCGACCGCGTCGCCAAGGACGCCCAGTCAAAGCCGGCCCTCATCATTTGCCCCACCAGCATCGTCGAGAACTGGGCCTCCGAGGCCGGCGTCTTTACGCCCGACCGCAAGGTCCTCATGATGTCCGGCCCCGACCGCCACGAGAACTGGCCCAAGCTCGCCGAGTACCACATCGTCATCACCTCCTACGCCCTCATGCGCCGCGACCTCGAACGCTACCTCGAACGCGAATTCTCCGTCGTCATTCTCGATGAGGCCCAGCACATCAAGAACCGCTCCACCCAAAATGCCCTCGCTGCCAAAAAGCTGCGCGCCCACCACCGCCTCGTCCTCACCGGCACACCCGTCGAAAACAGCGTCTCGGATATGTGGTCCATCATGGACTTCCTCATGCCCGGGTACCTCGGCCCCCACGACTCTTTCCGCGGCCGCTACGAAATCCCCATCAGCCGCGGCGGACCCGACGCCTCGGTCGCCCAGTCGCACCTCCGCCGCAAACTGCACCCCTTCCTCCTGCGGCGTTTGAAAACAGACGTCGCCAAGGAACTGCCACCCAAGATCGAAAAGATCGCGCCGTGCACACTCACCGTCGACCAGAAGCTCGTCTATGCCGAGCTCCTCCAGCGCTCACGCCGCAAGATCCAGGAGATGGTCTCCCAGCGCGGATTCAACGGCAGCCGCATGGAAATCCTCACCACCCTCATGCGCCTGCGCCAGGCCTGCTGCCACCTCGACCTGCTCAAACTCCCCGGCCTCAAGGCCGAGCAGCCCTCTGCCAAGATGGACCTCTTCTTCGAGTTGCTCGATGAAGCCCTCGACGGCGGCCACCGCGTCCTCGTCTTCAGCCAGTTCGTCGCCATGCTCACCATCCTGCGCGAAGAACTCCAGAAGCGCGACATCACCTACTGCTACCTCGATGGCGCCTCCAAGGACCGCCTCCAAATCGTCCAAACCTTCAATACCCAGCGCGAAATCCCCGTCTTCCTCATCAGCCTGAAAGCCGGCGGCTCGGGCCTCAATCTCACCGGCGCCGACACCGTCATCCATTTCGACCCCTGGTGGAACCCCGCGGCCGAAAATCAGGCCACCGACCGCGCCTACCGCATCGGCCAGCGCCGCACCGTCTACAGCATCAAGCTCATCACCATAGGCACCGTCGAAGAAAAGGTCCTCGCCCTCCAGAAGAAGAAGCAGGCCATCATCGATGCCACCGTCGAGTCCGAAGAGGCCATGATCCAGCGCCTCGGCTGGGAAGATATCCAGGAACTCCTCAGCCTCTGAT
>CAZWQJ010000140.1:0-3101 GCA_964635825.1 uncultured Victivallales bacterium | reverse complement strand
GCTTCGGTCTTCTCCCCATGGAAACCCTGGTGCACATAGCGGATCCTTCCCGTTCGATCCACCAGGAAGCTCGTGGGCATGCCCTCAATCCCCGCCTGCTCCACCAACCGCCCGGCCCGCGGACCATCCCAGAGTGCGGCAAACCCCACCGGGTGCGACGCGAGGAACTCCCGCATCGCCGCATAGTCATCATCCACATTGAGGGCGAGCACCACCAATCCGCGCGGCCCGAACTCGGCCTGCAGCGCCTCCATCACCGGAAAGGATTTGCGGCAGGGTGCGCACCAGGACGCCCAAAAATCCACCAGCAGCACCTTGCCCTGCGTCGCCGGCAGCGTCCCGGTCAACTTCGCTCCCGACAGCGCCGGCAGCGCGGTTCCTGCCTTCCACTCCGCGCGCGCCACGTCCGCCCCAAAGCCACCCGCCAGCAGCGCCAGCATCCACGCCCGCGCAACCCACGCCCTACGCCTGTATCCGCTCGTCGTGCAGAACATGATCAGCAAACCTCCGTGTTTGGTATCGCTTCTCGCCTTGCCAGATGCATCCCGCCGCCCCGTATGTCCCCTCAATCAGTGCCAACGCCTCATCCAACCCCAATATCATCGCCGCCGTCGAGAGCGCCCCCGCCTCCGTCGCCGTCGGAGCCAGAATCCACACCGCCTCGCACCCATTGTCCGCCGGCCAGCCGGTGCGGGGGTCCACAATGTGCCCATAGCGCTTGCCGTCGATCACCAGATGGCGCTGATAATGCCCCGAACAGCATAGCGCTTCGTCCGTCATGCCCACCCCGCCCCAACAGCGCCCCGGTGACCGCGGATCTTCCAATCCCAATCGCCACGGCCCGCCCTCCGGCGGTTGCCCCTTCACCCGGATGTCGCGCCCCAGATCCACCAGGATGTCCGTGATGTTGTGCTGCTCCGCCAGCGCCATCAGCCGGTCCACCGCGTACTCCTTCCCGATGCCACCCAGATCCAGGCGCATGCCTTCCACCTCAAAATGCACGGCGTGGGCCCGGCGCTGCACGCGCGACCATCCCACCAGGCCGCGCGCCGCCGCCACCTCCTCAGGCGTCGGCAAGGCCGTCCGCGGCACATGATAATCCCACAACCGCAGCAGCGGCCCCATCGTCGGATCCAGCGCCCCGCGCGTCTTCCACTGCAGCCAGTCGCACAACGCAAACAACTGCTCCGTCTCCGCGTCCACCTCCACCCAGTCCCCGCCCGCCTCCCGGTTGATCCGCGCGATCAGGCTGTCCTCCAGAAACACCGAGTAGCGCGCCTCGAACGCCGCCAGCCACCGCATCGCCGCCTCGCGATACGCCGCCGCCCGCACCGACGACTCCGCCGCAAAGTGCAGCCGGTTCTGCGTCCCCATGCAGGGGAACTCCACCGCATGGCGCCCATTTCGCGACTCCAGCGGGCACGCCGCCATCCGCGCATAGAGCCACTCCGCGGTCACAGCCATATTCGGCACCCCACCATGATCGCATTGGCCTGCGGATACGCATCCTCCGGCGTCACCCCATCCTGCCCGTCCTGTTCGTAGCGGTCGTACGACACATCGAACGCCAACCGATCCGTCGGCGCCCAGATCACCTTCAGGCCATACCCCAACGCCATGAATTCGGACAAGCGGTAGTCCGCCGAATAGTAGTCCGGACTGCCCGTGAACGAGACCGCGTAGAAGTCCGCCGCCGATTGCTGGTACACGCGCACCGCCGGCCGCACCGTCCAGTGCTCCCCCACCTTCTGGTACCACGCCAGCCCCACCGTATCCGCCCGGATGCCGAAGCTGTCATCGTAATAGCGATAGCTCAGCTCCGCGCTCCCTCGCAGATTCTCCACGTACCGGTTGATCGCCAGGTACACGGCCACCTTGTCCTTGCTGTCCGGACGCTGCTCGCCCACCAGTTCGCCATTCAACTCAACCACCTTGTACGGATCGTTCAGGTACCCGTCCGCCTTCCCCGCGGAAAAGTTCACCGTGAACAGGGTCTTCCGATCCAGCACCTGCGTCAGCCCCACCAGCCCGTCGTAGGTCGTCTTGTCCTGCGCCCCCAGCACCCAGGCCCCCTCCACCTGGTCCGCGTTCAGCGAGGCCCCCAACAGCAGCGTCGTGTTCTTCTGGTTGAAGTCGATCGCATCCCGCATCGCCACGCCCCACGACACGTAGTCTTCCTCCGAACTGTGCGACACCATGACCGAGGGCGTATGCCGCCCCAGCCGCTTGATCAGCTCCACGTTGAACGACAGCCGCGTGTCGTCCACCTGCGACTTCGGCACCTTGCCCCCCGGCACCGTCTTCGTCACACTCCGCGTGCTCGTCGTCGGCGCCGCCGGCTGGCTGCGCGATGAAGTCGATGATGAGCTCGAACTGCTGCTGGACGAGGAAGACGGCGCGGGCGCAGGCGCGGGTGCCGGTTGCGGAGCCGGCTGAGCCTGCGGTGTCGCACCCGACACCACCGTGTAACCGCGCTTCTTCGCCGCGGCGTACCCACCCTCCCGCTCGTCGTCATCGTCGCCCTCACGCTCGCCCTCGTCCTCCCTCTCCACATTCTCCACCACCACCGGACTTCTCGACGGCGCCGACACCGTCACGCTCGGACCCGAGGGCGCCGCGCTCGGCGTCGTCACCGTGATTGTCTCCGTCACTTGCTGGTATGCCGGCGCTCCCGTGGGACTCGCCCCCGATATCGCGTTGTAGACACCATCCACGCGCAACGTCAGCGATGGCGAGAGATCCTTCTCCATCAGTACGCACGGCGCAATCACCTGGATCCGATTGTCGTCCTCCTGGTAGATCAGCGTCTTGAAATCCAGACGCTCCTCGCCGCGCGCACGCCGCATCGGCGCCAGGTACAACACCGCCGCCAACACCAGCGGCACCGACCGCCGACCACGTAAGTATCTCGCCACACTCCGCACACACAACGAGGGGGCATCGGTCATGTCATTCTCACGGTTTGGGGTCCTTGCCTCTGGCATCAGGCTTCTTCAGCAACTTGCATGCCGAAGTCCACCGCGCCACTGGGGATAAGCTAGAACAGCCCCGCACCGCCCCAAAGCACCCAACTCTGAAAGTTCCGTCAGGCACCATCAGAC
>CAZWQJ010000139.1:0-11539 GCA_964635825.1 uncultured Victivallales bacterium | reverse complement strand
TTTTCAGCCACAAAAAAGCACAAAAACCACAAAAGCACCGGCGCTTTAGCGCCGTCCCCTTTTTGCGCATTTTGTGCCTTTTGTGGCAAATCCTGTTTGGTTACGGCCTTCCGAAGCCGCGCTTTGCAACATTCGGGCTAGCGATTTCGGATGGCTGTAGGCTGGCTTGCTAGACGGCATCGCACCGGCATGGCACCCGGCAGCATCTCGAGCCCGCCCCATCCCGTCAGGGTACTTCCGGAATCGGGAACAAGGCCGTGATCGTCGTTCCCTCGCCCACGCGGCTGTCGAGCCGCATCAGCCCATGGTGGCTGCGCATGATGCCGAGTACGGCCGCCATGCCCATGCCATTGCCCGTGTTCTTCGTCGTGAAGAACGGCTCGCAGACCCGCCGCCGCGTGGTCTCGTCCATGCCGCAGCCGGAATCGGCCACCCGCAGGAACACGTAGAGCCCGGGCTGCGGTTGCGCGGCGCCGGCCACTTCGGTCAGATAGTCCGCATCGCAGCGCATCTCGCCCGTCGCCACGCACAATCGCCCACCCGCCGGCCCCATCGCTTCGCAGGCGTTCGTCACGAGATTCATCACCACTTGATGCAACTGGGATTCATCGGCCGGAATCGAGCGCAGCGGTTCGGCCAGATCGACTTCCACACGCACCTGCGTCGGGATGCGCACCCGCAGCATGCCCATCGCATCGCGCACCACCAGGGTCAGGTTCGTCGGGCGCACATCGCGCGGGGCCCGGCCGGCAAACGAAAGCAGATGGCGGCAGAGCTCACGGGCGCGCTGAGCGGCTTTCATGATCTCGGAAAGCCCGTCCATCACGTAGGACTCCGTCGGGTTGCGCATCAACATCAGGTCCGCATGCCCCTGCATGATCATCAGCAGGTTGTTGAAGTCGTGCGCCACCCCGCCCGCCAGCACCCCCAGGCTCTCGAGCTTCTGCGCCTGCAGCGCCCGCTCCTCCAGCCGGCGCCGCTGCTCCTCCAGCACCAACCGCTCCGTGATGTCGCGAATCAACATCACGGCCCCACTCTTGCCCACCAGCTCGCCGGTGATGATCTCCAGCGGCACCGTCCCACCATCCCGCCGCTTCCCTTTCGCCAGCCCATAGTGAAAACCGCTGTGCGCCAGCACTTCGAAAATCTCGCGCGGCCGGTCCGGATTCGCGCGCCGGTCGTGGTACAGAATGTCGGTCTTCTGCCCCACCACCTCCTGCGGCTTCCGCCCAAAAATCCGCTCCACCGATTCGTTGCACATGCGAATCGCCCGGTCCGGCCCCACCACCACCAGCGCATCCGGGCTGATGCTCGACAGGATCGCTTCCAGATCCGAACGCTCCGACTCCACCGCCCGCCACCGCCGCAGCGCCAGAAACAGCAACACCGCCAGCCAGATAAAGAGAAAATGGATCAGCGCCTGCGAAACCGGAAAGCGCGTGTACGCATGCAGAAACCCATACATGGCATCCAGGAACTGGATGGCCAGATTCAGCAGGATCAGCAGGAAGGCGATGACGATCGCAACCGTCACCGCCAGGAAGCTGCGCCGCTCTCGCTGCGCCGTATACATGGGGACTCACAACTCCCAGACGCACCTAGAACACAATATAGCAGTCCGGCAAAACCGTCCGTATGCGCGTCTTTTCCTCTGACGTAAAGCGATTCCGCTGCAACAGCAGCCACTTCAGGCCGCTCAGGCGCCGCAGACTTTCGTCTCCCGGAAGCGTCGTCAACTGCGTGTCCTCCAAGTCCAGACGCTCCAGCGCCGGGAGTTGCAGAATCACCTCGGGAAAGGTCCGGATCGGGTTGCCGGTCAGCGTGAGGTCGGTCAGCCGCGTCAGCGACGCCAGGCTGGCCGGCAGCGTATCCAGCGCATTGCGCCCCAGATAGAGCCGCTCCAACGACTTCAGGGTTCCAATCTCGTCCGGCAACTGCTGCAGCGCATTGCCGTTGAGCCGCAGCCACCGCAGGTGCTCCAGGCGGCCAATCGCCCCCGGCAGTTCCGCCAGCCGGTTGCGGTCCAGATTCAGGTAGCGCAACGCCGCCAGATCCCCAATGCTCGCGGGCAGCCCCGTCAGCCCGTTGTCATTCAGATACAACGATTCCAACGCATTCAGCGATCCGATCGTCGACGGAACCTCCAGCAACGCCGTTTCCCCCAGATCGAGCCACCGCACCTGGCGCAGGTCGCCAATGGAGGGCGGCACATTGCGCAAGGGGTTACCCCGCAGCGTCACCTTCACCGCGTTGGGAATACCCGCCAAGGCGGCCGGAAACTCCGTCAGCCCCTGATGGTGAAGATTGATGGCGATGGCCGGCTCGGCACCCTGCGACTGGGCCGCCGCCAAATCGCTGTACTCGGGCAGCCGCGTCGGGGCCTGCCAGGGCATGCAACCCGCTACCATGATCAGCATGGACAATAGAAACGCTGTCTGTCGCATCGTGCCGCACTCCTGAATCGTCAAGCGCGAACCCTAACATGACGCCAGCGGAAGTGCCACCTCCTTTTGGCCGCGCGCAGGCCCGCCATTATCTGCTTGCCTTAATCCGCGCCCGCTCCCTACTATCGCCGCATGAAAATTACTACCGCCTTTTTCGGGATCGTCAGCGTCTTGAGCCTCTCCCTCCTGCCCGTGCAGGCTGAACCCCGTGGTGGCAGCAACCTCGACCGTGATTTCATCTCCGGCGACAGCAATAGCGACAACTGGTCCTGCGGCCTCTCCTACAACGGCCGCGATCGCCGCGTCGAAATTGCCGACCTCGCCGGCACCATGGATGCCCAGATCGTCGCCGCTTACATCGGTTACAGCCCCCTCCCCTTCGCCACGGTCTACGTCCTCGGCGGCCAACTGCTCTCCGATTTTGACCCCGACTTCGGTTCCGATGTCAGCGAAAACGATGGCAGCCGCTTCCTCTACGGCGCCTCGCTGCATACCGACATCTTCTCGCACGAAATCCAGGACCCCCTGCTCATGGAAAACAAAATCCGCGTCAACGGCAACATGAGCTACCTCGCCAGCGAAGTCGAAGTCTTCTCCGAAACCCTCGACTTCGAGGAGTTCACCGCGTCCCTCACCGCCAGCATCGCCAACGATGTCGTCGGCAACAAAATGTTCCTCCCGGAAACCATCGCGATCTTCGCCGGCCCCATCTACTCGGCCTCCCTCTCCGATGACATCGACGACAGCATGGACGACGAGGTCGGCCTGACCGTCGGACTCGAAATCTTCCATACCAAGCGCGTCTCCTACTACGCCCGCTACGACGATTTCGCACGGGGCGGCGTCGCCGCCGGCTTGAACGTCCGCTTCTAATTCCCGCCGCGCCTGCGAACCATGACTGGCACGCGGCGCGGTGGCGTGGATGGGCCAACCGCGCCCGGAGTCTGCTGTGAACGTCGCCTCCATCAGCCTACGCGCCGCCCTCGTCGCCTTGTTCACGGCCATCGCCGCCACCACCGCCTCCCGCGCCGCCGATACACTCGTGCTGACTTCCGGGGAACGCCTCACCGGCACATTCCGCGGCTACCGCGGCGGCCAGTTCGAGTTCGCCCCCGCTTCCGGCAAGCCCCAGCGCGTCCCCCTCATCAAGGTCGAGGCCCTTACCCTCGCCCCCATCGTCCAGGTCAACATCAAACGGCGCGGCGGCCGCAATCTCGAGAACGTCCCCCTCCACGCCTACCAGAAACCGAATTTCAGCGTGGTCAGCGGCTCCGCCCCCCTCTCCCTCCCCTCCAGCCAGGTCGCCTCCATCGAAGCCATCGACACCCTCGCTCGCTCCATGGAGCACATGGACGACAGCAAGCCCGCCACACCCGTCATCGGACCGGATTTCCAGTTGCCGTTGCCCAGCAACGCCGCCGCCGTCGTGCATATCCACCTGGCGGACATCGTCTCCAGCGTGCGCCAGGGCAACTACGCCCAGCAACTGGCCGCCAAGCGCCAGATCCCATTCGTCCGCGTCGAAATCACCGGCTGGGACGATCCCATCGCCCGCCACTATGGCATTACCTCCGCACCCCAGTTCTGGTTCTACGACCGCGATGGCAAGCGCACCCGCTCCCTCACGGAACGCTTCACCGACTCCGATATCGAAGCCGCCATCGACAGCATGCCCCGCAACAGCGCGCCCAACCGCTAGCCCGCATGTTGCACCGGCGCAAGCGCGCGGGTGCGACATGCGCCTGCCAGCCAACGCCGAGGGTAGGCGTTGGCTGGCAGGCCGAACCAGACGTTTCGTCGGTTCGGGGCGGCCCCGAAGCGTGGCGCGAAGCGCCTCTGCTTCGGCCCTACGGGCGAATGTTGCACGAGGGGCTCGTGCAACATTCGGGCTAGGGCAATGACCATCGACAGCCCGGGTCCCCTCTGCTAAAGTTCACCCTTACGCGGAAGGCCAACATGAATTCGAGTTCGAACCCCTGGCGCCCCGATTTCGGCGCGCGCATCGATGCCATCGAGGGCGCACTGCGCGGTCTCGCCGGCAGCGACCCCGATGCCGAGAACACCCTCCGCGCCCTCGCCCGCTCCGTCTCCGAGCAGGCCACCAACGAATCCCTGAGCGCGCTGCGCGATGCCGCCGACCGCGTGGCCTCCGCGTCCAGCAACGCCCTCATCCGCCAGGCACGCCCCCTGATCACCTTGCTGCGCGATGCCGCCGGCGCTCAGCGCCCCGAAGGCAAAGTCCTCGTCATCGGAGGCGACAGCGACTTCGCCCACGCCATCGAAAGCCACATGCCCGCCCTCGACGGCATCGTGCTCCACGCCGCCAACGGCGCCGAGGCCCGCCTCCTGCTCAAGGAGCGCTCCATCGTCGCCGTCGTCTTGCACGTCGTCCTGGCCGATAGCGACGGCCGCGCCCTCCTCCATCGCCTGCGCGAAAGCCCCACCACCGCCGCCCTGCCCGTCCTCCTCCTCGCCGAACGGGTCGACGAATCCCTGCGCGAAGACCGCATCCTTCACACCTCGGTCGATCACCTCAGCACCCCCCGCGACACCGCCGCCATCGCCCGCTGGATCCTGAGCCGCCTGCGCCGGGCACCGGAATCCGCCAAGGCTGCACGCCGCGATAACGTCACCGGCCACCTCAACCGCGCGGCCTTTCACGAAACCTTCGAAGCCACCCAGCGCCTCTGCACCCAGGCCGGCGAACCGCTCTCCTTCGCCATCCTGTGCCTCGACAGCCTCCGCGATACCCTCGACTCCATGGAGGCCTCGTCCCGCGAGGAAGTGCTCCAGACCGCCGGCCTCATCCTCTCGCGCTCGCTGCGCACCACCGACATCGTCGCGCGCTGGGGCCTCTACGAATTCGCCATGCTGTTCCCCGGCGAGGAATCCCGCGGCGCACACCGCGCCGTTGAAAAGGTCATCGGCAAACTGCAGGAACAGCCCATCCTCCTCCCCGGCGGAACCCCGCTGCGACTCAATGTCTCCGCCGGCGTGACGCTCGTCGCCACCGGCGACTCCATGGACAACGTCATCACCGAAGCCGACCACCTCGTCTTCCAGGCCATCGCCCGCGGCGGCAACCAGATCGTCGTCGGCGGCGATGAAGACCCGTCGCCACGCAAGCCCCGCGTCCTCCTCCTGATCCGCGACGTCGTCACCACCCAGGTCCTCGCGCAGCTGCTCGAGAAGGACCACGTGGATGTCATCAGCGTCGATCACTGGGAGCCGGACATGGCCCCCGACATCAACAAGCAGCACTTCCACCTCGTGGTCATTGACGAGACCCTGCCGCCCGATGGCGGGATCGCCGCCCTCAAGGTCCTGCGATCCGACACCCGCAACAGCCGGCTCCCCATCATCATGCTCGTATCCGGCACCTCCGGCGATGTGGTCGCCCAATCCCTCGAAGTCGGCGCCAATGACTATGTCGTCCGCCCGTTCTCGCCCTTCGCTTTCCTGAGCCGCGTGCACCGCCTCCTGTCGCGCGGCGCCGGGGAAGGCGCCGTCGGCATCTCGGCCGCCCGCCTGCTCGTCGTCTCGGAGGATGTGAAAACCCTTGTTCTCGTGGCCTCCGCCCTCAACCAGCGCGGCGGATTTGACGTGCTGCTGGCCAAGGGCGCCAAGGACGGCCTGGATCGCCTGCAGGCAGAGGCGCCGGATGCCGTCCTGGTCGATATGCCCCTGGCGCCGCTGGGAACCCAGGCGTTCATGGACTTGCTGACCGAACGCACCAATCGTTCGCCCGTCGATATCGTGGTGGCTGAACCCATTGGCAGCACCCCCGCCGAACTGCCCCCCGGCGTCCGCGGCCGCATCGCCAAACCCATCAGCCCCCTGAGCATCGCGGCCGATCTCGAGCGCGCCCTGGCGCTCTCCCCCTCCAACCGCCGGCGGGACGATGCCAGCGAGCGCCTCAATGCCGAGATCCGGCGCGTCATGCGCCCGACCCCCTGAGTCCAACCGGACGGGAGCGCCATGGACGATTCATCGCCAACCGTCCTCGCCGGAGGCGGCATGTGGGGCGCCTCTCTCCGGGTCTTCGCCGAACTCCCCTCCACCAACGCCTGGCTCCTCGCCCATGCCGCGGAGGCCCGCAACGGCGAGGCCGTGCGCGCCCTGCACCAGACCGCCGGGCGCGGCCGCTTCAACCGCCAGTGGATCTCCCCCGCCCAGCGCGGACTGGCCCTGTCGGTCCTCATCGCCGCCCCCGACATCACCCCCGAGACCATCACCCGCATCACTCCGGCCACGGCCCTCGCCGTCGCCGAAACCCTCGCCGCACGCGGCTTGCCTTCCATGGTCAAATGGCCAAACGATGTTCTCGTGCGCGGACGCAAAATTGCCGGAATCCTCGCCGAGCGCGATCAGCCCACCGGAGCCATTGTGATCGGCATCGGCCTGAATGTGAACCTGACCGACGCCGACTTCGCCGCGCAACCCCTCCTGCACCCCGCCACGTCCATCCTCATCGAAACAGGCGCACCCGACGATCCCGGCACACTCGCAACCGACTTGCTGGGCCGGTTGGCCACCGGCCTCCATCCCGCGGCGCTGGCAAACCCGCGCTCACTCTGGGAGCAGTGGGCCCGCCGCGACGCCCTCCACGGCCTCACCATCCGCGTCGCCACCACCTGCGAAACCCTCGAAGGCCTCTACCTCGGCACCGACGACGATGGCGCCCTGCGCCTGCGCACCCTCGACGGCCAAGATCGCCTCCTCTTCACCGGCGATGTCAGCACCACCCGGACGGCGAGCCCCCAGGCTCCTTGAGCCGCAGAATCTCGAACCCCGATCGGCGAAATCAGAAGTCCGGATGATTGATCAGGCCTTCTTCGGTTCTGCGGTTCCTTGCTTGCCTCGCCGAAGCTTCTGAGCGTAGGCGGGTTCGCGATCCTGCGGTTCGGTGGAATTGGCGCGGTGCTTACGCACCTTGCTCAAGGCGGGCTATTGCCCGCAACCCAAGCTTTGTCGCGAGCGTTGTCGGGGACTTTGTCGACAAAGCTCGCGATAGAGATCCCGACAAAGATCTGACGCATCGGCGTCATATCCAAACGGGCATGCCAGCGTCTACCCGATATACCGCAGATGAACGCTGAGGGCGACCATGGGGATAACCGGACGGCACGGAGGCCGTCCCTCCATCTTCCGTAACAGGCTGTTTCTTAGAGACCTGGAGGGTCGGGCTCCGTCCCGACCGCGCATCCGCGTCCCTTCACGGCAGAGCGGGCGGCTTCCCACCAAACGCGCTCCACCGTCCGCGCCCCAAAGCCGCCCTCAGTGCGATTCCCACTGCCCGTTGCTGGCATTCCAGAACCAGCGCGGGCCCGTCGAGCCATTCTGGTAGTAGAGCCAGCCGGCGGGCACCCCACGGTACACCCACGGGTAACTGCTCTGGCTGGTCCAGAACCACCCGATCGTCGGATCGGAGTCCATCATCCAGATCGACGTCGGCGACTGCTGCGGATCCGCGAACATCCAGCCAAGGGTCTCGTGGTTGATCCAGCCCGTGCCCGTGTCATAGAACCAGCCGAATCCCGTCACCCGCTTCCAGCCGTTGCCCCCGGAGGTCGCGCCAGCCCACAGGGGAGCCCCATCGCGCCCGTCGATGCCGGTGGCCCCGGTATTGTCAGGGTCGAGCCAGGGGCGCAGGCGCGTGCTGTCCGTCCCGCCGCCCTCCCAACTCACCGAGATCTTCCCGTACCAGTCGGAAAGATTGTTCCCGCAGGCGGCCTCACCGCCGTGCAACTGCCCGATCAGGCGGTGCGTGTTCGCGTTCCACAAGCCGGACCCCGAGGAGCCGGGCTCCGTGGTGCCCAGATCCCAGTCCAGCACCCGCCAGTGGTCCGCACTCGCGTTCACCGTGTCCGAAAGATACCCCGCGCTCTGCACCGCCTGGTTCTCAAAGCTGATCGCCTTCTCGTCCGTATTCGGATGGTGAATGCACACCACCGCCGACGGCGCCACGCCCGAACGCTCCCAACCCGCATAGTGCGCGTTCACCGCCGCCGCCGGCAGCCGATTCAATTCGATCAGGCAAAAATCGGATGGACGCGAGCGCGCATGGAAACGCGCTCCGCTCTGGTTCTGCGCCAGCGAGCCCCCGCTCAACTGCCCGCAGGTCGGCGCCTGGTAATTCCAGTACACCACCACCGAGGCCGCGTTTGCCTCGGTGACGCCGCAGTGATAGGCCGTCAGAAAGAACGGGCGAAAATCCGCGCGCGTGTTCATCACCAGCGTTCCAGTGCACAGCAGCGACCCGCCGAACGAGTACGTCGCCACGCTGCGAATCTCGGGCCGCCAGCCGTTGCCCTCCGAACAGATGACATCGATGTTGCACGAGCCCTGCTTCACCGCATCGCTTTCGAGCAGCGCGCGGTAGCCGCGATTGACCGCACCGAGTTGCAGGCGCACGTCGCCCATGCGCTCGGGGGCCACCACCAATTCGATGACCGCCTCCTCGCCCGGAACCACCGCCGTCCACAACTGGCGCTGCGCGTTGTTGTCCACCGCCGTGTAGGGCCCCTGCACGTAGTTCGACTCCTCGTTATAGAGGAACAGCCGCGCCCCCTCCGGCAACTCAAATTCAGAGAAGGTCATATTCAGATCGGTCGCCCCGGGCGCGTGGATGCGCAACCGCCACACGGCCTCGCCCGACGGCGTCAGATCCCAGACCCCGTCATTCCATGGCGTCGCCGACACCGCCCACGGCTCCGCAAACTGGACCGGGCCTCCCGCCTCCACCTTGTTGTTTGCATCGCGCGCCCGCAGATCCGCCGGACGAATGCCCGGCACCGGCATGTTGAACGCCGGATCGGGTGCCGCCAATGACCACCCCACCGGCATCTCGCGCGCCGGCGCCGCCCCCGCCACCAGCCCGCAACCAACCACCGCCGCCATCGCCATCCCGCGCAACAGACCGCTGCTCATGCTATCCTCCCTAGTCGGGCTATCGCCCTCAAACCATTGAACATCGAACCTTCGACGTTGGATGTTCGATGTTCAGTGTTCGATGTTCATCCGAAAAGTTGCACGCATTTGCGTCATGTGTTTCGACGGAACAGCCTACATCGGGCTTCCATGTCCCTGATAGTCGCCGTACTCATCGAGAAAACCCCGCACCCGAATCCGCACCGCCTCCACAATCGCCTCCGTGATCTGCCGGCCAAACTCCGCGGTCGAATCCTGGACCCCATTGTTGGACGCGCCGACCGGTTTCACGCCGCGATCGGCCGGCAACAGGGCCAGATCCTGCATGCCGGGATCCAGGTGCATCAACATCGAGGTCTCCCACCGGCCCGCGTGATCGCCGCACGGGGTGAACCGGCCCTTCACCAGCTCGTAACCCGTCATGGCCCAGACCACCATCTTGGGATACGGCTGCTCCTGGTGGAACAACGCCGCTGCACTGCGCGCGTGGTCCAGCAACGGGTAGTGCCCCGCCCCAACCACCAGCACCTTGAAGCCCAGACTGCGCACCTCATGAAAGACATGCAGCAGCAGACGCTGGTACAGGCGGTTCTGCTCCGCCACCCCGTCCACCATATAGCCAGGGGCAAAATTCTCCGGCGGCAGCCCCATGCCGGCCGCGATCGCCTGGCGATCGTTCGCCGTCGCCTCCATCAACGCCTGCTCGCGGTTCTCCCCGTAGTAGAGCGGCGGAAAAACCAGCCCGCCGATCGCCTCCGCGCACCGCTCCAGCAGCGCATGGCTCTTCAGGGTGTCCAGACCCACCGGGTTGTGAACCCCATGCCACTCCAGCGTCCCGATCGGCAGGTACGCCACCGGACACGCCTCCCGCCGCTCCACGAGCTGCCCCGGCCGCAACCGCTCGTACCGCACCTCGCTATCCGCATTCGGCATCGCCCCGTCCCTCCCCGCATACCCATAGTTTGCCACCACCCCGCCCCCGCCGCAAGCCGTCAGGCGCCTCCGATTCCCGCTTGCATGCGCCGCCCCCGCCCGCTAAAGTTCCGCCCTCTGTCGACGGCGCTCCATTCGGCCCGTCACATTCACGTAGCAATTAGCAGCGGGGGAGGATCACGATCATGACGGCGCCGACACGGAACACAAAATTGCTCGCTTGGGTTGACGAAGTCGCACGCATGTGCCGCCCCGAACAGATCGTGTGGTGCGATGGCTCCGTCGCCGAGTACAACCGCCTCATGGACCTCATGGTCAAGAGCGGCATGGCCACCAAGCTCGCCAAACGCCCCAACAGCTATCACTTCCGCTCGCACGCCTCGGACGTCGCCCGCGTCGAGGACCGCACCTACATCGCCTGCCGCAACAAGGACGATGCCGGCCCCACCAACAACTGGATCGACCCCGAAGAACTCAAGCGCACGATGCGCGCCCTCTACGACGGCTGCATGCGCGGCCGCACCATGTACGTGATCCCCTTCAGCATGGGCGTCATCGGCAGCCCCATAGCCAAGATCGGCATCGAAATCACGGATTCCCCCTACGTCGTCGTCAACCAGCACATCATGACGCGCGTCGGCACCAAGGTCCTTGAGTCCCTCGGCGACACCGGCGAGTTCATCCCCTGCCTGCATTCCGTCGGCGCCCCGCTCGCCCCGGGCGAGAAGGACAGCGCCTGGCCCTGCGCCCCCATCGAGAAGAAGTACATCGCCCACTTCCCGGAGGAGAACCTGATCTGGTCCTTCGGCTCCGGCTACGGCGGCAACGCGCTGCTGGGCAAGAAGTGCCTCGCCCTGCGCATCGCCTCCGAGATGGCCCGCCGCGAAGGCTGGATGGCCGAGCACATGCTCATCCTGCGGCTCACCTCCCCCGCCGGCAAGCGCTACCACATCGCCGCCGCCTTCCCCTCCGCCTGTGGCAAAACCAACCTCGCCATGCTCCAGCCTCGCATCGCCGGCTGGAAATGCGAGTGCATCGGCGACGATATCGCCTGGATGAAGATCGGCCCCGATGGCAGCCTGCGCGCCATCAACCCCGAGGCCGGCTTCTTCGGTGTCGCCCCCGGCACCAGCTACAAGTCCAACCCCATGGCCATGGACACCATCAAGGGCAACAGCATCTTCACCAACTGCGTCCTGACCGACGAAGGCGACGTCTGGTGGGAAGACATG
>CAZWQJ010000138.1:0-11594 GCA_964635825.1 uncultured Victivallales bacterium | reverse complement strand
GTTCGGCGTTGGATGTTGGTTGTTGGACGTTCGTTTCTCTTTCCCCCATGCCCCCCGCCCCCCGCCTTCTCCCTTCCTCCCCCCCCCGCTTTCTGGTATAAAGACAGCGTGAATCGCCTTGTTGTCATGATGGTCGCGCTGGGCACGGTCTCCGTGTGCGCTGCGGATTTTACCCGTTACCAGGTGATTCTCGACCGCCTGCCATTCGGCTCGGAAGCCGTTCCGGCCGCCGCCGGGGCCGCCGCCGTGGACGCCCAACCTGCCGCGCCGGCGATCACGAAGACCCTCAAAATGTGCGCCATCACCCGCCACGACCGCACCGGCGCCTTGCAGGTGGGCCTGGTCGATACCGCCACCAAGAAGAATTACTTCATCGCCGTGGGCGAGACGGAGGACGGCATCACCGTCGTGGAGGCCGACTACGAGGCCGAGAAGGCGCTGCTGAGCAAGGACGGCCAGGAAACCTGGATCACCATGACTGATGTGGCCACCATGGCCGCCACCCCGACCCCGCCGCCGACCCTCGGCCGGCCGCGCCTGCCCATGCCGGCGCTCGGCGGCCAGTCCGCCGCCCCGTCGACTGTCGTTTCCGTGACCTCGCGTTACGAGGGCGGCGTGCGGCGGCGCGACCTGACGGCCGGGATCACGAACCGCGTGTCCGGCGCAGCGCTTCAGGCGCACCTTGAAAAATACCAGATGGATCTCATCCGCGCCCGGGGTGAAAAAGGCCCGCCCTTGCCCATCCCCCTGACGCCCGAGATGGACCAGCAACTGGTCAAGGAAGGCGTCCTGCCGGCGCAGTAACGAGGCCTGCTGCAAAAGCGGGCGCTGACCGCGTTCCCACTGTAGACGCAAGCGCCGACCACGTTCCCACTGTAGACGCGGGCGTTGACCGCGTTCTTCCCGCAGCCCTGACAGCCCCTTGAAACTCAGGCAACCCCACTCGTAGCCGCGCCTGATAAGGCGTGGCTGTGCGATCTTGCGGCCATTCACGGGCCTTACCACCGCTGATCAGCGGCGACCACGCGTTTCTCGACAGGCTGCCAGCCCTGCCGCTCGCTTTGTTCGTGCCTCATCCTTCGGCCGCGACAGGCTCCTGACTGTTTCACAAAAACGAAACACCCCGCGACGAAGGCGCCGTGCCTGAGCGGGAACCAACCGCACGCCCGTTGTGCTCTCCCCGACAAAGCCATGTGACGACGTTCCGGCGAGGGGATTTGACATTTACCCGTTACCCGCACGGCTCGCGGAGACGCTCGCCTTCCAGTGGGTTCATCCCCGCCGTCCTGATATCGTCCTCTGGAGGGCGAGCGCGCGCCAAGCCGCAGCCCTCAGGCGAAGGATGGTCCCCGCGAGCCGCGAGCCTGGGCGGGACGCGGGATGAGACCCGTCGGGCCGCTGCTCTTGCGCGACGATCGGGCGCATGGCAATTTCGTCGCACGCTTGCTGCCCACGCCAAAACACGTTGTCTTCGAAGGTCGAGCCGGCCCTGCCAGAGACCGACGGAATCGCCTTGTGCCCATCGCCCTGAGCCCCCATTTTTTCTGCTTGCCTCGCCAATTCCCCTGCCGTATTCTCACACTAATCAAGTCCGAGTTAGGCGGAAAAAAAGTAAAATATCTCGTTGACGGTGTTGGCGTGTGACCGTATAGTATTCACAGGATCAATCAGAAGAACCATCGCAGTTCAGGAGGAAGGCAATGAAGAAGACAGGTGTTATAGTTGCTAGTCTCATGCTGGCCGGCGCCGCTGCCATGGCCAACGTATATAGCGTGAATACCGTCGGGTATCAGAAGATGGGTTTGGCATCGAATCTCACAATGCTTGCGCTAAACTGGAACACTGTTGGCGGAGGCGATGACGTTGCCGTGACCAATTTGATGGATACGAGTAACCTGCAGGCCGGTTCTGGGTTCGGTGGTGCCGATAGGCTCTATATATGGAATCCAGCCAAGAATTCTGGAAACGGCGCCTATGACATATATTATCTCTATGATGCTGATAGGCAATGGTACGAGTTCGGCAACGATGATTTCCCAACAACCAATCGGATTCTCCGCGGACAGGGCATGTGGATCCAGGATATTCAAGGTGGCCCAACGAACGTCACGTTTTCAGGCGAAGTCCCCATGGAAGGGACTAACGTAACTGTCTTTGCGGCAGGAAAATGGGCCATGTTCGGGAGCGCTTATACCGCAGACATGCAGATCAACGGACCGAACGCGACTTGGACGGGCAATGCCGCTGCCGGATTCGGTGGTGCCGATCGGCTCTACGTTTGGGATCCTGCCAAGAACTTTGGAAGTGGAGCATACTGGATCTACTATCTGTACGACGTTGATAATCTGTGGTATGAATTTGGGAATGACGACTTCCCCACAACCCACGTCATTCCTATGGGACGTGGCGCTTGGCTGCAATCCAAGGGTCCTTCAAACACTACTCTGACCGAAATACGCGCATACTGAGGCTTGATTAGTCAAATCGAGAATCACATAACTGACGAAGGAAGCACGAGAATGAAAAACAAACTCTGGTTAATCGTATGCAGTGTCGCCTTGCTTGCGTGCTCGCAAAACTCCTATGGAGTTGCCACCCTTAATTGGCTCAATGCAGGAACCGGGTTTTTCGCATATGACAATAGCGGAACACTGATAACGGACAAGATCAACGGTGATGCCTCAAGCACCATCGGTGGCCTTGTGCAACTGCTCTATCTTGGTACTGACGGCGAGTATGACGGGTTCTCCGGAACTGGTGACGGCTCCATAACTGACGATGTCGTTGTGCAGACCATATGGATGGGGCAAGGAGCAATGAATCGTGATGGTGAGTTTGGTGCTACATATCTGCACACCTATGACGCTGGGGCAAAGTTTGTTGTTCGTTTCTTCACAGACCCTTCTCCGGGAGCAGGCGCTGTACCCACGACTGGTTACTATGGAATGAGTTCGATCTACGAGACTGGTGCAGATCCTGACCTTAACGGAGTCGATAACTACCAGTGGACGCAAAACTACTCCGCGACAACGGCCGTCCCCGAGCCCTCGACGGTTGCTCTGATGCTCGCAGGCCTTGGAATTCTTGCGGTTCGTCGGTTCCGCCGTTCCTGATCCTGATATAAGCGATGGTTTGATCCTGAAACGCTCCCCCCGTGGGGAGCGTTTCTTATTTTGATAGGGCCAATGTCTTCTATCTTCCGAGACGAGCCTGCCCGCGGATTAATCATAACTTTCGTGTCTCATCATGGCGGCACGAGACTCTTCTCCCGCGTCTTGACAAATCTCCCTCATTCACCGCAGAATTCACCTATGAAGACAACAATCACTCTGCTCTCGCTGTGCCTTGTCACCCTGATTCCGCTGGTCTCCCGTGCTGCTGATCCGGCTCCGAACCTGGAGCGGGGGATCTGCGTATTGGATATGGCCAGTACGCCGGCGTTCTCCGAACTGCCCTCGTATGTGAAAGGCAATCTCCCCGTTCCGGTCCGCTACGACGCCGTGACGCTCGCCAAAGACGCCGGCGCGGACGCCTTGCTGGCTCGGATTGCCGCGATGCGCAAGCCCACGGATGCGGTTGTGGTCGCGCTGGTGGCGCTGCCGGGCTCGTCTCTACTGATTGTGGATCCCGATCAGCATGTGGCCCTGGTCAACGTGACGGCTCTGGCTTTGAAGAACGCGCCCAAGCCCAATGTGCGCCTTGGCCAACAGACCCTGCGCGGTCTGGCGGCGGCAATGGGTGTGGGCTTCCAATTTGATCCCCACTGCGTGATGCAGCCGATCAAGGCCGCCGTGGATTTGGACACGATGGGTGGCAATTTCTCCCCGCCTGCGTTGCAGCAGCTCTTGATGTCGCTCGCCAACCAGGGCGTGGTGCCCCCGAATTCCCGCCTCCGCAAGGTCTCGCCGACGCCGGTTGGCAACAAGTAGGGGACGAACGACGTTCTCTGGCAGTCACCCCGCGCCCAGCGTGCGCGGCTACAGCAGGAGGCGCTGCTCAGATTAACCTCTGATTGCGCCTGCCACCCGTTCCCGCTATAACCTGCCTGTATGCACCGACTGAACCTCAACGCCCTGCTACCGCCCCTGGCCATCTTCCTCGGTTCGGCGTGCATCATGGTCGTCGAGCTTGTGGCCGGGCGCCTGATCGCCCGCTTTCTCGGTCAATCCCTGTATACGTGGACCGCGGTCATCGGCATCATTCTCGGCGGCATTTCGCTCGGCAATGTGGTGGGGGGACGACTGGCTGACCGTTTCGAGCCGCGTCGGTTGCTGGCCGCCATGTTCTTCACTAGTGCCGTGTTGTGCCTTCTCACCCCGCTCGTCAGTTACGCCGCCGGTCAATCCCTGTGGCTGGCTGGTCTCGACCTGCGTGCGCGCATCTTCATCCACGTGTCGCTGGCCTTTCTGCCGGCCTCGATCGCGATGGGTTGCATCGGCCCGATTGCCGCGGATATGGCTGTCAAGGGCGCCTCGTCCAAACTGGGCCGGACCTTGGGCGGGATTTACGCCTGTGGCGCGGCGGGCAGCATCGTTGGCACCTTCCTGACCGGCTACTACCTCATCGGGGCCTTCGGCACGGCAGTGACCCTGCTCATGGCGGCCGCTGTCCTGCTGGGGTTGGCGCTCGCCTTCGGCGCCACGGCCTGGACGCGGCGGGGAACCCAGTCGGCCCTCGGGGCCGCCGTCGCCATCTGGGCGGCCGGGGCGGTGACTTCGGGTCCCCTGCAGGCGCGCCTGTGGACCGCCGTACCCACGGTGCAGGATGGGGCGCCGATGACCGTGCTCTGGCAGAAGGAGAGCCCCTATAGCCAGGTGACCGTCGTAGCCCGCAAGGATCTGCCGCGCTACCGGATGCTTTACCTGGACAAGCTCACGCATTCCGGATGCGATGTGGATCACGCCACGAACCTGATCGGAAATTACACCTGGATGGTGGATGGCGCAATGGCGGCGGTGGCGGGTCCGACCGGGGCGGTCGATGTGCTGGTGATTGGCGGCGGGGGCTACACGCTGCCGCGCTCCCTCAGTGTCGAACGGCCCGGCAGCCGCATCGTCGTGGCCGAGATCGATCCGGTGGTCACCGAAGCCGCGCAGGCGGCCTGCGGACTGGGCGCGGTGGAGATGGAGGACGGAGGTCAGGCGTCGGAGGTCGGGGGTCGGAAGCCCGAACCCCGAACCGTGAACCCCTCTTCCGCCCCCATCACCGTCATTCACCAGGATGGCCGGCAGGTGGTGCAACGGTTGTTGCGGCAGCAAGCGGCGGCGCAGGCGGCTCAGAACCCTCTTCCCTCCTTCGCCTTCATTATCGGCGACACGATTGAGTACTACTCCATCCCGTTCCACCTGACGACGCAGGAGTTCAACGAGGAAGTCGCGGGGCTGCTGGCGCCGTCCGGCGTGTACCTGATGCACGTGGTGAGCGATGACGGGGCCGGCGCGCCGTACCTGGGCGCCCTGGTGAACACCCTGCGGCGCACGTTTCCGCACGTGGCAGCGGTGGCTGCCAAGCCCACCCTGGCGCGGCGCACCTCCGTGCTGTTGATGGCATCACGCACGGGGCTGGATCTGCCGGACATCGCGGCCGCGATCCAGGCCCGGCATGCCACCTTTGTCGGCCGGCCGGTGGCCCCCGCGGAACTGGATCGCTGGGTGCAGGAGGGCGGTGGCGTGGTGCTGACGGACGATTATGCGCCGGTCGAGCAACTGGTGGCCCGCGCCGCCCGGCAGGACCGGACGGACTGGGTGACCCGCCAGTTGGCGGAGGCGGCGCGGCTGGGGGCATCGGGACACGCAGAGGAGGCTGAGTCGCGCGTGGCGGAGGTGCTGGCCCGCGAACCGGGCAGCCCGTCGGCGTTGTACGTCAAGGCCGGCCAACAGCGGCGGACGGCGAATTACCGGGTGGCGCTGGAGTGCGTGGACGCGATCCTGGCCCAGGATGCCGACATGTTTCCGGCGCGGATCTTGCGTGGGGAAGTATTGGCGGCGCTGGAGCGCGTGCCGGAGGCGGTCGCAGAGTGGGAGACGGTGCTGGTGACGCGGCCGAAGAACCTCGATGCGCTGCACGATCTCGGGTATGCAGCGGAGTTTCTGGGGGATGGGCCGGAGGCGCTGGTGCGCTGGCAGGCGGTGCTGCAGCTCAAGCCGAACGATCCGACGGCGCACTTCGGGCTGGCACGGGCCTACGCGCGGCAGGGCGATCCGGAGCGGTCCGCCTGGCACCGGCAGCAGGCGCGGCAGTGGGTGACCAAGGGCGATCCGATCCGGTCCAATCCCATGCCACTGAAAACGGCCGCCCAGATTCTCGAACAATCAGCGCTGTAGCTCGTCTGTAGACGCGGGCGTTGCCGTTATTCGAAGGGACCACGTTCCCGCTCAGCCACCACCGCGCCCAGCGTGCGCGGCTACAGAAGAGGCTGGGGAGGCTTGCGCTGTAGCCGCCGGTGTCCTCACCGGCGCGGCCTGGACGCAATGCCGCCGAGACGGCGGCACTACACGCCCCGGCGGATAAGTGCGGAAGATTGATGGAAGCAGGGTACTCGGGATCGGTGTACGCCGGAGTCCTCACCGGCGCGGCCTGGACGGTGGCCCCACGGGGTTCGTCCATCCTATCCACGCTCACGGCTCGCGGGGACCCTCGCCCTCCATGAGGCGACATCGGGACTGTGGGGAGGATCCCGCTGGAGGGCGAGCGTCCCCGCGAGCCGCGTGCGCGGCTACCGAAGAGGCTGGAGAGGCCTGCGCTGTAGACGCGGGCGTTGCCGGCCCTGAGCCTGCCGAAGGGACCGCGTTCCCGGCCAGCCGCCACCGCGCCCAGCGTGCGCGGCTACAGAAGAGGCTGTGGAGGCGTGCGCTGTGCGACGCGCCGCTTCTGGGATAGGCTCTTGGCCCGAGGGGGGTGTAGTGTCGGCTGTCCTCAGCCGATGTACCTACGGCACCAGTACGATCTTGCCGAATGTGCTTTGTTCGATCACGGCGTGATGGGCGATCGCGGCTTCCGCCATGGGCATTTCCGTGCTGACCACCGGGTGCAGGGTGCCCAGTTCGAGTCCCGCCCGGATGGCCGCCTGGACGCCGTTCAACTCCGCGGGCGGAAGGGGCTGGGTGCCCATGCCCAGAATGGCGGCGTTGCGCCGCATCGTGTCGCGCGGATCAATCTCGATCCGGCCGCGGCTGCCGATGACCACGACCCGGCCGTGCATGGCCAGCAGGGTCAGGTCGGTGGACAGGTTGACATTGGCCAGCATCTCGAGGATCACGTCGACGCCCCGTCCTTCGGTCAACGCGAGCAGCCCGCCGGCATAGCCGGCCTCCTTGTGATTCAGCGCGTGGTGCGCGCCTTGTGCGAGGACCAAATCCAGGCCGCGCCGCGAGCCCGCGGTTCCAATGACCGTCAGGCCGGCGGCGCGGGCGAACTGGACGGCGGCCAACCCGACCCCGCCGCTGGCGCCGTGCACCAGAACGGTTTCGCCGGGCTGCGCGTGCGCGCGCCGGAACAAGGCGCGATAGGCGGTGCCATAGGGCACGCCCAAGGCCGCTCCCTCCGCAAAGGAGATCGCGTTGGGCAGCACGAACACATGGTCCTCATCGGCCACCGTCTTCTCCGCATACGTGCCCGTGCGCGGGCCGGTCAGGTAGACGCGCTGACCTCTCTGGAAGCGCGTGACCCCGGCGCCGACAGCCTCGACGCAGCCGGCGCCATCCAAGCCCGGCGTGTAGGGCAGGGGCAGGTCGGGCCGGTAGCCGCCGCCGCGGATGTACGCGTCGACGGGATTCACGCCCGCTGCGTAAAGCCGCACCAGCAAATGGCCCGCCTCAGGAACGGGATCCGGAATGGTCTCCCACTGCATCACTTCCGGGGCACCGAACTCGTGAACGCGAATGGCTTTCATGATCACCTCTCCCGTGCGTGATTACACGGCAGTATGCCATGAATACAGCAGTGCGTAAAGAGAGGCCGGCTTATCGCCAGTCCTGGAGGCAGCGGAAAGACTTCACCACGGAGTCACTGAGTCACCGAGAAGACAATGCCCAATGTGGTGCGCATTTCACCCACGGGAGTACCCGTGTGCCAAATGCGCACCACGTTATCTGGAGTCATTTCCGGAGGAACCGGAGTGTGCCGTGAGTCGTTGTTTCGTGGTGACGTCGCACACCGCAAAGAGAGCAGGTAACTGGGCAAAGAATTCAGGACGGGGATAGAGGCATCCAAACCCGCCTTTCCCTCTGACCCCGTCTCCAAGAAGGGTTGCGGGGATTCCCAGGTGCGGTACTCCGCACCTGGAATCCCCGCAACATTCTGTCTTTCTTCTCCGTGTTTCCGTGCCTCCGTGGTGAATCCTTCGTCCACGTATGACGTGAGCAAACCAGCGGAGGTCGCATGCGCTCTGGCGGAACTCATCACAGTACCATCCGTTTGACGCCTTGCTTGAGAATGGGGACATTGAAGTTGATCAGAAGCCCAACCCGGCACTTGGTAAGTTTCATGTAGGTGAGCAGTTGCGCCTCATGAATCGGCTCCAAAGCCCTGACGGACTTCAACTCGACGACCACCGTAGCCTGAACAATAAGGTCTAGGCGTAGGTCGTCGCCCACCCTTTCGCCTTTGTAGACCAAGGGCAGCTTGACCTGGGTTTCGAATACCATGTTTCGCAGTCGCAGCTCGTGACTCATGCTTCTCTCGTATACTTCCTCGTATAGTCCTGGTCCCCAGTGCTTGTGGACCTCAATCGCCGCACCGATGATCTGCTCTGTCGACTTGCTCTCAATCATGTCCTCTCCTTCTCCCCACAACGTCTTCGTTGACTGTGAAGCTACTGTAACCGCCGGTCCTCCGTGCTCGTGTGATTCGTAATTCCGTGCCTCAGTGGTGCGTCTCCTCTCTCTATTCCTCCTCAGCCCACCGTTCCAGCGCCTGGGGGAATGAGCAGTCCTGGCAGCCGTTGCGCACGTTCAGGCAGAAATCGTGGAAGACCTGCAGCAGCCCCTGCTGGCGCAGCCCTGTGCGGTAGAGCGCCGGATTGTGATCGTGCCCGAAGAGCGCATGCGCCGTGTGGCGCACGCCCTGGTTATCGTCCTCCGGCGGCAGGAGCGGCAGTGTGGCGGCGGCCAGTCTGGTGTGTCCCAGCGCGGCGAGCCAGGGCACGACCACGTTGAGCAGCAACGACGCGGCGCGTCCGCGACCCACGAGGGCCAGCGGCCGACTGAGACGGTCCGCGCTCAGGCCCTGGCGGGTGGCCCAGAAGGTGTCGCGGCCAGTGCCTTCGAGCAGGGTCAGGGCGCCCGCCATGAACTCCGCGGCGGGTCGCGTGGCGAGGGCCCGCAAATGATCGGCGAGCGTGGTTCCGGCGCCGAACCATTCAGCGGCGGCCATCAGCCGCCGCAGGGGCTGATTGGGCGGACGGCAGTTGGCCAGCACCCACTCGTCGCGCAGCAGGGTGCGGCCGGACCAGGCCGCGGCATGCCGCCACCACAGGTCCCATAGCGACCGCACGAACGCGCGTGTTTCGTCATCCCACCCGGGCGCCGCCCTCCGGGGCAGCAGTCCGCTGACGCCGCACAGCAGGGCGTAGGCGTGCAGTGTGCCCGCGGTGGACTGCTCGCGCAGCATGGCCTGCGGCAGGCGCGCCGCCAGGTCGCGGAAGGGCTGGCGGTTGTGCTTGTAGCCGAGGGCCGCCAGGGTGTCCTCGTATAGCACCTGGTCGGCGCCCCGCGCCGCGATGTCGGCGCTCATGCGTGCGGCCTTGCGGCGCAGCCGCTCCTGGCCGGCCGCCTCGAGCACAGCCGCCTGTTCCTCTGGCGGGCGGGTCCGCAACGGCGCGCGGCAGGGCGGCTCATCATCCAGCGTGGCGTACGGGTAGGAGGTGAGGTCGAGGGCATCGAACGAGAACGACGGGCGGGACTTGAAAGCGGGTTGCAGTGCGATCTGGAGCGTGCCGGGCGGCAGGGCCGCGGACGGCAGGAGGCCGGGGAACCAGGAGACGTGGGCGATGAGGCGCCGGTAGCGCGGATCGGTGCGGTGTCCGTGCTGATCCCACTCTGCGGGACGCACGTGCAGTTCGACATCGCCGTGCATGCGGCGGGCGCCCGGCTGTGCGACCAGTGTGGCATCCTGGAAGTCGGGGCCGGCCTCCAGGTTCCAGCGGCCTGGATCGATCACCGTCACCTGCTGCCCGTCGGCGGTATCGAAGGCGGCCGGCCGGTATTGCGAGTCATACCACAGGCAGCGCAGGTGTCGCTCGGACCAAGGGAAGGGGGTGGGCTCCTTGACCGTGCCAGCCGCGAGGCTGAGGAGTGTGCGGTAGCGCTCGGCGCGCGGGAATGCTTCAGCGTGACACAAGGTATACATAAAGCTACACCATAGAGACTAGACTATTATACTCTCACGTCACGTGTGCAAAGGACAAAACACCGGCCACGGCTCGCGGGGACGCTCGCCCTCCAGAAGACGACATCGAGAGGGTGGGGAGGATTCCGCTGGAGGGCGAGCGTCCCGCGAGCCGCACACGAGGATAGGCCCTGGAGGGCGAGCGTCCCCGCGAGCCGCACACGAGGATAAGCCTTGGAGGGCGAGCGTCCCCGCGAGCCGCGATCACGTAAAGGAGCCGAATCATGAATCAGGAATTGCCGCAGCGTAAGCATCCCGTGCATGTTCCGCCGGTGGAAAGACACAACATGCCGGTAATTCTATTTGTGACGATCGGGCTGCAACCTCGAGTTGCCAGTCTTGCCAACGCGCCCTTCATGAACGCATTCGTTTTGGGGTGTCGGGACGCGGACGCCTGGACCGTGGGGCGTTATGTGATCATGCCTGACCACGTACATCTATTCGCTCAGCCGGCACGCCATCCACGAATAGGTATCAGTCCATGGGCGTCGTTTCTGAAACGCCGCATTACCGCGCAATATGGACTGCACGACTGGGAGTGGCAGGGCGATGTCTGGGACACGCAGATGCGCAGCGGAGAACACTACCATGAGACGTGGGCGTATGTGTGGCAGAACCCGGTACGCCAGGGACTTGTTAAAGGGGCGGATAATTGGCCGTGGCAGGGAGAGGTGAATGCTTTGAGGTGGTGAATAGTACCCTGCGGGGAGGAGCCTGACTGCAGAAAGCGGCGGCCGATGGGCGCTATCCTGTTACGGGCCAAGGACGCGGCTCGCGGGGACGCTCGCCCTCCAGTGCAGGATAGGCCTGGAGGGCGAGCGTCCCCGCGAGCCGCACACAAGGACAGGCATTGGAGGGCGAGCGTCCCCGCGAGCCGTGTGCAAGAGTGCCGGCACCTGCCCGACCGGCTTGGCCCCCCCCTCCTCAATACCGGAAACCGCTGCGGCCGATGTATTCGCGCAGCATCGACGTGCTGGGCACCTCGCGATCCGGGATGGCGATGAAGTTCAGGAGAAAGGCCGTCAGCCGGCGCGCCTCGGCGTACTCGCGGTCAAACGGCTTCACCTCCATGAGCAGGGGTTCGGCGATGGGCTTGAGCACCGCCAGTTCGTAATCGAGCGCCGAGTTGAACGTCGCGTCTGCGCGGTTCTGAAACGGGAAGATCCAGCGCTCTTCGCCGCGGCGCACGGACGGCCACATGGCCAGCG
>CAZWQJ010000137.1:0-11822 GCA_964635825.1 uncultured Victivallales bacterium | reverse complement strand
GGGGCGATTGTGCGCATTGGTGGCGCGGGCCAGAACCGTTAGCCGCACATTTGGGGGACGCGGGCGTATGGTGGATGGCGGACCATGAAACCCGGCCTAGCCAACTTTCGGCGCGGGACGGAGCCCCGCGCCACGGGGGCGTGTCCTGTTCAGGCGGTCCGGAAGGGGTTTTCAATGCGGACGCCGGCGATGGTGGGAATTAATCCCGCCACCGGGTTCGTTAAGACTGGTGGGTGGGTGCAGCGAGGGGATGCGTATGGCGCACCTCGCCCTCCATGGGCACATTGCGCTCGATGGAGCGCGAGGCTGCCGTGCCCACCGTAGCCTCTGGGCGAAGGCGGGTGCCGAGCGATTCCGTGATTGTCACGCGCCGGCGGGCGCGAACTTCTCGTGGAAGACGCCAGCCACACCGGCCAGGATCAGGGTGGCTCCGGCGAGGGTCCAGGGCGCGACGACATGGGCGAAGTGATAGCGGTTCCCGTGGGGCCCATAAATGATAAACTGCGCGGAGCATGCGCAAGAGACATCCAGGGGTTCGCGGAATCATGATGCTGGTGGCCGGCTTGGCCTTGGCGTGGAATGCGCGCGCCATGGACCAGCCGGTGTGGACCCAGTACCCGTATCTCTATTTGCACGAAGAGGCCCAGTGGGCCTACCTGTGGCCGCAGGATACACAGTGGTGCCTGAACATGGATGCCGGCACCTGGTCCCGAATGGGCGATGGGGCCTTTGCGAGCGGCTGGCGCTGGCTGTCCTATCCGTATCTGTACCCGCTCACGGCCGGGCCCGCGTACTACCTGAACGAGTCGGACACGCAATGGGTCTACTACTTCAACAGCCGGCGCTGGCTGCCGCTGGGTTGGCTGCCGGGCGCCTGGACGGGGGCCAATGGGCGCCGCATCGTTGGCTATGCGCCGGACGTCAGCCCGAGCTCGGCCGCGATGGAGCGGTTGACTCACGTGATCGCCTTCTCCCTGCAGGTGCGATCGGACGGCTCGCTCGATGCGTCGCTGGTGCCACCGGATCTGGGGACGCTGGTGGCGCGTGCGCGCGCGGCGGGAGTGAAAGCGCTGGTGTGCGTTGGGGGTGACGGCCGCTCGGGGGGGTTCTCCAGCGTGGCGGCCGAGGCGTCGCGCCGCAGCACGTTCGCGCGCAACCTGGCCCTTTTCTGTGCGGCGGAAGGACTGGATGGGGTCGATCTGGATTGGGAGTTTCCCGGGATTTTTGAGCGGGCGAATTATGCGGCGTTGCTGGTGGCAGTGCGGGAGGCACTGGGAAGCGGGCGGCTGTTGACGGTGGCCATGCATGCGGACGATGCGGCTTTTCTGTGGGCGAATGCGTACGATCCTGTGGACTGGATTCACATCATGGCCTACGACGATCGCGACCGGAATGCGCCGCGGGATTTTGTGTATCTGCTGGACGACTGGCGCCTGCGGGGGATTCCGGAGCACAAGCTGGTGCTGGGGGTGCCTTTCTATGGCCGCAACGCGGCGGACCAGGCGCTGTGGTACCGCGACATCGTCGCCCGCTATGCGCCGCGCCCGGAGGCGGATTTGGCCGGCGGCTACCACTTCAATGGCGTCGACACCGTGACGTTCAAGACGCGGTACTCGCGCGACTACGGCTTCGGTGGCGTGATGATCTGGCAGGTGGCCCAGGACGTGGCGCCCAGCGATGCGCGGTCCCTGCTGGACGCGATTCACGACGCCATGCAGGCGCCGTGACGGCGGCCGGTGCCCGCGCGATCAAGCCCGATATATCATGGGGCAGAGGTCGTGGTCGTCGATGAATTCGGTGAGGCCGGCGCGGCGGTCGCCGACGGGGCGCGAGCGCTGGGTGCGGAGGTGGACGGCGAGGCTGCGCCGCGGGCGGCCCGACGTGTTGGGGCCGGACCCGTGGTAGGTGAGGCAGTGGTGCAGACTGAGGCCTCCTGCCGGCATGACGGCTCGGATTTCCTCCCATGCAGCGCCCGGTGGCGCGGCGATGGCGGCGCGCTGGCCGGCCAGGTCCTGCGCATAGAAATCGCTTCCCGCACAAAAGCCCCAGCGGTGCGAACCGCGCACGAGCTGCATCGGGCCGCAGTCGTCGCCGACCTCGCTGAGGCCGATCCAGGCGGTGAACAACTCGCTGTCGGGTTCCCAGGCGCCCCAGTAGGAGCGGTCCTGATGCCAACCGACGTTGGTGGGGGTGGCGGCGCCGGGGGCCGTGGACGGCTTGACCAGCAGTTGCACCCACCAGACCTGCACCCATTCGGCGCCGGTGACGGCCGCGGCCAACTGCCCGAATGCGGGGACGGCCAGCAGGCCGCGCAGGGCGCTGCTGGCGAATTGCGGCTGCTCAATCTTCACGAGGCGGTTCGGGTCGTCGCCAGGATTCCAGGGGGACTTGCAGGGCGGGCGCCCGGTGTCGTAGGTGCCGCGCATGACGGCGTCCATGCCCGCTTGCGCGCCCTGGACCCACTCCGCCGAGAATAGTGGTTTCGCGTGCACCAGCACGCCATCGTCCTCGTAGCGAGCACGCAAGGATGTGTCGGTCATCGTATTCTCCGCCAACAGGCTGCAGTGATAGGGGGCGACGGTCAGTGGCCGACGGGTTCATCCGCGGATTCATGGCTGGGCGGCGTGGCGGAGCCCGGGGGCAGTGCATCGATGTGGCGCTGTACCAGTTGCTGGTGTTCGGCTTCCTCGTCGCGCAACTCGGTGAAGAGCACGCGCACATCCGGGTCCTTTACGTGGGCGAGGGCGTCGTCGAAGAAGCGGTAGGCGCGGCGCTCGGCGTTCATGGCGACGTCCAGGGCTTCGCGGACGGACATGAAGATGGCGGCATCCTGGTAGGCGGGTGCTTCCACTTCGCAGAGCATCGCGGGATTGACGCGGGTGGGCTCGCTGCCGAACAACTCGCGGCGTCGCGCGGCCAGGGCGTCGCGGTGCTTGGTTTCGTTGACGACCATGGAGGCGAAGAAGCGCGCCGCGGTGTCGGTCTGGTGCCGGCGCAGTTGCTCGACAAATTCGCCATAGCGTTCGCGCGCGTCCTCTTCGATGAGGATGGCGAGGTCGAGCGCATCGCGCAGGGTGAGGGTCGCGAAGTCAATCGGCGGGGTATTATTCATGGGTCCTGCTTTCTGTTCGTGGCGCGATCAGACGGCGAACCGCGCCAGGTAACGCTCCACGGAACCGGCGCCCTTGGCGATGGCCTTCTGGCGGATTTCGTCCAGTCGTTCGTGGAAGGTGGGTTTGCGCATCTGGTAATAGATGCCCATATAGAGATGTTCGGGATCCTGGGCGTAGCGGAAGGCGGCGGCCACGTCGGTGACATCGTGCTCCGGCGGCAGGGGGCGCGCGCGCTCGCGGATGAGGTCGTACTGCACCTTGCCGCGCCAGGTGACGCAGGGGCTCAGGATTTCGACGAAGGCGAAGCCGGGCCAGCGGATTGCCTCCACCATCAGCCGGGCGAGTCCCTTGACGTCGCCGGCGTGGCCCTGGGCGACGAACGTGCAGCCGTAGGCCAGTGCGAGGCCCACCGGGTTGGCGGGTTCCTCGGGCCAGCCGTAGAGGGAGGTGGCGGTTTGCTCGCCGACGGGCGTGGTGGGCGACGTCTGGCCCTTGGTGAGGCCGTACACGTTGTTGTCCATCACGAGGTAGGCCATGTCGATATTGCGGCGCGCGACGTGCGGGAAGTGTCCGCCGCCGATGCTGAGGGCATCGCCATCGCCCGCCATGGCGACGACCGTGAGGTCCGGCCGCGCGCTCTTCAGGCCGGTGGCGACGGGGATGGGTCGCCCGTGGATGGTGTTGAGGCCATAGGTGGCGGTGTAGCCGGGCAGGCGGCTGGAGCAGCCGATGCCGGAAATCAGGGCGATCTCATGCGGCGGAATGTCCAGTTCCGCAAAGGCGGCGAAGAGCGCGGTGAGCACGGCGTAGTCGCCGCAACCGGGGCACCACACGGGCTTGAGGTCGCTGCGATACGCCTGGCGTGCGCTCACGCGGCGTTCGGCGATGTCGGCGGTTATCGGGTTGTCCATGCGTCCCTCATGGCTTGGAGGAGTTCACTGCCGGTTAGTGGATCGCCGCCGCCGCGGTGCACCCGCAGGGCGCCCTGCAACGGAAAGCCGTTGGCCTGCAGCCAGCGTGCGAACTGGCCGGAGAACGAGAGTTCGGCGACGGCCACGCGGTCGCACGCGCCCAGCGCCTGACGGATCGCGGCGACGGGCAGCGGCTGAAGCAGTTCCACCACGATGACGGCGGTGGGTTGCCCGGCCACGGTGCGGATGGCGGCGGCCTCGCAGGCCGCGCCGGCGGTGGATCCCCACGTGAGGATCACCGCCTCCGCATGCGCGGGTCCTTCGCGCCGCAAGCCCGGGAATTCGCCCAGCACGAGCTCCATCTTGCGCTGCAGCTTTTCGGACATGCGGCGGTGCAAGTCCGTGCTGAGGGTTGGGTTCCCGGTTTCGTCGTGGATGATGCCGGAGGTGCGGTAGCAGCCACCCGCCGTGCCGGGTATCGCCATGGGTGACACCGGGTTGTCGTCGAGCCGGAAGCGGCGGTAGGGTCCTGCCGCGTTCGCGGCCAACGTGGTTCGGGCCGTGACGGTGCGGAAGGCGTTTCCCTCGGCAAACGCATTGGCGGGCAGGGTGTCCTCGCGTTGGCTGATGTGCTGGTCCGCCAGCACGATCACGGGCGTCTGGTAGCGTTCCGCCAGGTGGAAGGCTTTCACCGTCGCATCGAAGCAGGTCTTCACGTCTTCCGGTGCGATCACCACGCGCGGGGCGTCGCCATGCGCGCCATAGATGGCGAGTTGCAGGTCGGACTGCTCCGTCTTGGTGGGCATGCCGGTGGACGGGCCGCCGCGCTGGACGTTGATCACGACGCACGGCAGCTCGATCTGGGAAGCGAAGCCGAGGGCCTCCACCATCAGCGATAAGCCGGGGCCGGAGGTGGCGGTCATGGCCTTGCGCCCGCCGAAGGAAGCGCCGAGGACCATGCAGATCGAGGCGATCTCATCCTCGGCCTGCACCATGGTGCCCCCGCGCGCCGGCAGATGCTCGGCCATGGCGACCATGATTTCGGAGGCCGGGGTGATGGGGTAGCCCGCGAAGTACTCCACGCCGGCGTGCAGGGCTCCAAGGGCGGCGGCGTCGTTGCCGGTCAGGAGGATTCGTGGCTCGCGCGTGCCCTCCGGCAGGCGCAGGGCCACCGGCGCGTGGTGGGCGGACGCCAGTTCGCGCCCGCGCTGGAAGGCCGCGATCAGGCTCTCCGCCACCTCGGCGCTGCGCTTGCCGAACTTGCGGCGGAGCACATCCGGGACGATGTCCGGCGGCAGGGCGAGCAGCCCGGAGATAAAGCCGACGCTGACGATGTTGCGCGCGCGCGGGGCTTCCAGCGCGTCGGCGAGGCGTTGCAGGGGCAGTGAAACCGGGGTCACCGGCTGCCCGGCGGCGTCCCGCAGGTTCGGCGGCGCGGCGGCGGCATCGCCCTCGTCCTGGAAGACGACCGCGCCAGGGGCCAGCCGCAGTTGGCTGGCGAATTGGAGGTAGCTCTGCCAGGAGAGGACCATCACCACGTCGGCCTGCTCGGCCGGTTTGCGCACCGGCCTCAGCCCGATCTGCAGCCAGACGCCGCTTTCGCCGCCGCGGATCTGCGGGCCGAAGCTCTTGACCATCTGGCCGTGCAACCCGGCATTGGCCGCCGCGCGCGCCAGCAGGTCGCCGGCGGTGACGATGCCGTCGCCGCCGCTGCCGATCAATACGATACATAGGCATTCGCCGGGCGTGATGGGCGCCGTGGGTGCGGTCATGCGTGCTCCAATTTGTGCATGGGGACATCCTCCAGGCGCCGGTAGATCGAACAATGCAGGATGTGAACGCCTCCGGGGGCGGCGAGAACGCGGTTCAGGAGGTCGCCGAAGTGCTCGGAGGATTCGAGGTTGAGCACGGCGGTGGTGACGCACAGATCGCCGTCCTCACGCTGCCACAGCGAGAGCAGGTGGTGGTAGGGGGTCTCCGCGGCGCCGACCACGACGGAGAAGGCGGCGTGCGGTTCGGTCAGCGAGAGGACGGCCACCCGGCTGTCGCTCGATGCGGGCGTGCGGCGGGGCGGCGTGACCATCACGGCCTTGCCCGGGCTGTAAAAAATGGTCTGTCCGCCGCTGAAGCAGGCCTCCAGCAGGTTCAGCAGGTCCTCGGTGTCGAACGGCTTGACGATGAACCCGTTGGCGCCGTGGTCGAGGGCGCGCCCGATGTGGCTCACGTCATTCTTTGCGGTCAAGAAATAGACCGGAACCGCGCGCAGCCGATCCTGTCCGCGGATATGGGCGCAGACGGCGTGGCCGTCCACGTCGGGCATCATGATGTCGAGCAGCACGAGGTCCGGGCAGAGTTGGTCGAGCGTCTGCATGGCCTGACGGCCGCCGCCGGCCGTGACGACCCGGTAACCGGCGCCGCCGAGCAGGATTTGCAGCAACTCGAGGATGTCGGGCTCGTCGTCCACCACCAGCACGGTGCGCGCGTGTGCGGTCATTTCAGGCTCCCTTGTTCGTGTCGCCGGGTTCCGTTGCGGAGGCATGTTCCTGTACGGGCAAGGAGAAGAGGAAGCGAGCGCCCTGGCCCGGCACGCTTTCCACGCGGATGGCGCAGCCGTGGGCGGCGAGGTTTTCGCGGGCGATGGCCAGGCCGAGGCCGGAGCCGCCATAGCGGCGGCGAATGGATCCGTCCGCCTGGCGGAAGCGTTCGAAGACGTGGGGCTGGGCGTCCACCTCGATGCCGCAGCCGGTGTCCGAAACTTCGGCGTCCAGGCGGTTGCCGGACGGGGCCTTGCAGTGCAGGCGCACCCGGCCGCCGCCCTCGGTGAACTTGATGGCGTTACCGAGGAGGTTGTCCAGGACTTCCATGAGCTGGCCGGCATCGCCCCAGAGCGAGACGGGCAGGGGCGGGAGGTCGTGCTCGAGTTGCACACCTTTCTGGAGTGCCGCCGGCCGGTGCCGTTCCAGGACTTCGTCCACCAGTTCCGCCAGCGGGACGGCGGCGGCCTGCAGTTCCAGAACCGGGCGCTGGTTGCGGCTGGCGGAGAGCAGGAGGTCGATTTGTTGCTGCAGGCGGAGGCAGTTGCGTTGCATGACCTCGAGCACGTGCTTCTGCTGGTCGGAGATGGGGCCGAGCCGGCCGTGCTCCAGCATCTGGGCGTAGCCGCGGATGGTGACCAGCGGCGTCTTGAGTTCGTGGGTGACGGCGCCCAGGAATTCATCCTTCAAGCGGCCGAGCTGTTGCAGTTCGTCGTGGGCGTCGCGCAGGCGCTGCATTTCCGCCTCGCGCTCGCGAAGCAGTCCCTCGATGCGCGTGATCTGGCGCAGTCGAACGGTGCCCATGGCGCCGAACACGACGGCGAACACGGGCGGGTGAAGGAGCAGGAACCAGAAGAGCGGTTCGGCGGCCAGGGCTGGAGAGAAGTGGGCTTCGCGCCCGTCCTGGTGCAGGAGCAGGACCCCGAGCAGGGGCACCGGGATGCCCCAGAGGAAGCCGAAAAGGATATAGGGGTTGCGAAGCGGGGCGTAGGTTTCCGGCGCACGCAGCGCGGAGACAAACTCTCGCATGGCATCGGCTAGGCGGCCCAACGTGAAGTGCATGCCCGCGGACTCCCCCACCGTTCTCGAGGCACTACCACAACGTGGGAGGCATGTTAGTGGCGAACGGCGGGCGACGCCAGCCTTTTGGTGGGCGTGTCTCGCCCGTGCATTGCCGCGGCGGCGCCAACCGGGTATGATGTTGGCATGTTAATCCGCACGAACAAGCCGGCGGTGCCGGCGCCAGCCGGGCCGTCGCGCGGCCACGACGCGGGCGACGGCGGGGAGGCCCCGGCCGCCCTGACGGCGTTGGGTGCGGTGGATGTGCAGGCGCTGGCCCAGGGGCTGGGGCTGTTGGTGCACAACACCGTGCACCGCCACTGGTTTTCGGCCACCGACCAGCATGAGAGCGTGGCCGCCTTCTATGCCCTGTTCGTCGGCTGCCTGACCCGCACGGACGAAGTGGTGTTTCGCACGGCGGGCGGGATGTTGACGGTCAATGGCGAGGCGCCCAAGGAGATGGACCGGGCGATGACGACGCTGGTGGAGCAGTTCCAGGCGCTGCGCGTGGGGAATGTGGCGTTGCGGCGCGGCGTGACCATCGATGAGCTCGAGCGCTTTGTGGGGGTGCTGGCCACGCCGGCGGCGAACGTCGGGGAGGGCGATGACTTCAGTGCGGCGCTGGCGGCGCAGGGCGTCAGTCACGTGGGTTTTCGGACGGTGATGTATCGGGAGTTGAGCGACGACGATGTGGTGGTATCGCGGCGCGCGCTGGAATCGGTGGCGGAGCCGGCGGGGAGCACGGGGCCGGTGGTGCCGGTGTCGGATGCGCAACTGGCGACGCTGCTGACCGGGACGGATCGCGGCGCGAACACGGCGGGAGCGGCGGTGAACCCGGCGAACGAAGAGCTGCTGTCGCGGCTGGCGGAGGACACGCAGCGGCTGGCGGCGGTGGTGTTGCAGGTGGCGCGTACGCGACCGGCAGACGAAGGCAGCCTGACGCAGGCGCTGGTGCATGCGCTGAACCGGGCCTACGACTTGTGGAGCCGCCAGGACGGAGCCCAGACCCAGACCGGAAAGAAGCGCACCCAGCGCAACCTCCGCGCGCTGGAACGGGAAGTGATCGGGATGCTGGATTCGCTGCCGCCGCAGGAGCAGAAAGTGGCGGCCGAGGCGGTGCGCGGCACGGTTGGCGAGTTGGAAGACGATCTGCGGGTGGATGTGCTGGCGGCCGAATATCTGAAGCGGCTGAAGGCGATGGAGCAGACCGAAAAGCGGCTGACGCGCTACCTGGAACATCGCGGAACAGAAGGGGCGGCGCCGTCGGAACTGGCCGAGCGACTCAGCGAGGGCGGGCTGACGCCGGAGCGCTGGGCCAAGCTGGTGGGGAGTGCGGAGCGTGGGCGTGGCGCGGGGCCTGGACCGGGACCGGGCGGCGGTGGCACCGGGAGCGGCGGTGGAATCCCTGGGAGCGGCGAAGGTGGTGGCGTTATCGACGTGGGCGGGTTGCAGACCTTGCTGGCCTCGCTGGAACAAACGGCGAGGGAGACGAGTGCCGGTGCGGGTTCATCGGCCGGTGACGAACTGGACAGGCTTCTGGGCAGTGTGCAGTCCGAGATGCGCTCCATCATGGACCGCACGGCTGGCCGCATCCGCTTCCTGACGGATGAGCTTCAGGTGGATGAGTCGGCGGTGGCGGCCTTGGAGGACGCGGCGCGGGCCCAGGGGCAGGCGGTGCGCATCACCCGCCGCCAATTGCTGGAGATGCTGGCGGAGATTGCGCAGGAGTTGTGTCAGCCGCTGTCGGTGGTGCAGTGCTCGCTGGACATGGTCAGCTCGCGGATGCTCGGCGAGGTGTCGGACTCGCAGATGGAGATGCTGAAGCTGGCGTTGGAGAGCGTGACGCGGCTGCAGGGTCTCGTTGAAGGGCTGCGCACGGTGGCGGGGGTTCCTCAATCGCTGACGCCGGATCCTGGCGTACTGGATCGGATGGCGGGCAAGGCGAAGCCGGGTGCGCGGGCATGAGCCGAAAACACATACGCTGGCTGCATCAGCAACTGCCCCAGCTCGTCGCGCAGGGTGTGCTCAGTGCGGAGGCCGCGGCCCGGCTGCACGCCCACTACGAGGGGCAGAAGGCCGGTTCGGCACGCACGCTGGCCGTGACGGCCTTCGCCATTCTCGGCAGCACACTGGTGGCCGCCGGCATCGTGCTGCTGTTCGCCTACAACTGGGCGCAGTTCGGCCGCCCGCTGCGCGCGGTGCTGGCGCTCGCGCTTGTGCTGCTTGGCCAGGCGGCCGTGGGGTTCACGCTCGTCCGCAACAAGTCGAGTGCAGCCTACCGGGAGGGCGCAGGCCTCTTCGCCCAGCTCACGTTCGGAGCCGGCTTCGCATTGATCGCGCAGACGTACCACCTTTCGGACGACTTCGGCAGCTTCCTGCTGACTTGGATGCTCGCGACCCTGCCGCTCGCGTACCTGCTGGGCGCCACCGGCCCCGCCCTGATCTTCCTGGCGGGCGTGACGTGGTGGGCGGGCAGCATGAACGCATGGAACCAACCGGGCAGCCCAGCGCTGTGGTGGGTGTGGGTGGCTCTGGTGATGCCGTATGCCATTCGCGTCATGCGGCGTGAACCCTATCACCCGCGCGCGATCCTGCTGATGTGGGGCCTGGCCATCGCCGGCAGCATCGGAGCCATGATTTGCGTGGACAGCGGGTGGGACACGCTTTGGCCCGTCATCTTTAGTGGCCTGTTCGTTTCCATGTACCTGGCCGGTTCGTTCTGGCAGGGCGATGGCACGACGCTCTGGCAGCAGCCGCTGAGCGTGATCGGCGGTAGCGGCGCCACGGTGCTGGCGTTTCTCCTGACCTTCGGCGGATTTTGGGACGACATGGGCTGGCGCGCCGGCCACAACCCCTGGGGCACCGACACCTTCGCCACGCTGCACGACTTGACACTGGCCGTGGTGGCCACCGTGACGTCGGTGCTGCTGGTCGTCACCTGCCGGCGGAGGCACCAGCTCTACCGGCTCGGGCTCGGGCTCGTCCCCGTGCTGGCCGCGCTGGGGTACGCCCTGAACACGCTGTCGCACAGCGAAACCATGGAAACCGCGTGCTTCATCGCGGCGAACCTCTACGTGCTGGCGTTTGGCATTCTGGCCCTGTGCGCCGGCATCCGCCAGCAGCACCTCGGGGGCGTCAACTACGGCATGCTCGTGATCGCCGCGCTGCTGGTGGCGCGCTTCTTTAACAGCGACATCGGGTTCATCGCCAAGGGAATCGCGTTCATCGTGATGGGCTGCGGCTTCCTCACCGTGAATGTGGTGATGGCACGGCGGAAAGGCGGGCGCGTATGACGCGGCGCACGGGGCTCATCCTTTTCGGCGTCCTCGGCGTGGCCCAGTTGGGGCTGTGCGCGCTGCTGATCGGTCGCTGGGAGCTGACCCTCCGGCGCGGGGCCGCCTTCCGGTTCCTGGCCGAACCGGTCGACCCCTACGACGCGTTCCGCGGCCGCTACGTGGCCATCCGGCTTGAGCGGGACTACATTGATGTTCCGGAGTCCGCCGACGTGCCTGCGTTCACGGTGGGCCAGACGGCCTATGCGACGCTGGCCGAGGGCGCGGACGGATACGCGCACTTCGACCGCCTGCTGGCAGAGCCGCCGGCCGGCGCGCAGCCCTACCTGCGGACCAAGGTGCTGCGCATGGACGAGCAACCGGCATTGCAGCCGCGGGACATTCTGGCCGCGGATGCACTCGCGCGATGCGTGCTGCATTCGAATGACGTGGTCTCGGTTGTGCTGCGGGAACACCTGGAGCCATACGAGCGGACCGCTCTGGAACAGGGGCTCGCTGGTGAGCCGGGGGCGAATGCACTGAACGCCACGCTTGCGGGTCTGCTCGAGCGCGCGCTCACCGAGCGAACCGTTGCCGCCCGCCTTGTGAACCTGCCCGACGCTGTGAACAGCTATGACCTCTATGAGCAGAGGCCCCGTTTGCGGCTGGCGCTTGTGAAGGCCTTTCCCGGTTTGCTGGCGCCGCCGCCGGCGGTGCGGGTCATCCTGCTGCATCCGTTCACGCGCTTCTACATGCCGGAGCCGCTGGCGCCGCGCGCCGAGCAGGCCTACCGGCAGCACAGCGGTTCGGGGCGCACGGACCGCACGACCATCAGCGTGCGTATTCACCGCGGCTGGGGTGTCATTGAGAATCTCTGGATCGGCGCACAAACCATGAGCGACCACCTGAAGACCACCGCCGCCGACCCGTGAG
>CAZWQJ010000136.1:0-11916 GCA_964635825.1 uncultured Victivallales bacterium | reverse complement strand
TCGTGTGTTCGGTGTCCCGGACCAGGAAAGGCAGCTCCGGGGGCATGCCGGGCCAGCGGAACTCCATGCTGAAGGCGCGCAGGGGCCGGCCCGGCTCGCTCTCGTCGGTATCCTCGCTGCCCGCGGGCCAGAGCACGACGTCACCGGCCTGCGCGCGGATATACTGGCGGCCGCGGGCGGTATCCACGGTGGCCTTGTAGACGCCGCCCGCCACGACGATGAGCTGCTCGACCGGTCGCGTCTGCCGGCACAGCACCCGCTGCGACGGCCCGGTGAAAAACTCGATATCCAGGAGCCGCAACCCCGCCGCAAGGTCGGTCATGTCTTTTTTTGCCATGATTAGTCCAATATTCGCATGTATTATGCAACTGCTCAAGCCTCATGTTGTGGCAAACTGGCAGATAGGCACGGGATCGTATCAACTCGGTGGCGTTCGCCCCTTACAGGACCCGTTGCCTGCAACGGAAGGAGGAACCGCGATGAAGAGGTCTGCTAAAGCGTTGGCGGCAATAGCGGCGGCCATGTTGGCGATGGGGGCGGCGGCGGCGAACGCCGCGACGCAAACCTGGAACGGGACGACCGGCAACTGGGAAGACGCGGCTCGCTGGGGCGGGACGGTTCCCCGGGACGGGGACTCGGCGGTCGTCAACAGCGGATCCATCCTGCTGAGCGGGACGACCTCCAATCTGGCGTCGTTCACGATGAACGGCGGTACGCTGACTTTCACGAACTGGACGACCGTGCTGGTCGCCACGAATGTCATCATCAGCAACGCCACGGTGACCTTGCCGGCCGCCTTCACGAACGATGTCATGTCAAATCGCGTCCGTTTCGTTTGCGGCACCTTCACGCTGGCTGCCGGCGCCAAGATCGACGTGCGCGCTCGCGGGTATAGCGGCAGCGCCGTCTATGGCGGCAACGGGAACGGCCCCGGGAACGGCATCGGAGGCGGCAACTACGGGCCCGGCGCGGGCCATGGCGGCTACGGCCACGTGGGCGGCTCGGGCGGGACGCGCGGGGGCATCTACGATGTCACCAATGCTCCGCAGGCGCCGGGCAGCGGCGGCGGAGCCTACGGAGCCGGTCATGGCGGCGGGGCCGTGCGCATTGCCGCGACGGGACGCGTCACGATCGATGGCACGGTGGACGCCGATGGAGGCAACTACACGGTGTATGGCGGCGGCGGCTCGGGCGGCTCGGTGTTCATCTCCTGTGCCGCCTTCGTGGGGGCCGCGAGCGCGATCATGCGGGTGAGGGGAGGGAATGGCGGATTCTATAACCAGTACAGCGGCGGTGGGGGCGGCGGAGGCCGGATCGCCGTGGCCATCGGCTTCTCCGGCGCGGACCTGCAGAAGCTGATCGACAATGAGACCGTGTCGAACCTATATGTGGCCACAAACCACCCGACCTTCTTTGGGAACTGCTCCGTGACCGGCGGGGTGGCCGTTTCCGGCGTGGACGTAAGACACCCGGGCGGCGTGGGCACGCTTATATTCGCGCAACCTATTCTCGAGTCCTCCTGTCAGTTGACCGTGAAGGGACAACCCGCCAATGAGGGTGTGCCGCGCCCATACCCCTACGGTTTCTACCCCAGCATCGCCAGCAACCTCTGGGTCACGAACACGGTCGTGTCGCCGCTCGATCTGGGTGGCGCGGTCGGCCGTGTATGCCTGGGCTGGACGGTGACGAATGCGGCCGGCACGGTGACGGCCAGCGGGTCCGACACGCAGGCGGTCTTCCAGATGACCGGGAATCTCGTGCTTGCTTACGCCTGGACCAATGCCTATTGGCTCGCGGTCACCTCGGCGGTCCCGGCGCAGGGTTCCGTGACGCCCGGACCGGGCGAGGGCTGGTACACCAATGGGACCGCGGTGTCGGGCATTCTGGCAACGCCGCAGGCCGGCAATGTGTTCAACCGGTGGACGGGCACGGGCGTGCCGGCCGGACAGGAAACGGTCAACCCGCTGGCGTTCGGCATGACCGAACCGAGGTTCCTGGTGGCGCACTTTGCCACGGCGGGCGGGACAACGAAGGTCTGGCGGGGCACGGGCCAGTGGAGTTCCTCCACCAACTGGACGCCGGCGGGCATGCCGGGCCCGCTGGATGCCGCGCAGATCGCCTCGGGCACGGCGACGGTGAAAGAGCCGTACGAAGTGAAGTCGCTTGTCGTCAGCAACGGCGCCGCGCTGCTGTTCACGAACTGGACGGCCCGACTGACGGCCACCGATGCGATTGAAGTCAAGGGCACCGTGAACCTTTCCGGTGCGTTTGCGGACGCGGGCATGTCGAACCGGGTCTATTTCGTCTGCGACACCTTCAAACTGGCCGCCGGCGCCAAGATCGACGCCCGCGCGGCCGGCTACCGCGGCAGCGACATCGTGGGCGACAACGGACACGGGCCTGGAAAGGGAATCGGCGGCGGGAACTACGGACCCGGCGCGGGGCATGGGGGCTACGGACACGTGGGCGGATCGGGTGGGACTCGCGGCGGCATCTACGGGGTGACCAACGCGCCGCAGGCGCCGGGCAGCGGCGGCGGAGCCTATGGGGCCGGGCATGGCGGCGGGGCCGTGCGGATTGCGGCCTCCGGGCTGGTCACGATCGACGGCACGGTGGACGCGGATGGGGGGAACTATAGGGTGTACGGCGGCGGCGGATCAGGGGGTTCAATTCTCATCTCGTGCAAGCGATTCAAGGGCGCCGCGAGTGGGGTCATGCGGGCCAACGGCGGCAATGGGGTGGAGTATCAGCAATACGGCAGCGGGGGGGGCGGCGGGGGCCGGATCGCCGTCGCGATCGGATTCTCCGGTGAGGTCTTGCAGAAGCTGATCGCCAACGAGCCGGTGCGTATCGTTTCCGAGTTGACAACCCACCCGTCCTACTTCGGGAGTGTCTCGGTGACTGGCGGCGTGTCGGCCGCCAGCGGGGCCTACGTGTTTCCGGGCGAGAATGGCACCATCCGATTCCTTGTGTCGCCACTGTCGGGGACCGTGATCATGATCCGGTAAGGGCGTTTTCGGGTAAGGCAAAGCAATGACACCCCCCATCTACATCGGCACGATCCTGCTCGAGCGCAACCGCTGGAGTCCCGGCAAGGCGCCGACCTATCGGGTCAGCGAGTGGATGGATCGTTTCAAACGCGACGGATTCGATGGCCTGGAGCTGTGGGAAAACCATGCGGCGTTGTGCGCGGACGACGAGCTGGCGCGTTTGGAACAGGCCCCGTTGCCGGTGGCGGTCTTCAATTCGTATGCGGGAATGGGAGACAGGGGCCTGCCGGAGCGCGGGCAGGCCGCCCGGCTGGCTAACCGGCTGGGCGCGACGGCCATCAAGTTCAATGTCGGGAACGTGCCCGAAGACCAAGCCGAATACGCCCGCCATGCCTTGGTGTGGGCGGATTCCATGCCGCGGGTCGCGCGCATGCTGTGCGAATGCCACCCCGGAACGATCATGGAGGACCTGGCCACGGCTCGGGCAACCTATGATCGCTGGAACGACGGGCGGTTCCATGCTATCGTGCATGCCTTCAGCGAGCCGGAGGAGATGCTGATCGCGAAAATGAGCTTGTTGGGACCGCGCATCGTGACGCATGTGCATGCGGCGTTGGGAGCGCACACCGCGGAGACGAATGCGCGGGTTCATCGGCGGATCGGCATCCTGCGGGACCTGGGTTTTGCGGGTTCGTTCACGCTGGAGTTCACGCAGGGGACCGGCGAACCGGGCGAGGACAGGGAAATCATGTATGAGCGCGCCTTGCGCGATCTGGAATTGATCAGGAAGGTATTGAACCCATGAAAATGATTCACTTGGCGCTGGAGAAACCGCATGAATGGATCTGGAACGAGTCCTTCATCCAGGCGCTTCGCGCGCTGGGCGAGCTCACGATCGTGCCGGATGCCGGCAAGCTGCCGCCGGCGGAGATCGTCCGGCGGCTCAGGGCCTGCGATGTCAGCCTGTCCTGCTGGGGCACGGTCCCCATTCCCGAGCAGGTTGCCGCCGATCCGGGCAACCTGAAATATGCCTGCCACATCACGGGAACGTTGCGCGACTGCATCCCCCTCTCCGTGATCGACGCCGGGATCCCCGTGTCCAACTGGGGTGACGCGCCGGCCAACGGCCTTGCGGAAGGCGCGATGGCGCTCCTGTTCGCGGTGATGAAGGACCTGCACCGGTTCGTGTTGCGTCAGCGGGGATTGTGCGTGGAAGCGGGCAGCGACGTGGTCATGGGCAGCCTGGAAGAGGCGCCGGTCGGGATCTATGGCCTCGGCGTCATCGGCCGCCGGTTTGTCGAGATGCTGCGCCCGTTCAAGCCCGCGATCCGCGTCTACGATCCCTTCCTCAAGGAGTTGCCGGAGGGCTGCGAGCGGGCCGAGTCGCTGGACGAGCTGTTCAGCCGGAACCGCATCGTGGTCATCCATGCGGGTCTGACCGACACCACGTACAAGTCCGTGAATGCGGCCTTGCTGGCAAAGATGCCCGACCACGGCATCCTGATCAACACCGCCCGCGGGGCGATCGTGGATCATGACGCCCTCGCGAAAGAGGTCTGTGCGGGGCGGTTGCGGGCGGGGCTGGATGTCAGCGATCCGGAGCCGCTGCCGACCGATCATCCGCTGGCCCGGCATCCCGGCTGCATTTTCACGCCCCACTGCATCGCGGGTTCCTGGCCGGGGGATGGCGTCCAACTGGGCAAAATCCACCGGATCTGCCTCGACAATCTCGGCCGCTTCCTGCGCGGCGAGCCGGTGCAATTCCGGATGGACCGCGAACGGTACCTCAGGAGCACTTGAAGGGATGTCGTGGGTGAGATATGAGCATGCCAAAACAGATGCCGATATGACCGCATCGCCCGTTCCGTTCGATCGCGATCGCTTCCTGCGGGAGCATCAGCGCCTCGCCGCGGGGTGGGGCGACCGTCTGCCGGAGTGGAACGAGGGGAACCGGGCCCGGGCCGAGGCCGCGCTGGAAGGGCGGCCGATCGGTGGGCCGGATAACACCCTGTGCGCGCGCGGCCCGCTGGATTTTCTGGCCGCCGCCTACCAGGCAACCCGCGACGAGCGGTACGCCGTCGCCGCCCGCCGTCGCCTGGAGCCGGAACTGGCGAAGGCCGAGCAGCAGCCTGGCGCGTTCGCGACCTTGGCCATTTCGTTCACGGTGGGAAACACCGCCGTGCCCGGCTGGCTGGGCACACTGCCGGTCCTGCTCGGGAGTCCGGCTTTCGATGAGGCCTTCGCCACGCGGATCGCGAACGCCAGCCGGCTGCTGCTGGAGCACCTGCACGCCCGCCTCAGCACCCTGAACACGAACTGGCGGCTGGCGGAGGCGGACAGCCTGCTGTTGAACGGCCTGCGCCTGGCCGCGCTCACGGAATCCGCCCGCTGGCGCGCGCTCGGGGCGGCGGCGCTGAACGACGCCATGAACCGCCAGTTCCTGCCGGACGGCTCGCATGTCGAGCGCAATCCCCATTACCACACCTGGCCGCTGTGGATGATGGATGCCTGGCAGCAGCTCAGCCTGGCCTGGCCCGAACTCGGACTCGCCCTCGACGTCGCCAAACTGGCCCGCGCCTGGGACTACGCGCTCGGCGCGACGCGGCCGAACGGCGACGAGAACGGCCTGCACGATTCCAACGGGATTCGCGTCGGCCGGGTTCGCAATATCGCCGCCGACTTGCGCCAGGCGTTCCGGAAGCGCAACGGCCTGCCGGACACCCCGCCGCCGCCGAGCCAGTGGTTTCCCGATGCCGGCCAGGCGTTTCTGCGCGATGGATGGGGAGAAGAGGCCACTTATCTCACCTTCGACGCCAGCCTCTGGGGCGGCTACCACGGCCACTTCAGCCGCAACGCGATCCAGGTCCATGCCCGCCGCCGCACCCTGCTGTGCGAAGTGGGCTGGCTGACCGAGACGGGTTCCTATTCGAGCAAGCCCATCGGCGCCTACAGCAGGGCCACGTCGGCCCACAATACCCTGAATCTCAATGGATGGAACCAGACCCAGGCCAACCCCTCACGGACGCTCTACCGCCATTGCGAGGGATACGATTTCGTCTGTTCGGAATATGACGGCGGCTACTATCCCGGAGTCGCGCAGGGGGATCTTCTGGCGACAACGGGCCACGGCATCTGGGCCACGCACCACCGGGCCCTGCTCTGGATCCACAACCGCGCCATCGTGGTGATTGACAGCCTGTTCCGGCAGAAAGTCACCGACCCGGAACCCGAGGCGGATGTGCCGTCGCTGGAAAGCAACTGGCAGTTCAGCGAGGGCGGGAAGGGACTGATGCGCGATGAGCGCACGGGCCGTTTGAACACCACCTATCCCGAGTCCAATGTGCTGATGCTCTTTCCGCTGGTCTGCGAAGGCATGGAATGGCTTGTGCGCGAAGGGCAGGAGGAGCCCGTTCGCGGCTGGGTGAACGGTCCGGTGTTTCAAGCCGGCATCATCGCGGCGCCGCAGCTCACCCTGCGGCTGCCGCGGATGAAAGGAAACTGGGCGGAACGGGTCACCGTCATCATTCCCTACCGGGGCGCGGTGTGTCCCGGTGTGACGGCGCAAGCGAGTTCGACCGGAACCGACAACGTGGGGCGGCTTCGCCTGCGTTGGGAGGACGGCACTCGGGACGAACTGGAGTGGTATGCCCGCATGAGCTTGATGATCGGGGCGCTGGCGTCCGGATACGACACCGACGCGTCGCTGGTGCACCGCTGTTTGGGTCCGGACGGCGCGTTGCGCCAGGGCGCGGCGCTGGATGGAACGTATGTCCGTCCCTATACAAAAACCGCCTTGCCCGAACCGGCCTTTTTCCGGGTTGACGCACACAGCAACATAAACAGGAAAAACGCATGACCAGCCATGACCCTCACGCGGAACGCTGCACACGTCCCCATAGGTTACTCTGTCTTTTCTGCGCGCTGGAACAACCGAAGGCCGTTCCGGCTCCCGAGGCGGTCGTCCGGCTGGCCGAAGCGGTGCGACGGGATCCTGGCGTGCCGCTCGCGTTGCGGTGCCCCTCGCACGATTCGTTTGGCTATCAGTCGCCGGAGCCGGAAACGGCGGATCCGGCGCGGGACTGCTTCATGCAGAAGCAGGACATGGAAGTGCTGTTTCGGATGGACCTGGCACCGGGAACGGTGCTGCCGGCGCGGATCGCCGTGGCCCGCGCGCGCAAGGCGGTCACATCGGTTTCCGCCATCTGCGGCTATGGCGTGGCGACGTCGCCGGCCTGGGCGGGATGTCCGCTGGCCGGAACGGGACTGTACGAGCGTGCCCGCGAGACCGGCTTGGATACGATCTTTCCGCCCCGGGAGAAGGGGGAGATGGAACGGGACAAGGCATCGTCCCTGGAGGCGATGCAGGCCGCCCCGGCGATCCGCACCCGCCCGCATATTCTCCTGTGCGCGGTGGCCCAATACGGACGGGGCATCCGGCCGCCGTTCAAGGATGACAATCTGCCCGAGCTTCTGCAGTTCGTCCTGGAGCGCCCGGAGACGCGTATCGAGCTGGTCGGCGGGGCGGACGCCATGATGTGCGCGCCGTGCGGGGCTCGCTGTCCGGGCCGCGGCACGTGCATGGGGCCCGGCTTCGTGAACTCCGGCGGGCTCTTCAACGAGTTGAAGGACCTGCGGATCCTGCAGATCCTGGGGCTGACCTTCGGGGACGCGTTGCCGGGGCGCGACCTGTTCCGGCTCATCTTCGCGCGCATGCCCACGACCGTCAACACCTGCGCGCTGGAGCGGTCGGTGCCGGAGCTTTCGGTCTGGTGGGATCCGTGCCCCTGTGGCGGGTATGAGAAGGGGCGGACGGAACTGATGCGGGAGATGGGAGAACCCGAAGAACAGTGAAGGCAGTTGTGGCTGCAGAGAAGACACCGGCTCTGACGAACCATACGCGTCCACTCATCTTCCCATCCGCCTGCCTGGCGCGGCGGCATCGGAAATACCAGGTGTATGTCGCGGCCCGAAATCCTGCTCAAACGGAAGGAAAGCCATGAACGCGCCGATCCCCCCGAAGAAGACAACCGCGCTGTCCTCGCGCCGGTTTGTGATGGCATGGGCCGCATGCCTGGTGGCAGGGCCGCTGGTCGTGGCCGCGGCACCTCCGGGGGTCGAGTACCGGCGCCCTGCGATTCCGCAAAGGGTCGGTTGACTCACGTGGCGGTTGATCCTGAACGATCGGCCGGAGGGCGAACGGTGCGGCAGGGGAGCCAGCCAAGGCGAGTATGGGCCGAGCGAGTCCTTTTCAAAATGCCGCTGATTGGTATTGCTTGCCGGCATATTTGCCGCGAATCTGCCGGCCATGTTAACACGACGACTCGAACTGCCTGGCCATTCGTTCCTGCTCTTCGGCCCCCGCGGAACCGGCAAGACCACGCGGTTGAAACACGTGCCGCCGGACGCGCTGTGGTTCGATCTCATACAATTGGAAATGCAGGAGCTACGTGTGACGCTCGGGTGTCATTGATGCGTTCGAGCCATTGTCTTCACCCCATCATCGGTCCATCGTCGACGGAGACGCGCCGAGCCGCAGAAGCGCGAGCGGAAGCGGTTCCGCAGGCAGCCCGCTCACCTGCTCCGATGCCCAGGAGCGCGACCAGACGCGGGCGTTTCTGTACTTCGCGACCTGTTTAAGATCCTTGGCGCGTAGTTGCCGGGTCCATTTCACTTCGATCGGCCAGAACCGGCGGTTCTCCACATAGGCAATGTCCACTTCCCCTTCAGCCTTGATGTAGAATGTGGACCAGAACCGTCGCACATGGGTGACCGCGCAGGCCTCCACGACCTTCCCCGATGCCTCGGGGTCTTGTAGCGCGGGGAGCACCTGATGGTGAAAGGGATCGGCATCCGGCATCACCCAGCTACGAACAGCGTGATGGATGAACGGGTCGCTGAACATGACCTTCCGGGCTTTTTTCGGAGCCCCGGTCAACTTGTCCTCCAGGAGCGCCGGCTGTATGAAGACAGCGTCCATTGACGCCAGCAGGTTGACATAGTCGCTTACGGTGGCGGGGTGGTCGATGGACAAGTCCTGGGCGAGATTGTTCCAGGTCACCTGGGTGCCATAGCGGCGATGGATCGCGCCGAGAATCTCAAGGAGGTATCGCTCCTGTTTGTCCCGCTTCATGACGTCGCCCCGAATCCAGTCGCAATAGGTGGCGAACGTCGCGGCGTCGATCGCACCGGACGACTCCAGATCGTTGATCGCGCGCAAATACCCTCCATGCATCAGATACCGGTCGAACTCCTCGGAGAGGAGCGACTGGATTTTCGGCGGAACGTCGCGGTGGCGCTCGGCGAGACCGGTCAGTTCAACCGCCGTGAGCCGTTCTCGCAGCGCCACAACTTCGTAGAACGTCAGCGGGAAGAGATGAAAGTCCACCGTCCCCGCCTTGCCACGCCGCCCGGGGAAACGCATGCGGGCTTCACGGATGATCGCCGAGTCGGACCCGGTCAGGACCAGGACAACGTCCTCCAACAACCCGGCATCGGCCAGGAACTTCACGCCCTTGTCCCAGTCCTCGATGTACGTGACTTCGTCCAGCAGCACATACACCAGTCCCTTGCCGCCGACGTTCTTGAGATACTCGGAGAGAAGCCGAACCAGGGTGTGATGATCGTCAATGACTTCACCCGTGAAATAAACCAGTTGCCGCGGCTCCACGCCCGCCGCCAACATATCGGCCATCCACTGCTTCAGGACGGTGGACTTGCCGATCTGCCGGCCGCCGGTAATCGAATAGACACCGGGCGTATGACGTGGCAGATGATCCAACAACGGGAACCGATAGACCAGGCGCTGCTGCTTCAGACGCCTGAGGTGCGGGTCGAGTTGAGTGAAGGCTTCCGGATCCTCCAAATGAGTGTTATGCGGGGCAAATCTCGGGTCAAGCATAGTTGCTCCTGAATATACTCACCGACCATTGACTAAACTTATGCGGCAGACTTTCCCATGATGCCAGCGGCACGTCAAGACGTTTTCGGCCGATCCGTGAAATGAAGCCGCCCACCGTGTAACCTGCTACACGATGGGCGCTACAAGGTGGTGGCCAGGGTCGGAATCGAACCGACGACACACGGATTTTCAGTGTTTGGCGCGGGCAGCCCGCTTGATGTCGCGGGCGGAGACGCAGGCATCGCGGCGCAGGAGGCGTGAAAGGGTCGAGGCATCCCGCACGCCCACGAGGGGGGCGACGGAGGTCAAGGTGAGGAGGGGATCGAGAAGCAGGCTGCGGCGGGCATGGTCGGCTTTCCGGCGCCGTACCTCCTGCATGGGTGTCCGGCCGGTGAGCTGCTTGTACTTGCGCGCGAAATGGTGCTTCTCCAGGCCGGCGCACCGGGCCAGGTCCTTCAGGCGGATCGGCTGCCGGATATGCTCCTCCGTGTAGCGGATCATCTGCGCGGGCAGGGTGCTATCGGCGGCGGCTTTGGCCAGCGTGATGAGTTCGGCAAGCATGGCCCCGAGATAGGCGTCCGCCACGGCGCCCAGCCCCGCCTTGTGGCTCGGACTGTGGACCGCGGCGAGCAGCCGGCGGGCGAGCAGATCGAACACGTGTTCGGTATCGCGCACCAACCGCGGCAGATGAGCCGGCGCGCCGGGCCAGCGGAGATAGATGGCGATGCAGTGGAGGGGCCGGCCCGGCTCGCTCTCGTCGGTGTCCTCGCTGCCCGCGGGCCAGAACACGATGTCCCCGGCCTCGGCGCGGAGTGACCGTGGGCCCCCCGGGGTGTCGTACGTGGCCTTGTACACGCCGCTGACGACCACAATGAGCTGAGCCGCCGCCGTGCGGCGGATGCGGCTCAGGAGCCGATGGGCCGGGCCGCGGAAGAAATCGGCGTTCAGGACGGTGGCGTGGAGGGCTCTGTCATTTGCCATGAACGGATTTTCGCTCATCATTCGCCGTTCCGCAACTGAAGAGTTGTCGCCGCTGTAAAGGCGCCCTGCGCTCATCCGGAAGCGGCGAGTCCAAGCGGGCGGCGCGGTCATTTCCGGAAAGCCCACGACGCTAATATTTGCCTCTGTAATGGCCGCATTAGTCAATATTCAACAAGAACAAGACGAAGAAGCCGTGCTATGCTTACAGGGTCGGGTGAGGAATGCGAATGGCCGCGAAAGGATGCATCGGCGGGCGACATGAGGTCGTTCGGCGAAAAACCGGAAGCAGGAGGGCGATAATGAAGACGACGAAACGGCTAGGGATGGCGCTGGCGTTGGCGCTGGCGGCGATGGGAACGGAGGGGGTGTAGTCGATATTTGGTATAAACATCAGACGCAAAGTCGCTGTTTGGTATCTTATTTATTTGCATCTAATGTATAATTGAGCGGTAAGGTACGATAAGGGCTGTAGCCACCGGTTTGCGGCTGATGGTAAAGAAAAGGCGGAGGAACACGACATGAAGCGATTTGCGATGGCGAGTGCCGCGAGTTTATTTTTCCTGCTCGCGGCAGGTGCGGCTTGGGCCCAGTCGACCTTTCTGGTCTGGACCAATGGCGGCCACCATCATCCTTATGCCATCTTGGAAGACGCGGCCACGAACATCCAGGCGGCCATCGACGTGGCGTCTCCGGGCGACACCGTGCTGGTCACGAACGGGACCTATGCCATCGCGACCCACCTTCTTCTGACCAACGGCGTCACCCTGCGGAGCGCCAACGGACCGGACGTCACGACCGTCGATGCCGGGGGCGTGGCGGGGCGTCGGGTCATCATGATCTCGAACGCGGTGGCGACGGTCAGCGGCTTCACGCTGCAACGGGGCAACCGGCCAACCGGGCAGAAGGGCGGTAACGTGTGGATGAGCGGGGGAACCCTGACCAACTGCGTGGTGCGCGGGGGGTATCTCTACGACAGTGGTGCGGCGGGCGGTGGGATATACATGACGAACGGGCTGGTCACGCACTGCGTCATCAACAGCAACACCA
>CAZWQJ010000135.1:3065-12076 GCA_964635825.1 uncultured Victivallales bacterium | reverse complement strand
CCGTTCATTGTTTGCGCATTTTGTGCCTCTTTGTGGCAAATCCAGTTTGGTTGCGCCTTCCGCACCATACCGGCTTCTTGGGCTCGGCCAGATCCCCTACGGCAGCCCCACCCACACGCGGTAATTCCCCTGCGTTGCACCGTTGCGATCATCCATCAGGAGAAGGAGCCCGCCGTTTCCCGGCACGTCGCTCTGCCCGTCCATCCCCTCCCATCCCGTCCCCAACATCGCATCGCGATACTCCAACCCATAGGCTCGACTGACAGAGGACGAAACGGCAATGACCACCGGCAGCGCGTTGGTGATGGCCGCGATCCGGAAGTAGGAATCCGGATCCGTGGGATCGGTGTCGGCGATGAACTCGTCCGCATTCGCGATGCCGTCTACGTCCGCATGCAGGGCCCCATCCTCTCGGCTCGTGGCGTTGAGGCCATAGGTCAACTCCCAGGCATCCGCCATCCAGTCGCCATCCGTGTCGTCCCGCCAGCCGTCATATTCGTACGCGCCCATGTCCACGCGCCCGTGCGCCACACGCGCCTCCCCAGCAACATCGGCACCCGTGGATGCCAGGACCGTGTTGCCTGCATTTGTGCATGGCGACCCCAATTGCAGACGGTAGTTCCCCGCGCCCGCATCCACAAACAGCGGATTGCGGTTGATGTTGCTGCTCCCGGCGGTGGCCGCTGGCATCGTGCATGTAAAGGTCGCCACGGATGTCACGTGGTTCGGCGACGAAGCGGCCACGTTGAAGTAGACGATGCTGTTGTGCTGGGTCACGCTGACGACTCCGCCCCCATAGCTGGCGACGTTGCTGCTGACCGTGCAATTGACCAGCACCCCACCGTTCACCCCACCCCCGCTGCCGGCCAGGTTCCCGACCACCAGGCAATTCTTGAGCAACGACCGGTTGGCTCCGCCGCCATTCGTCCCCACATTGCCGCTCAACACGCACTCCGAGAGCAGGCCCCGGTACGCCCCGCCTCCCCACCACGCCGCGTTGCCCACAATCCGGCAGCGCGCAACCACGGCCGACGTGTCTGCACACCACACACCGCCCCCCTGCCCTTCACTCCCCGCCACGCCCCACGTCACCCCATTGGTCAGCGTGAACCCTTCCAGCCGCCCCCCGCTAAGGACCGTGGCGCATCGCGTACGCACGGTTGTCGACGTGCCTGCCCCCACAATCCATGCCCCCTCCGGCCCATTCACGCTCCGCACCGTCACCCCCGTCCCCACCACCACCCGACTTCCGGTCCCACCAGGGCCCGCGACCGCCCCGCCGCTGTCGAAGATCCCATCCCCCACCAACACCACGCTGCCCGCCGACACCGCGTCAATCGCATCCTGGATGTTCGTCGCCGCCTCTTCCCACCGGGTGAACGGCCACACGTGCAACCCGCTCGGCGCCACGTAGTTCGTCACCGGCTCGTCATCCATCACCACGCACCAGCGCGACGTCCCCGTGAAACCCAACGCCGACGCTTGCAGTTCGACAACCTGCGCCGTGTCAAACAGCGCGTCGTCCGGCAGCGAGAGATTGAACGTGGTCGAGGTCGCTCCGGCCACGATGGTCACCGACGCCGGCACCACCAGCTCGGTCTCGTCGAGGGACCCCAAGTGAACCTGCACGTCCGTCGGCAACCGCCCCGTCAGCGCCACCCAGCCTCCATTCGTGACCACTCCCGCGCCCTCCCGCAACCGGCCCGCAACCTGCAGCAGCAGATTCGTCTGCTCATTGTCGCCGACCGCCAGCGTCCCCGCCGCCACCGGCCACCCCACCACCTCTGCCGTCACCGTCGCCGACTGCGTCCCATCAATCCAGGTATCATCCACAATCGTGACATCGAAAGCCCCAGTCGTGGTGCCCGCCGGGATCAGGATCGACGCCGGCACCGCCACCTCTCCCAGCGTCAGGGACTGAAGCCAGACCGTGATCCCTCGATCCGGTGGCGCCGACACCTCAACCGCACCGCCCCCAACCAACACCCCATCCCCTTCGCTCGCACCGACCGGCAGTGTCACCGTCAACAGCGCCTGCTCGTCATCGGCCACCACCAGCGTGTCGCTGCCGCTTTCATAGTTGACGGCACTCGCCCACACCGTCACCGCGCGTCCACCATTCAGCAGCGCGTCGTCGACGATCCCCAGCGGCACGGCCACCTCCATTTGCCCCGCCAGCAGCGTCACCGACACCGGCACTTCCACCACGCCGCCATCGCTCCCTGTCAGCGCAACCGTCACGTCCGTCTCCCGGGCCGCCGTCACACTCACAAGCCCAGTCGCCTGCAGCTGCGTCTCTTCCACGCGCTCCGGCAGCGTCATGCGCAACGTCGGCATTGCCTCCACATCAAACGGCGCACTCGAACCCGTATGCCCCGTGGCATCACCGGCCACAAGCGTGACGCCCGCCCCCAGCCCATGCACCGTCACCGCTCCTTCCCATATACCCCCAACAAAATTGCCACTGGTCGCCGGCGATATCCACCCCGCTGTACTTTGCAGGCCAACGGTCCCTGTGAACCCGCTCAGGGTCCCACCGCCCACATCGACCGCCCGAATGCTCACGCGGAATGCAACCCCCGATGCCTGCGGGGATGCAATCGCGGCCCAGTCAAACAGGCCGCGGTCCACAATGGTCTGCTGGTACGCACTCGCCGCTCCAAGCCCCGCATGGATCGGGTTCACGAGCGTGATCGTCGCCGTTTCCGGCGCTTCCAGAACCGAGTCGGTTAACAAGCTCACGTTGATGGTGGCCGACGTCGCGCCGGGAGAGAACGATACCGATCCCGACGCCGGCGCGTAATCCGAACCGGACGTCGCACTGCCGCCCCCAATCGTGTATTCCACCGTAACCATGTTCGCATCGGGTGAGGACAACCAGACGGGCACGAGGGCCGTGGTCCCCTCGTTGCCGCTGCCCGTCGGAATCGGAACCGCCACTCGCCCATATCGCGAAAATTCCCGCGGCTCGCCCAACACATAGAGCGTCTGCCGATCCGAAGACAGCGTGAGCCCCTCCGGTTGGTCGAAGTCCACGGGCAGTTCGCCAATCACGTTGCCCTCCACATCGCACTCCATGATCAACCGGCTCTCGTCGCTGAGGATCAGCAAGTGCCCCGTCCCCGCGTCGTACTGTACATCCGATAGATCCGTGCACAACGCCCCCAACTGGGCGGCCGCATCAAAGGCCACGGTGGTCGCGCTGTTCGTTCCCCCGAGATCGACCACCCGGTACACCGCCAGCGGCGTCTTCTCGCGCACCGCGTAAAACGTGTTGGAACCCGCCTGGTAGGTAATCCCTTCAATCCCGCTGTTCCCCAGGCCTACCAGCCCCATCGACAGCGTGCGCCCATCCCCCTTGTCCAGCGACGTCGTGCCGGAGGTGATCGTGACAATCGTGATGGCCCCCAGCCCCTCTTCCACGATGGCCACCTGGCCACTCGCCCCGTCGACCACACAGATCCCCTCGGTGTCATCAAAGCCTGTCATCTCGATGCGGCGTTGGTAAACACCGTCGGTGCGGTAGACCAGGATCGCCGGGTTCAGCGAGTCTTGGCGGCGGTTCAGCACCACCAGCAGTTCTCCCGTCGAGGGCAGAAGGCAACAGCCCGAGAAGTTGTCGCGATACCACTCCGGCGCCGACAGCGTCTCCACGTGCGCCGCCAGCGTGAACCCCTCCAGAAATGGGAGCGCGCCAAAGGAGACGTCCGGCGCCGCGCCGACCTCAATGGCCCCCAGCGCCAGAAGTATCGCGACCACCCCGCCACGCATCGCCCCCGCTCCTCTCATCGCCGACACCCGTTCATACCCAATATTGTCGCCCTTTTCGCACGATGACGCAAGGGAAGGAGGAGCCGTGTAATCCTCGGGCTCTCGCCCGCAACCTTAGCTTTGTCGCGAGCTTTGTCGGGTACTTTGTCGACAAGTTTCCCGACAAAGATCGGACGCATCGGCGTCATAGGTGTCGAACGAACGGCCTAGCAGCCCGTTGAAAAAGCGGCCGACACAGAGGTCGGCCCTCCACTTATGTTCGCAAATGCTCGATTTTTCGATGGAGGGACCGGCTCCGTCCGGTCCGTCCTGAGTTCTTCAACGGGCTGCTAGGCGCCGTTGCCTCCACGTAGCACCCTTCACTCACGAGCCGCATGCGCCGATCGTGAACCAAGGGGACGTCAGGCCGCCGTGCGCGTGCCGCGCCGCCGCCGCAGCAGCACGCGCAGATCGTCGCGCCCCGTGATCGCGAGCCACACCGCATAGAAGGCCATCGCGAGCGCGATCGCCCCACCCAGGCTCACCGTCTGCGCAAGCTTGGGCGCCAGTCCACGCCCGAGCAGCGCGGCTTCGGCCGTGCCCTGCGTGTACCACGCCATCGCCCCCATGAGCACGGACCCCATCATCGCACGCATCCCCGTGCGCGCAATGCGCCCCCACCCCGGATCGCCAATTCGGCGCTGCAGCAAGATCCCCAGCACCACGCCATTGAAAATGCTGGCCATCACGGTCGCCAGCGCCAGGCCCGCATGCGCATAGCCGACGGGCCAGGTCACGACAAAGACCAGATTCAGCACGAGGTTCACACCCACCGACCACAGGCCCACTCGCACCGGATTGCGGGTATCCTTCAGCGCATAGAACACCGGCACGATCACTTTCACCAGGCTGAAGACAATCAACCCGGGCGCATAGAAGATCACGGCCCGCACGGTCATCAGCGTGGAGTCGGCATCGAAGCGCCCACCGCCCCACACGTAGGACAGCCGCACGATCGGATCCGCCAGCACCAGCAACCCCACGGCCGCAGGCGTCATCGCCAGCAGCACCACGCGCAGGGACAACAGCAGCGTCCCGCGAATGTCATCGTGGCGGTCGTTCGCTGCCTGGTGCGAGAAGGCCGGCAGCAGCACCGTCCCCAGCGCCGTCGCGATCACCCCAAGCGGCAGATAAACCAGGCGCTCGGCATACGTCAACGCCGCCGGCGCCCACGTGCCCACCAGCAGCGCAAGCACGCCGCTGATCACCGTGTTCAGTTGGTGCACGCCCATGCCCAGCGCCGCAGGCCCCATCAGCAACAGCACTCGCCGCACGCGCGCATCGCCCCACTGCATCCGCAGCCGCACATGCACACCGCAGCGCCGCAACATCGGCACCTGCGCCACCAACTGCAACGCACCGGCCCCCAGAATGCACCACGAGAGCCAGTAGATCTGCTCCTCGGGCGTGCCCCCCATCCGCGGGCAAACCCAGATCAGCGCCGCCGTCCACACCAGGTTCAGCAGCACCGGCGCCAACGCCGGCACCGCAAAATAGCCAAACGTGTTCAACACCCCCATCGCCAGCGCCGCCAGACAGATGAACAGCGCATACGGCAGCATGATCCGCAACAGCGGCAGCACCGCCGCCGTCTTTGCGTCCAACGTCACCACATGCTCAAAACCCCAGATCGCGAGAATGCTGACGCCGACGATGACCGACAGCACCGCCCCCAGCAACGTGGCCACGCGCGATACCAGCAGGTCGGCCTCCGCCCGCCCATCCTTCTTGAGCGTCTCGGCGAATACCGGAACAAACGCGGCCGAAAGGGCTCCCTCTCCCAGCAGGCGGCGGAACAGATTCGGTATCCGAAAGGCCACATCGAATGCCGACTTCGCCAGCGAGGTACCGAACAGCCACGCCATCAGCATCTCGCGCACAAAACCCAGGATGCGGCTCGCCGCCGTGCCCGCGCTGACCACAGCCGTGGAACGAAAGAGCGCGGCGGGCTTCATGCCGACGGCCGCTCCGCCAATGCCGCCACGGCCTCCGCCACCACGCGCTCGACACTGATCGTCGCCAGCACACGCTGCGCCTCCGCCGAACGCCGGGAAATGTCGCGCGACCGGCTGGCCCCTTCGCCCGAAACGACGCGGTGGCCAACTCCCAGCGGCCCCGTCTTGCGCGGGTCCGTGATCCCAAACACCGCCACCACCGGGGTCCCCATGGCCGCCGCCAGGTGCATGCCGCCACTATCGTTGCAGATCACCACATCGCATCGCCCCAGCGCCGCCGCCAGTTCCGCCAGGTTCGTCCGCCCCGCCAGGTTCACCGCCGACGGCCCCGCCGCCGTCGCCACCCTCTCGCACGCGCCCTCCTCCGCCGCACTACCCAACGCCAGGATTCGTGCCGGTATCCGCCGCGCCAGATCGCCCGCCACCGCCGCAAAGCGCTCCACCGGCCACCGCTTGGCCGCCCCTCGCGCGGCCCCGGGCAACACCCCAATCACCCGCTCCCCATCCCCAAACCGCGTCCGCTCCCGTATGCGCGCCACCACGTCCGCCGGAACTCGCAGCCGCGGCAGCACATCCTCGCCCACCCCACCATCCTCAACGCCCAGAAGAAAGCGGTATTCTTCCGCTTGGTGGCGATCCCGGTATTCCCGCGGCAAACTCACGCAGGGCCGCATCAGCGCGGCCGGGCGGTGACCGCGCACCCCAACCCGTTCCGGCACCCCCGCCAGCCACGGAATCAGCGCCGCGCGAAACGAGTTCGGCAGCACGTACACCGTCCGCGTGCGCTCGCTCCGCAGCCGTCGCGCCGCCAGCACCGTCCCCCGCGTCCCCGGCCCCAGTTCCCAGCATGTGCCCACATCCGGGTGCAGCCGCCAAAGCCCCAGCACGCGCGGCTTCGCCAGCACCGTCAGCCCCGTCAGTCCCTCGCGCCGGCACAACGCCTGCAGGGCCGGCATCGCCATGATGCCGTCGCCCAGCCAGTTCGGAACCAGGACGACGGGTTTCATCGGAAACATACTCGCGCGATGCAGGAGCGGAAGTCTTCCTTCCCACTCAAGATCTCAATCTCCACGCGCAAAAAGTACACCGACACGTCGCGCCGGTCCAAATGCGGAAAACGCACCGCGTCCTTCTCCGTCGTGATGATCGCGTCCGCCCGCACTTCACGCGCCCGGTTGATGATGTCGATGATTTCCTGCTGGCTGTAGCGGTGGTGATCCGCAAAGGCCACCCGCTGCACGATCTTCGCCCCCAGCCGCTGCAGCTCCTCTTCAAACCCCTTCGGCACCGCGATCGCGGACACCGCCATCACCTTCATGCCCTGCAGCCGCTCCAACGGCAGCTGCTCCCGCGTATACAGATCCTGCAAATAGCGCGGCCGGTGCCGACACTCGATAATTTCTGCACGGTCATTTAACTTCCGCAGCCGGGCCTTCAACTCCTCCGCCCCCGACCCATCGGACTTGGTGATGAATATGAAATCGGCCCGCCGGATATTCTTGATCGGCTCACGCAAAACCCCGCGCGGCAAGCAGTTCTCGTTGCCAAACGGATTCGTCCGATCCACCAGCACCACCTGCACCCGCGGCTTCAGCGATAAATACTGAAACCCATCGTCCAGCAACAGCGTGTCGCACCCCAAGCGGTTGATCGCATATTTGCCGCTCTTGACGCGATCCCGGTCCACCACCACGCACACGTCCGGCAGATTCGACGCCAGCATGTACGGCTCGTCGCCACCCATCGCCGAGTCCAGCAGCAGTGTCTTGCCATCCGAAACCACCCGCGGCGGCTGGCTCTTCTCCCGCATCAGCAACCGGTCCAGCAACCGCTCCGCCCACGGCGGCTCCTCCTTCTTGTAGCCGCGGCTGAGGATCGCCACCTTGCGCCCCTCCTTCTGCAACTCGCGCGCAAACGTCTCCACCACCGGCGTCTTCCCCGTGCCACCCACCGTCAGGTTGCCGATGCTGATCACCTGCACACCCAGCGTGTGATGCCGGAACAGCCCCTTCGCGTACAGCCACTGCCGCAACTGGATCACCGCGCGATAGAGGCGCGAGAGAGCCTTCAGGAGAGCGAGAAGGGCCTTCTCCCCCTGGGTCAGCGTCGGAGCGGCCTGGCGATCCTGGATTAACTCAACCAGGTACCGCTCGAACCGGTCCCTGCGTGATCTGCGACGGTGCTTCATCTTGACGTCATCGGGCCGAATGCGGCACAGTAACCCAGCATTCTGCGGAGAACAAGCTCGGCGACGGGGCCTCACCCGTTTTCCACCAGTCCAAGGAGCGCGCCCACGATGAAGATCGCCCTGAACCTCGGCCCTCAAGGCCCCAACGCCCGCAAGCAGTCCCAAGCGCGCATCCTCGAAGCCGACATCCTGGCCGCCAAGCGCGGAGACTGGAATGCGCGCAGCAACCTCACCCGCGAGTTCATGCCCCTCCTCCAGTCCCTCGCCGAAAAACGCTCTTCCGACATCGCCTCCATGAACCGCTATATCGACGCGGGCAAGGATGGCCTCTTTGCCGCCACCAAGAAGTATAAACCCGCCATCGGCCCCCAGGGCTTCCAGATCTTCGCCCTGGATTTTATTCAAGCCCGCATGGATCGCGTGGACAAGGGCGGCGGCGGCGGCTTCTTCGCGCGCTTGTTCGGGCGGTGAACCTGCCCCTGCCTCCCAGCGCCGTCTTTTCTCCCGCCAGCTGGACCGATGTCCTGCGCCTGGAGGATCTCTTTCCCGACGCCCACCGCCCGCTCGACGTCGAACTCGGCTGCGGCAAGGGGCGCTTCCTCGCCACCCGCGCCGCCAAACAACCCGAGCGCAATTTCCTCGGTATCGACCGGCTCCTCGCCCGCATCCGTCGCGTCGACCGCAAGCTTCAACGCGCCAACCTCACCAATGTGCGCCTCCTGCGCATCGAAAGCGCCTACGCCATCGAGCGCCTCCTGCCCCCCGCCTCCATCTCCACCCTCTTTGTCTTCTTCCCCGACCCATGGCCCAAACGCCGCCATCACCCGCGCCGCCTCTTCAGCATCGCCTTCATCGCCAGCCTGCAGCGAACCATGGCCCCCGGCGGCACCATCCATGTCCGCACCGACCACACCGACTATGGCCTCGAAATCCGCAAACGATTCACCGCCAACCCCGCCTTCACCGAATTCCCCGCGCCGCCACCCGAACCCGATGAGATCACCGAGTTCGAGGAACTCTTCACCGGCCAGGGGCTGCCCATCACCCGCCTGTCTTTT
>CAZWQJ010000135.1:0-2965 GCA_964635825.1 uncultured Victivallales bacterium | reverse complement strand
CGCCCCTTGACAATCCCCCGCTATTCGGGCTTGCTCTAGCCCCATGCGCATCAGTGGCTTTTCCTTCTGTCGGAATGCTCAGAAACTGTATTACCCCGTCGCGGAATCCATCCGCTCCATCCTGCCCATCTGCGACGAGTTCGTCGTCGCCGTGGGCAAGGGCGACGCGGACGACCGCACCCGCGACGAAATCGCCGCCATCGGCGACCCCAAGATCCGCATCATCGACACCGAATGGACCGATCGCGAACGCATCGGCAAGTACATCCACAGCCAGCAAACCAACATCGCCCTGAACGCGTGCACCGGCGACTGGTGCTTCTATGTCCAGTCCGACGAGGTCGTGCACGAACGCCACCTCGAACCGATCCGCCGGCGATGCGAGCAATTGCTTCCCGACACGGAAGTCGAAGGCCTGCTCTTCCGCTACCTCCATTTCTGGGGCGACTACCAGCACGTCCACCGCAACCACGCCTGGTACCCAGCCGAAATCCGCATCGTGCGCAATGGCGCCCGCGTCCAGTCCTTCCGCTCCGCCCAATCGTTCCGCCTCGATGGACGCAAACTGCGCGTCGCCGATGTCGACGCCGAGATCTTTCACTATGGCTGGGTCCGCCCACCCCGCCTCATGCAGCGCAAAATCCACGAGTTCATGACCACCCACAAGGGCAAGGACTTCGCCGACAAGGCTTACGGCGAACCGGGGCGCTCGTACGAATATGGCTCGCTCGAGAAGATTCCCCTCTTCGAAGGCACCCATCCCGCCGTCATGCAGAAGTGGATCGCCGAATTCAACTGGGGCGCCGACCTGCAGTACACCGGCAAGTCCCCCTGGCCGCAGCGCCACGAACGCGCCAAGTACCGCCTCCTGACCTTCATCGAACAGAAGCTGCTCTTCGGCCGCGCCCACCTCGGTGCCAAAGGCTACGACCTGCTCCGGCGCTAATGGAGGGACGGCCTCCGCGCCGTCCGTGGATGGTCCCACATTCTCCGGGGTGGCCCGTGCGCTCCGCGCGCGGGCTCCGACAACCGCCAACCTACCACCCCCCGAATAGCCGCGATGCATTCGCCGTCGTGACCGCCGCCAGCGGCTCAACGCCGCACCCCCGCACCGCCGCCACCGCCGCCGCCACATGCGGCAGAAACGCCGGCTCATTGCGACGGCCACGCATCGGCACCGGCGCCAGATAGGGCGAATCCGTCTCCAGCAGCAACCGATCTTCCGGCACGATCGCCGCCACGGCCCGAAGCGGATCCGCATTGCGAAAACTCACAATGCCACTGAAACTGATCAGGAAGCCGATGGCCACCAACCGCTCCGCAAAGGCCGGGCCACCCGTGAAGCAATGCAGCACCCCCCGCCCGCCGGACGCCGCGTAGGCCCCCAGCACCGCCAGCGTGTCCTCATCCGCATCGCGGCTGTGCACCACCACCGGCAACTGCAGCGCCAAGGCCAACTCCAACTGCGCTTCGAAAAGTTGCCGCTGCCCCGCCGGCCGGTCGGGACTGTAGTGATAGTCGAGGCCCGTCTCTCCAATCGCCACCACCCGCCCCCGTTCCGCCAGGACCGCCTCACGCAACGCCGACATCGACGCCTGCAACGCCCCGGCGTCGGCGGCCGCCACCGCGGCACAATCACGGTCAAACCCCAGCGTGGCGCGCACCATGGCAGGGAAATCGCGTGCCGCCGCCAGCGCGCCCGCGTTCAATGCGGCCGATCCGCCAACCGCCACCACACGCGACACGCCCGCCGCCGCCGCGCGCGCGAGCACCTCCCGGTGGCCATCCACGCCGTCCGCCTCGTCAAAATGCGCATGCGAATCCGTATACATCGCATCAACCAATCCGCAGGGCCGCAGCCACTCCAGTATCGAAGTCCGCTCGTCGCCTGGAGGGACGGCGGCCCCGCCGTCCTCTCCACCCGCCTACCAATCCAGTACCAGCCCATCATAAGCCAGACGCACGTCCGGCGGCAGCTCACGCTCGGTCGCCTCGTGATCCAGATCGTGGCACATGTGCGTCATGAAGGACCGTCGGGCCCCAATGCGCCGCAGGTAACCCAGGCATTCCGCCACCGTCAGATGCGTGCTGTGCGGACGGTGCCGCAACCCGTCCAGAATCATGACATCCAGCCCCTGGATCTGCGCGATCACTTCGTCGTCGATGGCCCGGCAGTCCGGGATGTAGCACACGCTGCACCCGCCGCACCGAAACACATACCCCTGCGCCGCCCGCGCCCCATGCGTCACCGGCACCGGTTGGACCGTCACCTCGCCCAATCGAAACGGCTCCGCCGCCAACCGGAACTCGATCTGCGGCCGGTACACGCCCGGCTCCGTGTCGCTACCGATATAGTTAAAAATCCGCCGCAAATCCTCCAACGTCTGAGCCGCCCCATAGGCCGGGATCACGCCGCCCTGGAGCAGGTTGAAGCGCCGAATGTCGTCGAAGCCAAAAATGTGATCCGCATGCGCGTGGGTGAACAACACCGCATCCACCCGCGCCAGCCCAAACGTCAGCGCCTGCTCGCGAAAATCCGGCGGCGTGTCCACCAACAGCTTCACGCCGCCGGCCTCCACGTAAAAACTCGTCCGGCGCCGCTTGTTGCGCGGGTCCGTCGATCGGCACACCGCGCACCCACACCCGATCATCGGCACCCCCACCGATGTCCCCGTCCCCAAAAACGTCGCCTTCATCCTAACAACCAGCCTCTCGCCATAATGGCGTTTTGTTAAGGGCGTACATCCATTTTGCATCTTCATCTTAATCGTAATCCTAATCCTAATCCTAATCGCTTCGCACGAAATGGATTACGATTGCGATCAAGACTAGGATTCATTGGCATCCCATAGGGACTGGAACAATGGAATGTTGGGGTGTTGGAAATGAAGCACTTACACAAGCAGATCCCATTCTTCCTGCCACGTGCGCATCCGAGTCCATCGCTTGTCAGAATCGAAATCCC
>CAZWQJ010000134.1:0-12130 GCA_964635825.1 uncultured Victivallales bacterium | reverse complement strand
AGCATCGCCCGCATGCGCGTCAGGCTGGGGCCGTCCAGTGTCGCCACCTGCGCCAGCAGCGCATCCCGCTGCGCCGCATCCAGCCGATCCCAAAACCCCAGCACATGCTCCTGCCCCATTGCCTTCAGCAGTCGTAGCGCCTCGTCGTGTGTCATGCTGGCCCCGATCAAAGTTCCTGACGCAGTTTCTGGTAATTGGTCTGTTCGTCGGCCGACAAGTCATCGACACGCAACGCCACGTTATCCAAGCGTTGAGCGGCCTCCTGCTTGCGACCTTGCCGAAGATCCAGTTCGATAAGATTCATGGCCACGGTCACGTTATCAGGCTGCAGTTCAAGCGCCTTAGTGAAGGCAACGCGAGCCTCATCAAAGCGTTTGGTTTTCACCATCAGCACGCCCAGGGTGTCCCAGGCCGGGCACAGGGATGGTTGCAGGGCCAGCGCGGCGCGCGCGTGCGTCTCAGCCTCGGCAAAGGCCCCCCCTTCCATGAGCAACCAAGCCAGGTCGTTATGGGCCTCGGGAGACTTGCGGGTTTCCAGGCTGCGCTCCAGGGAGTCGCGCGCCAGTTCGTAGTCCTTCCGCCCGATCTGCAGACCGGCCCGCACGTAGTTGCCGAATGCGTTGCCGGGGTCGAGTTCCAGGAGTTGCGTCAGGCGCCGCTCGACGGCGGGGCCGGCACCCTGGAGGAGATCGAGGCGCACCAGCCATTCCAGTATCTGAACACTGCTGGGGCTTAGGGAGAGAGCCTTTTCAAACGCCATGACGGCACCGACCAAATCCTCCTGCAGCATGGCAAGATAGCCGGTGGCGGTGGCCAGCAGCAGCGCATTGCCCTCCTTGATGGACTGCACCCGGCGAACCGACTCATAGAGACCGGCCGTGTCCTTCTCCTTGATGTTGATGGCCACGATCATGGACCACGCGCGCACAAGGTTGGGCTCCTTGAGCACCAGTTCCTTCAAGAGTGCCTTGGCCTCGGCGATCTCGCCCGCCGAAAGATAAAACGCCGCGTACTCCAGTTGCATGACCAAGTCGGGGACGCCCGCCTTCGCCGCTCTATCGAGGTAGGCCTTCGCACGTTCTGTCTGTCCACGAAAGGCCGCCACGCGGGCCAACCCCAACAACGCCACCTGCTGTTGCGGATTCTTGGACAGCATCTCCTCGTAAAGGGCTTCGCTCTCGATGTCGCGGTTCTGCAAGAGGTACAAGCCTGCAAGCACTTCCTTGGCATGCTGGTGGTCACCGTCCGGCTGCAACCCCATGGCCCGGCGCAGACCGGCCATGGCCAGCTCCGGCTGCCCTCCCTGAGCCCAGCGTTCCCCCAGGTGCGCCAGACTCTTAGGGGAGCGCACGTACCCATACGTGCGAACCAAGGCGAGCAGCGACGGTCGGTTCTGGGCCATCAGTTGCTCAAGTTCCTTCATCGCGGCACGCACATCCCCGGCGTCAGCGGCAGCATGCCCCTGCTGCAGCAAGGTGTACTGGTTCATCAGCGCGCACACGTTGCCCGGGTCCAGAACCCGCGCGTGGGTGTAGGCCTCGTACGCCCAGGTGGCCTCACCAAGGTCTTCAAGCCAGACGCCAAAGTTGTTGGCGACCATGCCGACGCGTTGGCAGAGATACCGGCGCTGACCTTCGAGAGGGCCCACACTGCGGCTGCCATTCAGATAGGGAGATGACTCCATGCGCTGCCAGAATTCGCGGTGTTCCTGCATGGCCGCCAGCACCGCCGCCCGATTGGTTTCCCCGCCACCGAGAAAGAGCGTCAGGTGGGGCTGTGCCAGATGCCCTGCGGCCACCCAGAGATCCGGGCTTGTCATGACCGCGACCTCATGCAGCGTATTCGTATCGGTCTGAAACCAGGTATGGACGAGGGTGGCGAGGTTCAGATCCGCGAGATTGCGAAGGCGCGGGTCGTCGAAGAGGCTGGCGACGTACGCGCGCATGAGGGGCTTGCGTGCGGCGGTGACATCGATCAGCTTGAGAGGCAGACGCTGGCGCAAGCCCTCCAGCGCAATGGCGTCATCGATCAGGCCATCGGTAACCAGCCACGTGCGCCCCTCGAGACTCTTGACGGTTTCGGCCGCGACCAGGCGCACCATCGCCGAAGGGCGACCGTCCGCTTGCGCCAGATTCCGGACGGCGGCGGCGACAATCAGGCCGAGCCCGAGCACCGCGGCCAGCAGCCCCGCGCCGCACCGAAGGCCAATGACCAGGCGATTGGATGAATGGGGCCACCACCCCTCCGGCAAGCGATACCAGAACGCCAGCAGATAGCCGACCAGCGCGGTCAGCAGCACATAGGGCATCACCAGCAGGCGTTGGAAGCCCAGAAGGCGCCAGGGAGCCAACGCCAGATTGAGCAGGACGGCGATCGCCAGAGAGGTGAGCACGATATGGAGCAGATTCAGCGCCCAATCGCTTTCGTCATTCAGACCCCGTCGCGCCATGGACAAGCCCAGTGCCGCCGGCACAGCGGTCACCAACAACACCGCGAGCCAGCCCACGCTGGGAAGGCTTCTCACCAGAACGAACCACTGCGCCCGGAGCAGTTCCCACAGGGTTATCAGGAAGGTGTGCTCGCCCAGCAGGCGGTGGCCTTCCGTGCCCATGAAAAGCCAAGCGGCAAGGGGGTAAAGACTGAGCCCGACTACCGCGGCGGCCGCCGGCGGCAACCACTGGCGCCGGGACAGATTCTCGCGCTTCCATTGCGCGATAAGGAATCCAGCGGCGAACAGGGGTATAAAGATGACCAAGCTGGGATACTCCACGGTAACCAAGCCGCATCCCAATCCAAACGCGACGGACTCCCACCGTGACTCGCGTTCAAGAAGGCGGTTGAATTGGTTCACGATGAGGAGAAACAGGGTGGTATGGAAAGTCGCCCAGTGACTGCGGGTCGACACCACCCAGAACGGCACGCAAAAGGCCAGGGCCAGCGCAGCGCCAAGCCCTCCTAGGCGGGCTACACGGTGGACGCGAGCGATTTCATCGTCCTCATAGCGGATGCAAAGGAAGATGATATCGTGCACGACGCGGTACTGGAGTCCCACCGCGATCGCACCCCAGAAGGCACTCAGTAAGTTTAGCCGTCTCGCCGGATCGCCCCCCCCCGGCAGTTGGAGGATGAGGTCGGCGACGAGGTTCCACAGGGGACGCTCCGCCGTGAAGCACGGGATGAGACCGAGCTTCTGGGTTAGAATAGAGGAGAACTCGCCGGGGTACGCACCGACAGCTAACGTACTCAAGTACACCGCAAACGCAAGACCACTGACGAAGATGGTCAGCAGGAGATCGGTTAGGCGAGCAGAGCACTTCATGTGGGCTGCACTATACGCAGTGCGCACATGGGGTGACAATCATATTGGGGCAAGACGCACCGGTCGAAGGGCCACAGCGCATCAAAGCTGACTGGATGGATCCGGACTGGGCGAGCCCTCCGCGGGCAGTCCGAGCAAAACGCGCAACTGATCGCGGCAAGGCGGACAAAGGCCGCGCGAGCACTGGTCGAGCGTGCTCTCGTGCATGTTGTCCTGAAGCACGCAGAGAGGCAGTGGGCAGACCGGCATCCCCAGTAGTCTCCCCCCCGCATGAATGAACTGCCGATCGGCACGTCCGCGCCAGACATCGATGGTCAGGCTGCTGTCCTGTGGCGCCGCCGGCTTCCACGCCGCCAGATTGACAATCGCAGCTCGTTCGCCATCCACGATGTGCAAACGCGACTCGATGCCCAACGAAGGATCGTCCAGAACGATCAAGCGAATGACATGGGGCTGCGAGGCGGTATTTGCAGCGAGAAGATGCTGCACGATGTCCTCGTTGTTCGTGAGGCTGGGCACTGCCAACTGCCCCAACTGGACGGTCACCAGCAATTCATCGGCAATGTACTGCTTCAGTCCCGCGAGCCAGGCGGAATCGGCTTCTGCCGGTGCCAGAACCAAAATGGCCGGAGTTTCGCGTGAGGCCTCTGCTTGCGCATCGACACCGGCAGCAACGAGGACGAGGAGCGCGATGACAGAGAGTATCTTCATATGAGCCTGAGGTGCTTCGCGGGTTATAAAGGGACGAGCCCCGAACTGATGTCGGGGCCCGTCTTGTCGAATAGCGCAGGTCCGGAGACAGTCCGAATTCCTGCAGACTTACCGAGAATTACGCCGACTTACGACGGCGACGTGCCGCGATCGTCAGGGCGCCGATACCCACGAGTGCCATCGTACCCGGCTCGGGAACGACCTGGAATCGGAAGGGGTTGGACGCCCCGAAGTAGCCGCTTGCGGGTGCGGTCGAGGGCGAGATCGGATCGGCGGGGGGCAACAGGCCACCCGGCGTCTGATTTCCCCAGACCACTTGAGACGTGCCATTGGGGCCGTAAATCTCCGACATGATCCCGTAGTCGCCGGCGTCCGGCGTGCTGTCCTGATAGACGTACAGGTAGATGTGGCCTTCGGAAATCGAGTGGCCAGCACCGGGGATGTTCGCATCCGTCAGTTGGAAGTTCTGGGGCGTGCCCCACCCGCCATCGTCCGGCGTGGTGCCGCTCCACAACACGTAGTCGCCATGGGTCACGGACTGACCGCCCGTGTCCAAGGCCGCTGTTTCGGGCGTCACGGATCCAGGCGTGGTCTGGGAGTAGGCCGCGTCATAGGACCACCACAGCTGCACCCGAGAACCGGCGGGGAGCAGGGTCGTGCCGTTTTCCGGATCAAACGGATCGATCCAGAGGCCGCCACCACCTGTGATGTCAATTGCGATCGGGTAGGCCATCGCCTTGCCCGCCAGCAACCCGATCGTTACCGCCATCAACAACGACTTGCTTTTCATGACCCGTGTCTCCTACTCTCGTTTCTCTGCGCTGAATTTACCACGTGTTTAGATATGACTGTTACTGATTCTTCGGATAGGGGCGCACTTCCGTAATCAGTCGCGGCAGCGCGTTGGTCGTCCGGTACCAGTAGCCCATTCCCTGACGCAGCCACAGGTTTGTGACGCCGGCACCCCAACCGCGGTACGGACCGAAGCTTGTGCGGGCGTAAGCCGGGGAGACGTAGTTGGTCCTGGCGGCATTCCAGACGTTGATCGTGTCACCCACAAGCGATGTGGCATACAGCGTGGTGTTGGTGAAGTGGACATCGGCGGTGTAGGGGTACGCGAGCATGTTCAACCCGTTGACCACCACGTTGGACGTCGTATTGTCCATCGGCGCCTGGCCCTTGAGCACGACGTCGTAGACCACCTGTGTCCCTGTATTCGGCATCTTGAGCCAGAAGCCCATGGTGCCCTCGAAGTTGATCGTCTGGTTCGTGCCCCAGCCGAGGTTCGGTCCGAACGAGGCGCGGGCATCGGTCCGGTACGGGGGGACACCACCGACGTAATAGTTGATCGCGGTGCCGGACGGCACCTGCGAACCAAAGACATCGCTAGCCTTCAGGGCGTTACCGTTAATGTCTTCAAACGCGGTTGATATCAGGTACAGCTTGTTCTTTTCGAGCTGGAGCTTGTTGAAACCGACGACGTTCACGCTGTACACGGGTCCTTGCGCGAATGCTGCGGTCGCAACCAAGCACCCCAATGCTGCCAGTACGCTACGCTTCATTTCTGCCTCCGTCCATTTGACCATTCCGCCATTCGACAATGAAAACTATAGACACCCTGCAAGAGCCGGTCAACCCCATTTCCCTCGGGACTCATTCCGACGCATCGGCCGCGTCCGTCCTGCTTCTTTTCTATTGCAGGACTAGCATACACCAGTTGAAACCTAGTCACAACTTTTTTTGCACACGATCGACGATATCGGTCAGGGAGCCGGCGGCAACACGCCTTCGGCCACGAGCTGGTCATCCATTTCCGGGGTCAGGGGAATAGGCAGAGCGGGTTCGCCGCGGCGGATCACATCCATCTGAATTTGCTGGAGTGTTTTCTCCATTTCTTCAGGGGAGATGGGCGGCCGCGAGGCGAGTTCCTGCATGCGCTGCTGCTCGGCTTCGCGGCGTTTGCGAACGCGGTCGGCATAGGAAAGGCGGCGCGCATTCTGCGAGGACAAGGCGGGTGCGGTGGCGACAGCCGAGGAGGTGGCGCCGCCGACGGTGGCGGGGTTACCACCGCCGCTGGCATCGCCAACACCGGCCATCGTGATCCAATACTCTTCGGAACCCTTGCGCAGCAGGGCTTTTTCGGAGGTGTAATCGGCATCGACGAGTTCGAGCCCCTCTTCCGTATCGCCGACGTACAGGAAATAGGTTTTGGGCGGGGTGGTTTTGAGGTCGACCAGGCCGACGCGCGTGCCGGCAGGGGTATCCGTGATGGCGCACATGCGCAAGGTCTTGATGAACGCATCCGGCCCCGGCTCCATGGGATTCGGCAGCGGGGCGGTGGGGGCTGGCGCAGACACGCCAAACGGCTGGCGCTGCAGGATGATGGCATAGGGGCCAAGGTCCGGGCGACTGGCCTGGGCGCGACCGGACGGAATCGCCCACGTCAACAGGCCAAGCAGTATGAGGATGCGCGCGTTCATGATGAATACCGTGAGCGGCTAAGTATAGGGCGGCGGGCACGGCCGCAACAACTGGAAACTGAGTTGAAAAACAGGACCGGGAAACATTGCAGGACCTTGCCCATCTGCGGGGATCAGAGAGGGATGGCGCGCAGTCAAGGTTCGTACTAGTTCTCGGCAAAGTTGACGAGGTAGTCCGGATCGCTGTAGTTTTCGGCGAAGTTTTCGAGGGGGCCTGTCGTTGGTCGGTGATGGCGGCGTGAGTAATGGACCCGATGCAATTTGCCCACGAGAAGCTCTCTGTATACCAGAAGGCGCTTGAGTTCTTCGGTCATGTACAAGCGCCCATCTCTTCCTGGAGCAAGCAGCACGCCTTTGTGGATCCACCTGCTACGCGCATCTGAAAGCATCCTGTTCAACCTTGCCGAAGCGGTTCGACTGGTGCAACCCAAGAGAAAATCGCTCAGCTTGGACTATGCCATCGGCTCTGTCTTTGAATGCGCGGCATGCATGGACATCGCCGTAGTGAAGGGGCTGCTACAGAGTCCGGCGGCCTGTCAGGACAAACAGGCATTGCTGGAGCTGTGCAAGATGATGGTGGGACTGCGCAAGTCCTGGATGCCGGGTCATGTTGCCGAGGCCTCATCAGAATACGTCGCAGGCGATGGCGCTGAGCTTGGCCGTGTCTTCTATCATGAGAAATTGGACCGATATACGGTGGCACTTGCCTTCTATCGGTGGCTCGTGTCGACCACTCCGGGTCGGAGTCTGAACGACGCTTTCGAGCGATCCGTCGACACGTTGGCCACGCGCATTGTCCTGAACATCGCCGAAAGCAATGGCCGTTACGCGGAGCTTTCGCGTCAGGACTTCCTGGATACGGCCAATGCCGCGGCCGCCAAGCTGGCTGTGGCGCTGGACATGGGAGTGCGGCGGAGCATCTGGTCGGCGTCCGAGGCGGTGACAGGGAAGAGCCTCCTGGTACGAGTGACGCAGATGACCGCCAGAAGGGACTACGTGGACTGAGCATGCAGCCAGGACACCCTCTCGTGAACTTTGCCGAGAACTACCTCGGACTCAACTATTCCGTCGTCTTTGCCGAGAACTATCTCGAAACAGCTCCTGCGTTCGAGCCCGTAGCGCCGGGCCCCGGCAGGCCTTGATTCAAGAGCAGTCCCCGCAGAACGGCAATGCGCCCCGTGGATACCCGTCAGAGCCCCGGAGGGACGGAGGGCGTCAGCAGGGTGAGGTAGGCCTGCCACCAGTTTTCGCCCCAGAACATCCACAACAGGGCGGCCAGGGCGATGTAGGGGCCATAGGGGATGCGGCTTTGGAGCTGCTTCTTGCGGGCCAGAATCATGCCAATGCCCGCCAGGGAACCGGCGAAGGAAGAGACGAAGATGGTGAAGAGCACCGCGCGCCAGCCGAGGCAGGCTCCGATGGCCCCCATGAGTTTGACATCGCCAAAGCCCATGGCGTCCTTGCGGAAGATGAGGCGGCCGAGGGCGGAGACGCCCCAGAGCAACCCCCAGCCCACGGCGAGGCCGATGGCGGATTGCAGCAGGCCGCCCAGGAGGGTGACCTGCCCATGGAGCGCGGGCAGCAGCGCGCTGGCGATCAGGCCGACCACGATGCCGCCCAGCGTGACGCGATCCGGGATGATCAGGTGCTCGAAATCAACGAACGTGCCCAACACGAGGCCGGCGACAAAGAGCCAGTAGGCGGGCACGAGCCCGGGGGCGGTCAACGGGGTCAGGCCGAAAAGCGGCTGGGTGCCGGAGAAGGCAAACTTGATCCAGACGATCCAGAAGAGGACGGCGACGAGGGCCTCGACGAGCATGTAGCGCGGCGAGATGGCGCCGGCGCAGAAGCGGCAGCGGCCGCGCAAGACGAGGTAACTGAGGACGGGGATATTCAGGTGCCACGGGATCGCCTGATTGCAGTGCGGGCAGTGCGAACCCGGATGCACCACGGATTCGTCGCGGGGGATGCGGTAGATGCAGACATTCAGAAAGCTGCCGATGCAGGCGCCGAACAGGATCACCAGCGCACCGAACCACAGGTTCCAGGGAAACATCACCAGCATTGGCGCGACAGCATCCATCATCCATACCTCGTGAGCAGCTCTGCCCGCCCGCGGAGCGGCCGGGCCACCTCAGTTCGTCAACGACGGATCGGCGCGGGTGGCACCGCGCCCTCCCCCACTCACACGGAACCCCATCCATAGCAGGGAGGGCCGGGTGCCACCCCGGCCGTGCATGTTCAACAGCCCCTACGAGCGCGGGCCGTACACTTCCCCTTCGAGGGCGCCCCGCATGGCGCTCACATCGGCGTCGCGCCCCGACCAGATCTGGAAGGCGCGGGCGCCCTGGTGCAACAGCATGCCCAAGCCGTTGGCGGCGCGGGCGCCGGCGCTGCGGGCCGCGCGCATGAAGGCCGTTTCCGGAAACATGTAGACCAGATCGAAGGCAAGTTGGCCAGCGCGGAAGGCGTCCGGCGCAAGCAGCGGCGGATCGGTGGGTTTCATGCCAACCGGTGTACATTGCACGGCCAAGTCGGCACTCCGGCACGCGGCCTGCCAATGCGCGGCCTCCGGCGGAATTTCCTCCAGGCGGCACGTCGGGAAACCGGTGCGCAGTTCGCCGGCCAGGCGAGAGACACGGGCGGGGTCCATATCGGTCAGCACGAGGGCGGCCGCGCCACCGGCGGCACAGGTCAGGGCCACCGCGCGGCCGGCGCCGCCACAGCCCAGCACGAAGATGCGCTTGCCGGCAACCGGTTCACCGAAGGACTCTGAGACCGCGGTGAGGAATCCATCGCCATCCGTATTGTGACCGCGCAGGCCCCCACCCTCGACGAATTCCACGGTGTTGACGGCGCCCAGGCGAGCGGCGGAGGGCGCCAGGTCCGTCAGTCCGCGAAAGGCCACTTCTTTCAAGGGGACGGTCAGGTTGACGCCGCCGAAGCCCATCTCGCGCATGGCGGGGAGAACGGTGAGCAAGCGGTCCGGATGCACATCGAACGCGAGGTAGATCGCATCCAGGCCGAGGGCGCGAAAGGAGGCGTTGTGCATGACGGGCGACAGCGTGTGGCCGATCGGGTGGCCGAGGACGGCGTAGGGGGTGGTGTGACCGCTCAATTTCATGGTCGCGTGCATCCTCTCCAAAGGGGACGGCAAATTACCCGCATCCGCGATGCGCAACAAGCGGATTCTCGCCGGGCGGGAGGGCTACGTTTTGACTTCGCGCGTCGATTCGGGGTATGATGGTGCTGGTGTCAATGCGATCTGCGGCGATGAGAAGGCGCTCCCCCTGACGGCCACGGTCGGACAGGGCTGCCCTTCAGAGGGGATGGTGGACGTCTTATGGAATCGGTTCTCGTTACCCGATGTGCGCGCCTCGCCTCTCTGCTCCTGCTGACCCTGGCGGGAAGCCTGCCTGCCGGCGCGGCAACCCTGCGGCAGGAAAGCTTCGAACAACCCTCCGATGGCACCAATTACGTGGCTTTTTTCGAACACGGCTATGACTTGGTGTCGCGCCAGCACTACTTCAAGCGCGGCACCAACAGCATGTTCCGTTTCGACCTCATCTACCCCACCCCAGGACTGGGCAATGTGAATGGGGCCTACTACTTCGGTGGTGAAGACACCGACTGGCAGAGTTCCGCCGATACCGGCCCCACCAATGAGGCCTGCTGGGTACAACTGAAGAGCGTGGATATTCGCGGCTTCCAGAACCTCAAAATCATCTGGGCCGCGGCGGCGGGGCGCGACACGGCGCCCGAGCAACGCTATCTGCCGGAAGACTACATGGAGATGCAGGTCAGTCTCGACGCCGGAAGCTGGACCAATATTGGCGCCTTCCGCGGGACCACGACCGACGTCCAGTCCCATCTGAAGAGGGACACCAACCTCGACGGATTCGGGGACGGGACCACGCTCACGCGCACGTTCGCCGATTTCACCAACAGCGTTTCGGGGCTGGGCACAGGGCTGCAGGTGCGCGCGGCCATGTACATGACGCTCGCCTCCGCCGAAGCGGCCTTCGACAACATCCGCGTCACCGGGGATGCGATCACGCCCACAATTGCGATCACGAACCCGCCGGCGGCGATGGCGGTGACGTCGGCGGTGACCAATTACAACGTGGCGGGCATCGCGAACCTCGGCGTGGTCGGCGATATTTCCTGGACGAACAGCGGGACCGGCGCGCGTGGCACCATCGCCGCGGCCACCAACTGGACGGTGTTCGGCATGGTTCTCGGCGACGGCGTCAATGGGATCATGGTGTGGGGGTCCAATACGGTCGGGGGCGTGGCCTCGAACAGCGTGACGATCACGCGCGTGCTGCCGCCGCTGCTGACCATCACCAACCCGGCCACGGACATCATGGTGTCGGATCTGGTGGAGCTGCAAAGCCTGCAGGGCACCGCGAGTGAATCCGTGATGGGCCCCCTGCTCTGGGAGAACCAACTGACGGGCGCCACGGGCACCGCCGCGGCGGGCAGCAACTGGACGATCGCGGGCATCGACCTGTTGCCGGGCACCAACACGATCACGGTCACCGCCACGAACATCGTGCAGCAGTCCACCAACGACACGCGTCGCATCTATCAGGTGCCGCTGCCGGTCGTGACGATCACGAATCCGACCAATGGGCTGATGATCGCGCACGATGTTGCGGGCATCGCCCTCGGCGGCACGGCCAGTGGCGAGGTCTTCGGGATGCTGCGCTGGACCAACGCCCTCAATGGCGCGGCCGGGGCTTTCCCGCGCACGGCCACCTGGGCCACCAACCTCGTCATGGGCCTGGGCACCAACACCATCACGGTCACCGCCAGCAACATCGTCGGGCGCACAGCCTCCGCGTCCATCAGCGTCTACAAGGTGGCGGCGCCCGTGATCGGCATCACCAATCCGACCAATGGGCTGATGATCGCGCACGACGTCGCGAGCGTCGCCGTCGGCGGCACCGCCAGCGGCGAAGTTTACGGGATGCTGCGCTGGACCAACGCTCTCAATGGCGCGGCCGGGGCTTTCCCGCGCACGGCCACCTGGTCCACCAACCTCGTCATGGGGCTGGGCACCAACGCCATCACCGTCTCCGCCAGCAACATCGTCGGGCGCACGACCTCCGCCTCCGTCAGCATTTACAAGGTGGCGGCGCCGGTGATCGGCATCACCAACCCGACCAATGGGCTGATGATCGCGCACGATGTCACGAGCGTCGCCGTCGGCGGCACCGCCAGCGGCGAAGTCTTCGGGATGCTGCGCTGGACCAACGCCCTCAATGGCGCGGCCGGGGCTTTCCCACGCACGGCCACCTGGACCACCAACCTCGTCATGGGGCTGGGCACCAACGCCATCACCGTCACCGCCAGCAACATCGTCGGCCGCACGACCTCGGCCTCCGTCAGCATCTACAAGGTGGCGGCGCCGGTAATCGGCATCACCAACCCGACCAATGGGCTGATGATCGCGCACGATGTCGCGAGCGTCGCCGTCGGCGGCACCGCCAGCGGCGAGGTTTTCGGGATGCTGAGCTGGACCAACGCTCTCAATGGCGCGGCCGGGGCCTTCCCGCGCACGGCCACCTGGTCCACCAACCTCGTCATGGGGCTGGGCACCAACGCCATCACCGTC
>CAZWQJ010000133.1:0-12152 GCA_964635825.1 uncultured Victivallales bacterium | reverse complement strand
CCATTCCGTCTTGCGGGCGTGACGCGGCTGCGGTAGGGATGGTCGGGTGACACAGAGCCCCTCCATTGAAGCCTGCGTGGTGGTCGCCGCCCCGTGGGGTGAGGCGCGGCCCGCGCTGTTGCGCGCCCTCGTGGCCTCGCTGCAGCGCGCGGGGTGGGTGGTGGTCCTTCTGGATGCATCGGCGGCGTACGACTTTTTTCGTGAGGGCCGTCCCAGCGAGGAGTACCAGGGTTTGGCGCGGGAGACTGGCGCGCGCTACGCGCTGCTGCCGGTGGATGATCGCCCTCCCCCGATGGATCCGATCGGGGCGGTTCAGGGATATCATGTGGATCGCTGGCTGCGGCGCGGGCACTTCGGGCTCGTGGTTGGAGACCTCCTGTACGGCAGTCTTTTCGTGGCCCTTTCTGCCCGGCGCGCGGGCGTCGCGCATGTGGCTACGGTCTTCGCGGTGCTGGCGTGCACGACGGTGAAGGCGCGGCTGGAGCAGCGCGAGCAACTTCCCGTCGAACCGGTCGAGCTTGTGCAGGATTTTCTGGAAGCGAACTGCGTGGCCCAGGCGGACTGGTTGCTGGAAGCGGATGCGGTGCTGGCGCAGCGGTTGCGGCAACGAGGCTGGTCGGCGAACCGCGCGGTGGACGTGACGGGCTTGGAGCGTCGTGATGCGGCGGGCGATGCCAGCGGGGTGGGCGGGGGCTTTCCGCCGGCTGCCGCATCGGGGCCGCCGCCGGCCGTTGCGGACGAGTTGGGGGCGGGCCCGCTCGTCTCGGTGTGCCTGGTGCATCATGAGCGCCCCGTGTTGCTGCAGCAGGCGGTGGCCTCCCTGGAGGCGCAGACCTATCGGAATTTTGAAGTGATTCTGGTGGACGATGGCAGCCGCACCCGGGCTGCGCGGGCCGCGCTGGACGTGTTGGAGCCGCGCTTTCAGGCGCGCGGCTGGCGGATTGTGCGGCAGCCGAACGCGTATCTGGGAGCGGCGCGCAACCGTGCCGCCGCCCTGGCGCGTGGCGAGTACCTGCTGTTCATGGATGACGACAACGTGGCCTATCCCCAGGAGTTGGCGGTGTTCGTGCGTGCGGCGCTGCGCACGGGGGCGGATCTGCTGACCTGCTACCACGACGCGTTTCGCGGCCTGGAGGCGCCGGCGCGCGCGGAGGAGGCGCTGTACCGGCTCGTGGTCAGTGGCGGCCCGTTGGTGTGCGGGCTTTTCACCAATTGCTTTGGGGACGCGAATGCGCTGGTGCGCCGCGAGGCGTTCTTGCGGGTGGGCGGGTTTGCGGAGCAGCGCGGGTTTGGCGCCCAGGATCACGAGCTGTTTGCGCGGATGGGCCTGGCGGGGTGCCGGACGGCGGTGGTGCCGGAGGCGCTGTATGCATACCGGGTGGCCGATGAGGGGATGCGGCTGACGGTGAGCGAGTACCGCAATGCGACGCAGGCCTTGGCCCCCTACCGGCAGAATGCGCCGGCGTGGCTGATTCCGTTCCTGGACCTGGCGCCGGGGTGGCGTCGGCAACTGCTCGAAAAGGACGAGTTGTTTCGGCGCACCTGCGCGATGGATCAGCAGCAGCGTACCGAGGCGGGGCGGCCTCAGTCGGCGCTGGAGGCGGTGGTGGCGGAGCGCGACGAACTGGCGGCGCGCCTGCGGGTTGCGGAAGCGTGCTGGCCGGCGAAGGTGGCGGCGGCGTGGCGGCGCTTCCGCGGGCGGGGTGCGGGTGGCGCGGCCTGACGTGCCGTTCAGCCGTTTTGGGTATTCCAGTGGTAGGCGTGCAGGCTGAGGCGCTTCACGAGGGCGCGCGGCAGATGTTCCGCATGGTGGCCCGCCAGGGTGCCCAGGGTCAGCGCGGCCACGTGGCAGACGTAGTACGGCAACCACAGCGGGTGATGCCGAAGCATGTGCCACGCCTCTTTCCCCAGATACGAAAATCCGATGCGCGCGCTGGCGGCGTGGTCGTGCGAGGGGAAGATTTTCGTTAATGAATAGCAGCTGTCAAAATAGCGTTGAAAGACATCGTGGAGGGAGTAGTTGTGGGAGTGGATGACGCGCGAGGCGGGTTGGTAGACGGTGGTGTAGCCGGCTTCGAGGATGTCGCGCGCGAGTTGCTGGTCCTCGCTCATGATGAGGTTCTCGTCGAAGGGGTGGCGGATGAGGATATTGCGGCGGACGGCGGAGCTGACGTTGGAGAAGAAGACATCGCGCAGGGCGAGGCTGGAGCGGTTTCCTTTTTCGCGGCGCAGGGGCTGTCCGTCGGGGAAATGGGTGCGGTAGAAGAAGGCCTCCATGGGCTTGCAGTCCGGCTGGGGCACCTGGCGCGAATAGACGGCGGCGACCTGGGGATCGGCGAAGGGGCGGATGAGTTCGGCGAGCCACTGGGAGTCCTGCGGCCGGGCGTCCTGTGACAGGTAGACGACGAGATCGCCGGCGGCCTCGCGGGCGCCGAGGTTGCGGGCGGCGCCATGGGTGAAGCGGGCGATGGGGACGACGCGGGCGCCGGCCGAGGTGGCGATGGTGGCGGAGCGGTCGCGGGAGTTGGAGTCGATGACGATGACTTCGTGTGGGGGCGCTGGGCGCTGGGCGGCGAAGGCCTCGAAGAGGGCGGGCAGGTAGCGTTCGGCGTTCAGCACGGGGATGACGATGGAGACCTTATGCATGCGGGGGGGGCTCCGGCGATGGCGGCGGCGCGGAGGCGGTGAAGGGTTCCACATGCCGCGGCAGGGCCATGATGCTGAAGAGGTAGCCGGAGGCGGCGGCCTGCATGCCATTGGCCAGGCAGAGCATCCCGACGAAGAGCAGGCGTTTTTCGTCGAGGGCGCCGAATCCCTGTGAGACCCATTCGAAGACGACCTTGAGGGTGACGAGCAGGCCAACGGCGACAAACGGGAGGGTCCCCATCAGGAAGCGTTCGAAGGTGACGTGCTGGTAGAGCCAGCGGATGACGGGGTCGCTGCGCAGGCCGGAGAGGTGGGCGAAGGCCTTGGCGAGCATGCCCATGGTGATGAGCTGGATGCTGACGACGCTGAGGAGGCCGCCCATGATCATGCAGTGCATGTCGATGGCGCGGCCGTTCCACATGACGGGGCCGAAGGCGAGCGGGAGGGCCAGGGTGAGGCCGAGCAGCCACACGAAGACGCCGGGGATGAGGAGTGCCCAGTCGGGGCTGTGGAGCCACATGAAGCGGAGGTGGCGCCAGCCATCGCGGAACGAGGCCAGTTTGGATTCGCCGACGCGGGGGTGGTAGATGATGGGGCGTTCGGTCATGCGCACGCCGCAGTGGATGGAGCGCACGATCATTTCGCTGGCGAATTCCATGCCGGTGGTGACGCAGTGGAGGGATTGGTAGGCGTGGCGGGCGATGGCGCGGAGGCCGCAGTGGGCGTCGCGGACGAGGTGGCGGTGGAACATGATCCGGAGCATGGCGGAGAGCAGGGGGTTGCCGAGGTAGCGGTGGAGGGCCGGCATGGAGCCCGGCTGCAGGTTGTGCATGCGGTTGCCGACGACGAACTCGGCCTCGCCAGCAAGGATGGGCGTGACGAGATCGTCGATCCGGGTGAAGTCGTAGGTGAGATCGCCATCGCCCATGACGAGGATGTCGAAGCGAGCTTCGGCGAAACCGCGGCGCAGGGCGGCGCCATAGCCGCGTTCGGCCTCGGGGATCACGCGGGCGCCCTGTTCGCGCGCCAGTTCCATGGAGCGGTCGGTGCTGCCGTTGTCGACGACGATGACTTCGCCGTCCATGCGCAGCCGCGCGATGCCCTCGCGGGCGGCCTGCACGACCTGAGCGATCGAGCCCTGCTCATTGAGGCAGGGGATCACCACACTGATACCGTTATATGCCTTAGCCATCCTGAGTCTGCGTGGCCGCCCCTTGTTGGGCGGGGACACATGGTGAACTTAGCGCAGGGGCCCGGCATTGGCCAGCGGGAACGGCAACCAATCGAGCCGGAGAATCAGGAACCCGCCTACGCTCAGAAGCTTCGGCGAGGCAAGCAAGGAACCGCAGAAGGCTGAAGTGCGGACTTCGCCGTTCGCCGGCCCTTGTTCGAGATTCTGCGGTCCGCAATCCTGATTCACTTGGGCGCGACGGTGATGTATGGTGCCGAGCGTGCTCGTGTGGCCGGATGGCGCGCAGGACGGTCCGGTGTTGCGCGCGCGCAACGGGCATTACCGCGGGGGCCACCATGCGTTTGTTGCTTGTGGAAGATTCGCAACGGCTGCGTCAGTCCCTCGAGCAGGCCTTCACCAACACGGGGTACACGGTGGAGTCGCGCGAGGATGGGCTGGAGGGCCTGCGGGCCGCGCTGGACCAGCCGTTTGACGTGATTGTGCTGGATCTGATGCTGCCGGGCCTGGATGGATTCCAGTTGCTGGAGCGCCTGCGTGGGCGAGGGGACCAGACGCCGGTGCTTTGCCTGACGGCGCGGGATGCGTTGGACGACCGTGTGAAAGGGCTGCAGTCCGGCGCGGATGACTACCTGGTGAAGCCTTTTGAATTGCGCGAGCTTCTGGCCCGTGTGCACGCGCTATGCCGGCGCCGCTATCACCAGTATGCGAGTACGCTGACGGTGGGGGATCTGGAGTTGAACCGTGAGCGGAAGACGGTGGTGCGCCGGGGCCAACCCCTGGACCTGCAGAAGCGCGAGTATGCGATTCTGGAGCACCTGATGCTGCGTGCCGGACAGGTGGTGGCGCGGCAGGAGATTGAGCAGCAGATTTACCACGAGCTGGACAGCCCCGTCAGCAATGCCGTGGATTCGGCGATTTGTGCATTGCGGCGCAAGCTGGACTGTTACGCAGACGCGCCGCCGCTGATTCATACCCGGCGCGGGCATGGCTACGTGATCGCGGACGTGGAGTCGTGAACTCGATCCGCAAACACCTGCTGACCGGGCTGCTGGGTGGGTTGGGGGTGCTGTGGCTGGTCGTCGCCGTCACGGTGAACGTCACGGTGCGCGCGAGCCTGGAAGGCGCATTTGATGCTGAACTTCAGACCATCGCCATGGAAGTTCGTTATGTGCTGCCGGAAAGCGGGCGCCAGCGGGCCGCGAAGCCATCCGCATTCTGGTTTCAGTTTTTCCAGGAGAAGAGCGGCCTGTATTTCGAGGTTTGGGATGGGCACCTGCTCTTTTCAGACCGCTCGCCCAACCTGGGCCGCCAGAAGCTGCCCAAGCCGGCCGTCTTCGCCGAGACGGCCCACCTCTGGAATTTCACGCTGGAATCCGGGGAGAAGGTGCGGGGGATCGCCCAGCGGTTTGTGCTCGCGGGCGACCGGCGGATTCATGTGGTGGTCGCCCGCAACCGGAGCGCGTTGGATCGGAATCTCCGGGTGCTGCTGGCGGCGACGGGGATCGCGGGATTGCTGCTCATCCCGCTGGTGTTTCTGACGGTCCGCATGGCCGTTGGGCGTGGGCTGCGGCAGTTGCAGGCGTTTGACGCGCGCGTGGCGGCCCTGTCCCTGCATTCGTTGCACGAGCGCTTCGCGACCGGCGATGTCGCCGTGGAGTTGCTGCCGATTGCGCGGCGTTTGAATGAGCTGATGGAACGCCTGGAGGCCGGCGTGGACCGTGAGCGTCGCCTCAACGCGGACCTGGCGCACGAGCTGCGAACGCCCATTGCGGAACTGAAGACCATGTCGGAGGTGGCGCTTGCATGGCCCGACCAGATTCGCGGCGAGCACTACCAGGAGGTGTTGCAGGTGGCGCGGCAGATGCAGGCGGTGGTGGATGGGATGCTGCTGCTGGCGCGCTGTGAAGGTGGGGCCGAGACGCCCACCATGGAGTGGTTGAATGTGGCGGATCTGGTCGGCGGCTGCTGGCGGCCGCATGGCGAGAACTCGCAACGCAAGCAGTTGCGGGTGGAGCAGCGCGTGGCGCCCGAGCTGGTGGTGCGATCGAATCCGGGACTGCTCCAGATCGTCCTGGGAAACCTGTTGGCGAACGCGGTGGACTATACGCCGCCGAATGGGCGGGTGGTCATCGAGGCGGGGCGGCAGGACGGGCGTTTTTGTCTTCGCGTTGCGAATACGTCGGAAGGTATTGAGCCCCAGCATGTTCAGGACATGTTTCGGCGCTTTTGGCGGCGTGACGCTGCGCGCAGCCGCGGGGGGCACAGCGGGCTGGGATTGACGCTGGCCAAGACCTGTGCGGATGCATTATCATTTGATGTGGTCGCGGAGTTGGATGAGGCCGCCGGCATGATCGTGTTCTCGGTGCTGGCGCGCGACGTCGATGAGCCCCCTGTGGCGAGGGGTGAAGATCGTGAGTCCGTGCCGGGTAATCATCCGGTAATGTAGGGACGGGTACGATCGGGCCAATCGAACGAGGTTTCATGACAGCGAACGGGTGCGCAAAAGGCGAGCGGCAGTTGCGGCCGATGCTGGTGGTTGGCGTGATTGCGGTCAACGTGTTCGTGCTGGTGCTGGTTGGCCGGGCGTACCGTGGGGATCGCCAGCCGACAGAGCCTGCCGCGTCGACAGCTCCGGGTTCCGCCGTTGCCGGGACCCGCGCGGGCGGGTTGATGGGATCGACCCGATCCACGCCTTCTCCTCGTTCCGGGGTGGTGCATGAGCCTCTTGTGTTGCCGGGCGCGGCTGCATCGGCAACGAAAGGGGTGGCCATCGCCACGGTAATTGGCCCCAACGGAAGTCAGGACGGAATCGCGGCCTCCCCCGCCGGGCAACCCGAGGGCGCGCGGAAAGTCCGGTACATGACCGCCAGTGACTACCGGCTATCGGGATCCGCGCCCACGCTTGCGGAACTGGAGGCGCGCGCGGAACAGGTCACGTATGAGGCGAACCGTCGCCTGGCCATGTTGACGGCCACGTACAAGCTGACGCCGGCGCAGCAAGCGCTCGTCTATCCGCTCCTCGCCCGCGCATCGCAGGCCTATGATCCGGCGCTCTCGATCGATGGTGAGGCCGCGACGGACGCCTATCTCCGCTCCATCGATTCGACCCAGCCGGCGAGTGCAGCCGGGGCCTCGGAGTCCTCCGCGTACGCCGGGGTTCCGGTCGAATCGTCCAGCGAGCCGGACTCCCCGGCGAGCCGTGCGGCCGCCGTCGCGGAATACGCCAGCCGTCGCACCGGCGCATCGGCGGCCGTGGCCACCTCCGGCATGGCGGGGGACAGCGGCGCGGTGGTGGCCACGGCGGACTCGGCCGGCGCGACGGATGGGGGCACCGCGGCGGCCGTGGCGCCCAGTTCATCGACGGCGCCGGATGGGTACGATGCCGCGCTCGCCTCATCGCTGGACACGGTGGAGGCGGAACTGACTCCCTTCCTGGACAATGATCAGTTGGCGACCATGTCGGACGAGCAGGTGGACCGGTATTACTGGTGGGCGGAGATCCTGGGCAACCTGTCTGGCACAACCACGGACCCCGCCGCGAGCGAAACGGCCGCCACCACCACGCAACCGGAAGACGGCACGTCGTCCACCACGGAAGGCGACCCGGAGGAACCCTCCTCGTACCAGGGTGGCAATCTGCTGGACCTGCTGAATCCCTGACCGCCGGTCCCTAGCCCCGGTTCCCGTCTCCCTTGCCTACAAAACCGGATCAATCTGGAACTCATGAACGCAGGAAGGATCGGTCCAAAGCCGCCGATTCTGATTTCCTGGGTTCCGGATTCAATCGAAAAAAAGTTTTCAAAGGTGGTTGGGCGTAATCTCGGCATCATGTTGGGTGGGTTAGTGTATTCGCAGATGCACCAGGAAGCGCGCGGCATGGGGCCGATGCGTAGACCGCAGCGGTGCATCAGGAGGAGTGCATGAACAGGACTGTATTCGCGATGGTGTTTGGTCTGTGCGTATGCGCATGGGCCAGCGCGCAGGCGGATAGCCGCAGTTGGGGCGACAGCACGCTTCCCCAGCAGCTGGCCATCTATGACGTCGATGGTGATGGCGTCCTCTCCGTGGAGGAGATTCAGGCCATGGAGGCCGCGCGCAAGACCCGCCATGACGAGTGGGTTGCCGGCTGGGATATGAACGGCGACGGGGTGATCGACGAGACGGAGCAGGCGGCGGCTCAGGGCGTCATGCGCGACCAGATTGAGGCGACTCGGACGAATCGCTTTCACGAGGCCGACAGCGATGCGGATGGTTGCCTGACGTTTGAAGAGTTCAGTGCGATTCCGGCGGTGATCGAGATGGCGGAGAGCCAGCCGGATGAACCGGCCCGGATCTACGGCCAACTGGATGCGAATGACGACAACTGCGTCGACATGGAGGAGTTCACCGCGCGGCTGCGTGAGGAGCGGGTGAACTGGCGGACTGAGGCGACGTATACCGCGGCGGACACGAACGCGGATCTCTGCCTCTCCGTGGAGGAATTCCTGGCCATCTCGAATGTTGTGGAGATCGCCAAGCGGGATCCACAGGAACCCCTTCGTCTGTACGGCCGGCTGGACGCCGATCATGACGGGTGCCTGACCGTGGCCGAGTTCACGGCCGACATGCATCTCGGCGATCAGCGTGATGAGTGGCGGACGGCAGATGCCTACACGGCGGCGGATACGAATGCGGACCGCTGCCTGACGTTTGAAGAGTTCAGCGCGATCGGCCGCGTCGTGGAAATCGCGCAGCGGGATCCGGAGGAGCCGAACCGGCTGTACATCCGGTTGGATGTGAACCACGATCGGTGCCTCTCGCTGGAAGAGTTCACCGCGGAGCTTCCGCGCGAAGGCGATGGCCGGCCGGAAGATGGGCATGACGGCGGCCCGGACGACGGGCGCGATGACCGACCCGAAGACGGGCCTGGGCCTGGGCCTGCTCCCCGCTGAGATGGCGGTTGAGTTTTCGGCCACGCCTTGAGAGTGTGGCCGCTGACAGGTTGAGCAGCCAAGCGTGTGTGCGCTTGGCTGCTCGCGTTCTGATCTGAGCAAACCCTGTATTAATTCTGACGCAACTTTTTATCCATGAACGCTCAACGCGCAACTTCAGATGTTCCGGACTTGAACGTTGCGCGTTGGACGTTGCGCGTTGGACGTAGCGCATGTTCTGTTGCATCTGGCGGCTTTGCGACAGTGGCCTCACTGAATTGCGCCCGGCTCATGATCTTGTGGCTGGCCTTCGCCCTGGCGGCCATTCCGGCAGGCGCCATCACGCTTTACAGTACGGCCTTCGAGGAATTCACCGCCGGCGATGACCAGTGGGCGGGGACGAACGGCTGGCTGGGATCCAGCGTGGGGGCGGGTGTCCACGGCATCGATCAGGACATCCTGCCGGGGTTGGGGAAGACGGCGTTTCTCGGTTTCAATCGACCGAAGCAGACGTTCGTCACGGTTTTCCGCCCGGTGCTGTACGATCCCGTCACGAATGGGACTCCGGTGGTTGAGTTCGAGACGCTGATGGGGATTGTGGACTCCACCAACGGCCTGCGGGACAGCTTCTTCTTCACCTTCTACAACAGTGCCGGGAACATGCTGGCGGCGCTGCGTTTCGACAACTCCGATCTGAACTTTGGCATCTGGCGGTTGAACGGTGTGAGCCAGGTGGATACTGGAGTGAACTTCATCCGTTCGGAACTGCATCTGCTCTTTGCGTCGATCGACTTTTCGAACAACCGCTGGTCGGCGGATCTGGATGGGATTCCGTTGTTCACCGGGGTGCCGTTCAACGAATCGAGTCAGACGCAGAACCTGGGGTATGTGGCGGCGGAGTGGCAACTATCGGGGGCCACCACCAACAACTATGGCAACAACTGGATGCTGGTGGCGGATTGGGCCGTGCGCGCGTTTCCTCCGACGAATACGCCCTGTGCGGTCGAGAGTCTCGGGTGGACCGTCGACGGGGCGCCCTCGGTGGCTTGGACGGGAAGCATCGGCTTCGACTACACGCTTCAATATTCCGAGGATCTTCTGAGTTGGAGTTCGGATCTGACTCCGGGCGTCTACACGAACATCCTGAGCACGACGCCCTTGGTCTTTATTGACCATGCGGCCGTGAGCCGCCGCTTCTATCGATTGCAGCGCCGTTTTGCGCCGTGAGAAAATCGGCCGGGGTGGCACCCGGCCCTCCCCTCGTCCGTGCTCAGGGCTGCGTGGCGCTGATCTGGGGGAGGATGTGGTCGGCGACGGCGGGATTGAGATCGAAGAGGACGAAGCCGGCGGCGCCGGCGGCGCGGGCGACGGCGATCTGGTCGAGGACGCCGACGGCATCGAGGCGGCTTTCGGCGGCGGTGACGCCGATGCCGGGCCAGATGCGGCCGCGGGCGTTGGGCAGCGCCATCTGCTCGGCGGTCCAGGCGGAGAATTTGGCGAGGTCTTCGGTGTAGTTCATGGGGCAGACGAAATCGACGACGCCCTTTTCGACCCACGTTCCCCAATCCTGGCCGATGCTGCGTTTGCAGAGCGGGTAGCGGCCGTAGACAGCGGCGGAGAGTTCCATGTTGGGGCGCAGGCGGCGGCCGAAGGAGTCGATGTCCTGGACGAGGCGCGAGACGCGGCCGGCGCGCCAGCCTTCGAAGCGGGCCTGGAGGGGCGGGCGGCGGACATCCTCGGGCCAGCGCGCGACCTTCTGTTTGGCGGAGGCCTCGAAGCGTTGGCGGCAGCCAGCGCAGAAGCAGGCATGGGAATCGCGGTAGCGGATGTAGTCCAGGTGGATGCCGTCCACGGGGTAGCGCGTCAGCACTTCGCGCACGGCATCCTTTTCGTATTGGAGGTTATCGGGGTGAGAGGGGCAAAGCCAGGGGATGGTGGCGCCGCGGTCGGTGAGTTGGAGGCGGCCCTGGTGGCGCATGCGTTCGAGGAGGGCGGGGGGAGCGGGTTCGAGGCGCCAGCAGACTTTCCAGGCATGGACCTTGAGGCCGTTGGCGCGGGCGGCATCGAGGCAGGCGGCGATCTGGTCGCCATGGACGCGGAAGGTATCGGAGCGAGGGAGGACATCGCTAGGGTAGTGGGCGACGCCGGGCCAGAGGACATTGATGAAGAGGTCGGTGATGCCGACGGCGCGCAGTTCGCGGCAGGTGCGGGTCCAATCGCCGGGGTAGAGGCCGGTGCCGGCGTGATCCCAGATGCCGCGGCGTTCGCCGGCAGGTGGGGACTGGGTGAGGGCATAGGCGCGCACGCGGGCGTCCTGAGCGCGGCGTGCGAAGGCGATGGCGTCGGGGGATTGGCCGTTCTCGGCGGCATGCTCGGCGCGGGCGCGGAGGGCGCGTGCTTCCTCGAGTGCGGCGGTGGCGCGGTCGGCGCCCTTGCGTTCGGCGATCCCGTGGAGGCTGCGTTCAAAATCCGTGAACCCATGGAAAGGAGCGGAGGCGGCGAGGTAGGCGGGTGCGGCGGTGCGCCAGATGGACGGGTCGAGGTGGCCAAGGAAGGCGAGGAGCATCTGCTGGTGGGTGCGGGGATCGCCATCGTCGTCGAGCACGTGGCTCATCCAGAAGCCCTGCGGGGACTGGACCCAGGCGGGTTGGCCGCTGGGTTTGCCGTCGCGCATTTCCCAATCGGCGATGATGCGGGCGTCGGAGGAGGCGGGGTAGGCGGGGCGCAGGTTGCGGGAGGTTTGCTGGATGCGGGGGGGCACGTGGGCGGGAGCGTCGGGGCGGAAGCGGAAGGAGGCCCACTGGCCCTCGACGGCCATCGGCATCCACGCGGCGAGCTTGAGGCCCATGAGACTGGCGAGGCGCTGGTCGCCGGAGTAGCACACGATCAAGCGGCCGCCGCGCGCGACGAAGGCGCGGAGAGCGGCCAGTTCGGGGTCGGGGAGGGCGTGGTTGTAGGGGAGGATGGCGACGGAGATGCCGGTGAGGCGCGCGGTGGAGACGGCCTCGTCGGGGATGATGGCGGCGCCCAGGCCGTAGTCGCGCAGGGTGCGCGCCATGCTCTCGGCGGCACGCCGGGCGATGTTGCGCTCGGCATCCGTTTTGTGCGAGGCGGTGCCTTGAATGATGAGCACACGCTGGGCGAAGGCGGGGATGGCGCTCAGGCACAGGAGCAGGAATACGATGGCGGCGCGCGTCATGGGCGGCACTGTAGCCGGAAGGCGCGGCGGGCTGCACGCAAATCCGGCACCCCGGGCGTATTCGGATTCACCACGGAGGCACGGAGGACCGGAGGACGGCAGCAGGCCACTGCGGACAGCGCTCTTCCGGACCTCCGCGTCTCCGTGCCTCCGTGGTGAATTCTTCTCCCGCTCCTGCGTTGCGTTGGGGCGGGGAAAGCCGGTA
>CAZWQJ010000132.1:0-12205 GCA_964635825.1 uncultured Victivallales bacterium | reverse complement strand
CCAGGGCACGCAACAATCAGGCGACGCAGAGGCGTGTGGTATGGTGGGGGCATGAACCACGTTATCCAAACAGGACTGCGGTGCGACGCGTGCCGGTGGTGGCGTCGCGGTGAGTGTCGGCGCAATCCGCCAGCGTTCCTGGCCGGGGCGAACCATGGCGTATGGCCGTGGACGAGGCCAGAGGATTGGTGTGGGGAGTTCGGCGTGGCAATACCGATCCCGGTCGGAACGGGCGGGACAACGCGGGAGATAACGCGCGTTTCGGGACCACCATGACCCACCCCGGCAAGGTACTTCCCTGCAATCCCTACCGGACAGGTTCGCGAGGGGCGAGTGTCTTTTCGTGCAAATGCAAAAGCAAAAAGGGGTGACGCTTGAAACGTGAGAAATACGCCAAAAACGACAAGGCGGCGGCCGAGGCTGTTGGCGTATCGGCACAGACTTTTTCCGACCGTAAGCGCACGGCAGACTTCACGATCCGTTACGTACCCGGCAAGGGGTGGCCGATATCAGAACTGCTTGATGACGACGCCAAACGCAAGAAGCGCGACAAACGCAACCTGACTGGCGAACACTCAGACCGCAAGGGCCGCAAGCTCGACGTGGAGATTGAGATCCTAGAGTTGAAGCGGGACGAGATACGCGGCGAACTGATCGCCCTGGCCGAGTCACGCCAGCACTGCGTTGACATCGCCGGCATCGTGCGCTGGGCGGCCGAACAGTGGCCGGCGCGCGTGGCGGTGCTGACGAAAGACGCCGCGACGGTAGCCGAGGCTGAGAAGCTGCGCGACCGCATGCTTGCGTTGTGCCGCGAAAAGTTGGAGGCGTTGCCGTGAGTTTTCCGGCGGGGCATAGGTCGGGCGTGAGCGCGGCATGGACAATGCCGAGCCCGCTTGGCCCGTGCGAGTGGGCGGCCGCGAGTGTTGACTATGCCCGCTCGCCGGCATACGAGGTCGAGCTTAAAGGCCCGTACGATCCCGACTATATGCCGTACTGGCGCGAACCCATGGCGTGCGTGCTGGACCGGTCGGTGCGCGAGGTATGGGTGTTGAAGTGCGCGCGGTCTGGAGGGTCGGAGAATCTGCTGTTGACCGTCATGCGCTGGGCTGTGGCGACTCGTCCGCAGCCGATGCTTTACGTGAGCGGCCAGCAACAGAGCGTTGAGCGGTTTCTTGAGAAGCGCATCAAGCCCGGCATGGCGCTATCCCGCGAGACGGCGCGCAAGATGCGAGCGGCGCGGGTGCGGGAGCATGAGGTTTTCTTCGAGGATTGCGACCTGATCGCCACGTGGCCGAAGAACACGATGGCATTCAAGCAGGCCGGTTACTCGCTTATCTTCGGCGACGAGGTTTCAACCTGGCCGGAATACAGCGCCGACATGCTACGAAAGCGGACGGACAACTGGAGTTTCTCTCATATTCTTTGCGTGTCGTCCCCCGATCCACAACAGACTCGGGGAAGCGACGAAGATCCGATTTTCGTGGAGTACCGCGACACAGACCGGCGCGTATGGGTGTGTGACGATCCGGCCACCGGGCACCCGTTCACGTTTCGGCTTGGCGCGCAAGACACGGTGGATGGGCTCAAGTGGGACCGCGAGGCCCGCGGCGAGGACGGCGCGTGGGATCTTGACCGTGTGCGCGCTACAGCCCACTACGTCACGCCGGATGGCACCAGGATTGACAGCGCGGACCGGATGCGGGTGGTACGGGGGGGTCGGTGGGTTGCGACCAATGACAAGCCACCAGCCTGCAAGCGCGGGTATCATGTGACCGGGTTTATGGTGCCGTTCGCGTGCGGGGACTTTGGACCGCTCGCGGCGCAATTCCTGGCGGCCAAGCACAAGGGGGTGGGGCCCGCGCACACCAACCGCGAGGCCCTCAAGACGTTCTTCTACGAGACGCTGGCAGAGCCGTTCTACGAGACGCGTGAGACGGCACCTGATTCCGTCGTTGCCGAGCGGGCCGGCGGCTACGGGCGCGGGGTGCGGCATACGACGATTGATCCGTACAAGACGATTCACGCCGCCGCGCAGAGTGCCGTGGTGATGACGTGCGACGTGCAAAAGGATCACCTGTACTGGCTGGCGCGGGAGTTCGTGCACCCCGGCCATAGCGCGCTGATTGCGTGGGGGCGGGTGTCCGCGTGGGAGGATATGCTTGCGGAGTGCGAGCGGTACAAGGCCGCCATGCTGGGCATTGACTACGGCTTCGCTTTGCGCGAAACCGAGGTTTTTCGGGTGGCGCACGAGACGCGCACAGACCGGCAATGGGTCGTGCCGCTCAAGGGACTGGACAAGACCCAGCTTGAAATTGACGTACAGCACCGCGACCCGTTCCTGGGCGAGCGGGGCGGGGGCGTGGATCGCGTACAGGTGGCGCGTTTCCGCGTCGATACGTTCCGGCTTTGGCTTCTGTCTCTCATGCGCGGCGAGAACCGGCGCAAGTGGTTTGTGTACGACGGTATCGAGCTTACCTACGCGCAACAGGTAACAGCGATGGAACGCACAGACGGGGCGTGGAAACTGCGGCGCGGGCACAACCAGGAGCATCTATTCGACTGCGAGGTGATGGCGCTTGTGGTGGCGAAACTGTTGGGGCTGTGGGATGACGCGGCGATGATTCGCGGGGAGGTCAAGTGAGCATACTTGTGGGCATTCCGACGCACGGGCGCGACGTTGACGCGGGCGTGATGATGGCGTCTCACGCATTCGGCAACGTGGGGCGCGTGGAAATCAAGTGGTCGGCGGCAAGCCTGCTGGCGGCGAACTTTAACAAGTTGCTGTGCGCGGCGAAAAACGGCGGGCACGAGTGGCTTTTGCTCTGGCACGGCGACGTTGTGCCGCTGGGCTCCGGATGGTTGCGCGCCATGCTGGACCGCGCAAACCGCCACCACGCCGATCTGCTATCGGCGGTCGTGCCGCTCAAGAACGCGAGCGGATTGACATCCACGGCGGCTGTCGTGCCCGGCGGCGTACGCCGACTGACGATGCGAGAGGTGGCGGCGCTTCCCGACGTGTTTGGGGCAATGGATTGCGGTTTGCTTGACGGCGAGACACTGCTGGTCAACACCGGACTGCTGCTGATTCGTATGCGCGCCATTGATCCGGCGGCCATGCACTTCACGGTGCGCGATGGGGTGCGCAAAAACCTCGACGGGTATTCGTTTGTGGTGTGGCCAGAGGATTGGGGGTTTTCGCTTGCGGCCAGCAGGGCTGGATTGCGCGTATTCGCCACGCGCACGCCCCGAGTCGAACACATAGGGGCGGCCGAGTTTTCAACGGCGGCAGAGCCGTGGGGGATCGAGTCGGACCCTAACCGCGGGGAGGTGCTGCGATGACGCTGTGCGCAAACCAGAAGTGTCGCGCGCCCTTGATGGGCAACGTGTGGCCCGGTGGTGCGTGCAGCGCGAGTTGCGCGCTTGCGGTGGACTCCATGGGGCCGCGTGATTTCGTCAGCGAAGACGACCCCGTGCACCGGCGTGAGATAGACGCCACCCGTGACGCCATTGACCGGCTGGCAGACGCGTTTGCGACCGATCCGAGGCTGCCGGGTATCCTGTTCTTGCGCAACAAGGGGTGGTCGATACGGCGCGCGGCGGCGCGGCTGGGATTGCGCCCATCTACCGTGAACAATCTGCTTGAGAAGTGGAACACGCAACGCGTGATGGCGTAGGCTGTTACGCCTATTTTGCGTCGGCGTCGGCGCTGTTGGTTGAGGGCAAGGTGTAGCTCTGGCCGGTTTGGCCATCAAAACAACACCATTGCCCGCCGTAGGGGAAAACCTCGACGGGCACCCTCGCCAACGTATGAGCGCAAACGCAACGGCAATCAGCAACTACTACACCGCGCTCGTTGAGGCGTCCACGCTCAACGCGGGCGAGCAGGCATACGCCAAGTTGTGTCTGGGCCAGTGGGTTGCGGCCGAGGATGCGCTGACTACGGCCGCAGCATCCAGCATTGCCAGCTACTCGATCAGCGGTCGCTCCGTCTCCCGCGTCACGCAAGGCAACATGCTTGCCATGGCGGCCCAAGCCCGCGGCCGATTCTTTGAGGCATGCCACGGGTGCGTGACGTACGCCGACATGCACGAGGCTGACGAATCCATTACGGCGGGTGCGGCATGAGGGCGGCGATTGCCAACGTCCTGGCGCGCGGCATGCAGGCCATCGGCTACGACGCCACCATTTCCGACCGGCGGCGCAGGGATCTGCCGTACGCGCGCAAGGCCAAGAAGTCCGAGGACGCTTACATCGGCACCAGCGACCGTGACGCACTGCGCGCGCGCTGCTTTGATCTGCGGCGCAACAACGCCATCGTGGCCGGCATCGTGGAGCGGTTCGCCGACAACGTGGTTGGCAACGGCATTCACCCGCAGGCTAAGACCGATTCGCCCGAGTGGAACCAGGCGGCCGAGGATTATTGGCGGGAGTGGTGCAAGGTCTGCGATGTGCGCCAGCGCATTGACATGCGCGAGATGCAGCGGCTTGCCGTGCAAATGCGGCTGCTGGCCGGCGAGGTCGCAATCGTGTTGACGGACGGCGGGCAACTGCAACCCATCGAGCCCGAGCGCATCCGTACTCCGGGCAAGCTCGACACCGAACAGCGCAAGGGCGTAGTGGACGGCTTCCGCGTTGAGCCCGGCACCGGCATGGTCATGGGTGCCTACGTGATGCCGCGCGACATCAACGGCAGTGTGGACGAGGCGGCGGACTACACCTACGTGCCGCGCGAGAACCTGATCCACCTGACGCGCCCGTTTCGCTTCGACCAAGTGCGAGGCGTGCCCGACTTCGCCCCGGTGCTGAATGCGCTGGTGGACTGGCAGGCGCTGAACCAATCCACGCTCAACAGCGCCCAAAAGCAAGCCATGACATCCCACGTCATCAAGAAAGACGGCGGCGTCGGGAGTATCGGCGCGCGACTGGGGGACCAGTCAATCGGCGAAATTCGATTCGAGAAATTCGAGGATGGACAAAACTACTACATGAAACCCGGCGAGGACGTGATCCCGCTGGGCGTGACGCAGCCTGGCGCGTCTTTCATGTCTTACTCCGAAATGCTTCTGCGCATCATTGGGTCCGCGCTGGGCCTGCCGTACGAGTTTCTGTTGCTGGATTTCTCCAAGGGCTCGTACTCATCCAGCCGCGCCGCCCTGCTGCAAACCTATCGCACGTTTACAAGTTGGCAGGAATGGATTGACCGCGCCATGCAGCGCACATGGAATTGGCGCATAGCCAAGGCAATCAAGGCGGGCGAGTTGCCGCTAGCCCCGCTTGACGCGCGCGGGATCTCGCAGTGGTACCGCGTGCAGTGGTCGCACCCAGAGTGGGAGTGGGTGGACCCGCAGAACCAGCAGCAAAGCGACCTGATGGCATTCCAGCTTGGGGCCAAGTCCCACAGCGAGATCACGCGCAAACGTGGCCGCGATACCGAGGACGTGCTGCGCGAAAAGGCCAAGGATATGCAGACCGCGGCGCGCCTTGAGTCTGAATACGGGCTCGCGCCGGGATCGTTGATCAACGCCCAAATCCCCGGGCAAACACAGCCAGCCGCGCAACCACAACAGCAAGAGGCAACCAATGTCGCGCCGTAACAACAAGGGCCGATTCGCCAACCTGATCCATGCCGTGTACTGCGATCCGTGGCTGATCCGCCCGGCGATGCACGTCACCATTGCCGAAATCCTTCACGCGCACGTCACGGGTGAGGCGCACAAGGCCGGCGGGATTGCGGAACTGTTTGGCATCAAGGAAGACGAAGACCCCATTTCGACGATGATCGAAGACGTTGCCGTTATCGCCGTCGACGGCGTGATCGGCAAGCGGGTGAGTGCGCTTGAGAAATCCAGCGGCACGGTGGACGTGGACGACGTGGCCGCGGCGCTGCGCGAGGCATACGACAACCGGGCCGTGCGCGGGATCGTGCTGGACATCAACAGCCCCGGCGGGACCGTCACCGGAGTTCCCGAACTGGCGTCGCTTGTGGCGTCCGCACCCAAACGCGTGGTGGCCTATACAGACACGATGGCCGCAAGCGCGGCCTACTGGATCGGCTCGCAAGCAGACGCGTTCGTTGCCGCCCCGAGTTCCACCGTTGGAAGCGTGGGTGTGTACCTGGCCCTGCTCGACCAGTCACGTGCCTATGAACTGGCCGGCTACCGTAAAGAGGTTATCAAGTCGGGCAAGATAAAGGGCATCGGCGTGCCTGGAACAGCCCTGACGGACGAGCAGCGCGCGCACCTCCAGCAAGCCACCGACGCACTCCACGCGCAATTTAAGGCCGCCGTACGCGCTGGCCGCAAGGGTGTGCGTGACGAGGATATGGAGGGGCAAGACTTCTACGGCGCGGTCGCGGTTGACGCGCGCTTGATCGACGAAACCGGGGACATGGCCGAAGCCGTGCGGCTGGCGCAAAAGTGAAAGGCAATACGATGAAGCGAGTGACGATTGCATGCGCGGTTGCGCTTGCGCTTTGCACGGGGCACGCGCGGGCGGCGTTTACGACGCTGGCCGGAACCGCCGAGTACGAGGGCAAGACGGGTCTGCCGGCGCTGCTTGCTGCCATTGACGCCAACTTCGCGGCGTCCACCACGAACGCCTACACCAGCGCGGTCAAGGCGCGCTATGAGGGCAAGACCGGACTGCCGGCGTTGCTCGTGGTGATCGACGCCAACTTCGCGGCGGCTGACGACGCGGGCACGACCGACCTTGCGGGAAATCCGGCCTACGAGATGAAGACCGGACTTAAGAAGCTGCTCACCGCGTTGGACGCGAACTTCGCCGTTATCAGCACGACAACGACCACCAGCACAACCACGTCAAGCACGACATCCAGCACAACGACAAGCACGACCAGCACCACAACCACAACGGCGGATTGAACATGAAGGCGCATTGCATCATCGCAAGTCTTTTGATCCCGGCGTCCGTTTTTGCGGCCGGTGTCACGGCGCACGATCTACGCGTCAACATCGACACGAACGGTAACGGGACCGTCACGTCTACGGCAATCCGTGGGTACGTGGAAGAGATCCTTGTTGACGTGCCGGGCGTGAGCCAGACGGGCACCGTTTCAGTAGTGGCAACCCACGCAATCAGCACGATTGCGGCGCTCTCGCTGGCGACGAACGTCGTCACGGCGGATTACATCGTGCGCCCCGTGGTATCCGCCACGGACGGCACTGGATCGGCGCTGACAAGCCCCGCCCCGAGTCGCCCGCTGTTGTGGGGCGAGTCCGTCACATTCGCGGTAACGGCCGCGTCAACCACCGGCACGACGTGGCGGTGCATCGTCAAAGTGAACGAGGAGAACTGACCATGAAGGTTTCCGAACAGATCGAAGCCATGGCGGCCAATATCGCCACGCTGACCACGGACGTGGCCCGCGTGACAACCGAGGCGAATACGCACAAGGCGGAACTGCTGACCGCGCAAGCGGCGTGGGCTGTCACGGACGAAGCCAACACCAAGGCACTCGCCGCAACCGTCGAACAGGTGCAGGCCGCACAGGCGACGATTGCCGAACTGACGGCCAAGCTCGCCGCCGAAACCGCACGCGCCGAAGCGGCCGAGGCCAAGCTGACGCTGGCGCCGGCCCTTGCCGACGTGAGCGCGGGACAGACACCGGTTGCCGATGGTGGCGCCGCCGCCGATGTGACGGACTGGCTCAAGGCCGTGGAATCGAAGACGGGCGCGGAGCGTACGACATTCTACCGCACCCACCGGGAACAGATTGACCGCGCCTACGCGCAGCGCGGCCGCTAATTGGCAGGAGCGCGACCAAACGCAGAAACGAGGATACGACAATGGCAAACACCCTGACGACCGTCAACGACAGCAAGATCATGGAGATGGGCATTGCGGCCTTGAACCATGGCCTGACGAAACTCTCTGTTTTCTCGCTCGACGTGAGCGCGGAGATCCCGGCTAACGAGTACGTGTACGTTCCGCTGGCCACCGCCCGCGCGGCCGCGACGTACGGCAGCGATTACCAGGTGGGCAACACCACCGTGGTCGGCAAGTCCGTGCAACTCTCGGGCCACGATAAGGCGTCCTGGCATGTGACCGAAGCCGAGCAGGCCAAAACCCCCACGCCGATCTTTGAGATTGCCGCCCGCGAGTGCGCCTATGCGCTGCCGGCGTCCATCCAGAATGCCGTATTCAACGCCATCACGGCGTCGAACTTCGGCAACACCGACAACACGGACAAGGAAATCGTCGCGGCCGCCGCGTTCGATGCCGACGCCGTGCTGACCCTGCGCGAGATTTGCGAGGGTACGAATAAGTGGAACTTCGACGGCCCGAACAAGCCGGCGCTGGTCCTGACATCCGCGTACATCTCCAACCTGCTCAAGGACCCGGCCGTCCGTGACCTGAGCGCCAGCGGCCTGAGCGCGGGCGTGAGCGGCAAGGTGGGTTCGTGGGGCGGCTTCGACATCTACACCAACAACGTGATCAGCGGCAGCACGCCTGGCGCGGGCTCCGAGAATCTCGTTGGCTTCGCCTGCCTGCCGCAGTGTCTGGCCGTCGCCGTTCGCCCCGTACCGATGCGCGGGACGTACGAGGTGGAAGACGTGGTGGTTGACCCGGCGACGGGCGCGGCCATGACGTACCGCCGCTGGACCGACGTGCAGACGGGTTACATGTGGGGCACCTACACGGCCATGTACGGCGTGGGCGTGGTGGACGCGGCCGCGCTGGTCCGCATCGTCTCGGCCTAACCGCTTGCGGCAATCCCGGCGTCGGGCAATCCCCGGCGCTGGGTGCGTCGCGTAACACAACACAACGAGGTGAAACATGGGACGGCTCGCGTGCCTGATTGTCAAGTCGGCGACCGGCGAGTTTCTGGACGGCGTGAGCGGGCGGCCGCTCGCGTGCGTGGCGGAAGGTGACGGCGTAACCAAGCTGATCGAGGCGTACGTGGGGCTTCGCGCCAATCGTACGGTTCGCCGCGGCAAGGATGACGTGGGGCTTTCGGAAATCCGCATGCTGGCCAATCACACGGCCGGCGGCGAACTGAAAGCGGCCTGCAAGTTTCGGTGACGGATTAAAGGCGGCGGGATGCGGGATAAGCCCCGCCCCGCCGATGGGCAATGGCAATCGACACCTCCATGTATGCGGCAGACCTGGCCGAGATGGTTGCGGACGAATCGCACACCATCACGGTTGCGGGCGTGGCTTATGCCGTGTCGGCAACGGACGAGGGCACGGGCGCCGAGTTGGACATGGTGGGGTATTCGGGGACAAGGCGCGCGACGTTCACGGTGGCGGATTCGGTGCTGGCGTCAATCAGCATCGGGACGCGCGTGACGTACAAGGGGCGCGCGTATCGCGTGGTGGATGTGATGCCCGGCGCAGACGACGTGAGCAAGCAAATCACGTGCGAGCAGGACGGGGGCGCGCCGTGAGCATGACACTGGACATGCGGGAGTTTGAGGCGGCGGTTGCGTCGTACGCGCGCATCACCAAGAAGACGCTTGCGCAGGCGGGCAATCGGCAACTGGCCAATCTGGCAATCAAGGCGTCGGTGCTGGTTGAAAACGACAAGGCGGCGGCAGGCACACGGGCGGCGGTTGCGCAACTCGCGCGCGCTCCGTGGTGGCCGAAGCTGGTGGCTAAGGTGGTCGGCGGCAGGGACGCAGGACGCCGGTCGCGGGCATTCCAGGGGCAATGGGCGGGCGCGAATAGCACAACACTGGGGCTGTCGCGGTCGGGGGGCGTAAAGCGCAAGCGCACGCAGACCGAGTTTATGCACGCGCAACAGGCGCGCGAGGTTAGTCGCAAACTATTGGCCAAGCGTGCGCGTGCGGCTGGGTTTATCAAGACGTTCTTTCTGGCGGCCGCCCGCGAGATGCGCGGCGCGTACAAGGGCGCGCAGGCAACGCCCGCCGGATCGCCCCGGTTTGGCATCAAGGCCAGCGCGTCGCCCTGTACCGAAACCAGTGGGGGCGGGTATATCGAATCGTCCTATGCGTTCAAGGTGCGCGGCGGCGGGACCGCTGGGCGCGCCGACAAGATCCTCGATCACTACCTTTCGCGGGCCATCCCCATCACGATCCGTGACATGGTGGAGTACTCCAACCGCGAACTGGCGAAGGTCGCAACGGCGCACAGCGCGCGGAGGGCGGCGTAATGGCCTATCACAATCTGCGCCGAAAGTTAGAGGACGCGCTTCACGGCTACCTGACGGCATCGGCCGACGTAGGCGCGGCAACGCTGTACCGCGGCATGGATGCCGCCGACCCTGGCGGTGATGCCACGGCCCCGTGCATCAAGATTGTGTGCCGGTCAAGCGCACCAATGTCCGACGCGCTGGATGCGTCAAGCGGGGCCACCAATCGCTACGTAGCAACCGAGATCACCGTCGAGACGGTGGCGGACGGGGAACAGCTTGACGGGGCTGTTGTGGCGAACGCCCGCGACGCACACGACCGGCTAGTGGGGGCCGTCATGGATGCTCTGCATGTGGACTCTCTGCCCGCGCAACTTAACGCGGTGGGGGTCGCTGGCTTGACCGTGGAGCAGGTCGACTTGCCGACGGAAGAGGGCGAAGTGATCGGCCGGAGATATTCAACGCGCATGACGTTTGCGGCGCTGTGCGTCGCTACCGAATAGGGGGAAGCATGAAACGGCTGATTGGCTCTTTGTGGTTGGCAATGCTCGCGTGCGGGGCGGTCTACGCGGCAAACGAGATCGCGGCGTCCGTGACGATCCAGGTGCGGAGCGGATACCTCGACCAACAGAAGGTCGTCAACTCGTCCTTTTCGCTGACGGACGCGAGCCCCAACGCGGTCGGCGGCACGCAGGACATTGGCACCAACACGGCCGAGGCCATCACGATTGGCGACGTGTCAGAGATCGGCAAGGGCTGGGGTTTCTTCCGCAACACGCAATCCACGAACGTGTCCGCGCCGTGCGCCATTGGCGTACTGAGCGGTACGGCGTTCATCGAGGCGATGCGGCTGGGCCCTGGCGAGTTTGGCGCTGCGCCGCTTGGCACCAACATCCTTTACGCGCTGGCCATCGGCACCAATTCCGTTGTTCTCGAAAAGCTCATCATTGACCGCTGAAAGGGGCACGCCATGGCTACACAAATCGGAACCGACGCAAAGGTGGGGGCCTCGTACGTGGGACTGCCCAACGCCGCAAACTACATCGTTGAGCAGGTTGTGGTGAACGGTAAAGAGGTCGATTTTGAAGACACGTTCAACGAGTACGGTGCACGCGCCTTGAGGGTTGTTTTCAACGCGTTTGACAAGGTGGGTTTGACGCTGCTGTGCAAGGCGGGCGCCGCTCCGCTGACGGACTATCCGGCCGAAACGGTCATTACGGTTGACAGCGCCGCGACGTGGTTCGTGAACAGCGCGCCCGTGACCAAGACCAAGAGCCCCTGGCGCGTCGAAGTCGAGTTGACCAATTACGGCCTTGAGCTGGTGGTTTAACAGGAGAAATCGCAATGCCATCGACAACTGTGCAATACGGCGCGGGAATGACACTGGGGGCGGTCCTTGGGTCGCCCACCATCGCGGCCTTGTCGGATTACTGGGTTGAGAGCGTGACGGAAGGTGGCGTCGAAGCCGACAAGGAGATGATTTACGACGGCGCGGACGGCGCGCTGGCGGCGATCCTCGTTCACCGCAAGGACGCCATCGTGGAATTTACCTGCATCCCGAAGTCCACGGCAGACCCCACGTCCACTTTCGTGGAGGGCACGAACCTCACGAGTACATGGTTCGTGGTGAGCGCGCCTGTCACGCAAACCAAGGCCCCGTGGAAAATGACGGTGCGGTTGCAAAACATCGGCGTTTCGTAACCACGGCGGGAGGGCTGGCGGTGCGCGAGGTAGACTCATGGACGCAAGCGGTGTATGTGGCGCCCCCCGTGATATGCGGGCGGCGACTGCTGCCGTTTTCCATCGCGCACTCGATGCTTCTGCGGGCACTTGGCAATCCCTACGCCTACCGTGGCGTAGAGGCCACGCGCGAGGAATTGCTGGCGGCGGTGCTGATATGCTCGCGGACCCGCGCCGAGAATCGCGCGGCCCTGTTCGCGGGTGGCCAGCGGGCGGGCGCGCTGCTGCGCTGGTCCTGGCGGTGGCGCAAGATGGACTTCGCCACGGCGGATGCCAGCTTCCGCCAGTACGTTGACGACCACACGCGATTCGCGCCCCACCACGAGCTTGCCGAGGCCCCCGACGCGCACGAGC
>CAZWQJ010000131.1:0-12210 GCA_964635825.1 uncultured Victivallales bacterium | reverse complement strand
CTAAGGTGCAATTTCGCCTCGCCGGGGAAGCGCGTACCCTTTCCCTGCCATGAGCGAATTGCCTCCCTTGATTGCCGTCGTCGACGATGATGCGTCCGTTCGCCGCGCCATCCAGCGCCTGATTCGCGCCCTGCACCTGCGCGTCGAAACCTACGCATCAGGCGGGGAATTCCTGGATAGCCGCCCCCACCACAAGCCCGATTGCGTCATCCTGGATCTTCACATGCCCGGCGTTGACGGGTTCGATGTCCTGCTGCGGCTGAAGGACTCGCACCCCCGCGAACCCGTCATCTTCATCACCGGCCACGACTCACCGGAGGCCATGGAACGCGCACAGGAGGCCGGGGCGGAGGAACTTCTGCGCAAGCCCGTGAACGATGCGGTCCTCCTCGCGGCCATTCAGAGGGTCCTCAAGCTGGCGTGACGAACGATGCGTTCGATGGACGAGAACCGAAACGTACAGAAAATCCCCGAGCCACCGGCGCTGTGCCGGACCAGCGCGGGCGCTCATGAAGGAGAACACGAAGCATGAAGAGGACAGAGAGAATGCGCTATCTCGCGCCCTTGGCCGGACTCACCCTGGCCGGGCTCGCCATCGCGGCACCTGAGTCCACAAGGCCCAACATCGTCCACATTGTGGCGGATGACCTTGGCTGGAAAGACGTCGGATTCAATGGCTGTACGGACATCAAGACACCAAACCTGGACGCGCTGGCCGCAGGCGGCGCCACCTTGCGGCAGTTCTACGTCCAGCCGATGTGCACCCCCACACGCGCCTGCCTCATGACCGGTCGCTACCCCTACCGCTACGGTCTGCAGACCGCCGTCATCCCGTCCGTCTCCAGCTACGGCCTGGATCTCAGCGAGTGGCTGATGCCCCAGTGCCTCCAGGAGGCCGGCTATATGACCGCCATCATCGGCAAGTGGCACCTCGGCCATGCCGACAAGGCCTATTGGCCACGCCAGCGCGGCTTCGACTACCAGTACGGCGCCATGATCGGCGAGCTGGACTACTTCACGCACGACGAGCACGGCGTCCTCGACTGGTTCCGCAATAATGAACCCGTGCGGGAGGAAGGCTACACAACCACGCTCATCGGCAAGGACGCCGCCCGGTTGATTGAGGCTCATGACACGGCCAAGCCGCTCTATCTCTACCTCACCTTCAATGCCCCGCATACGCCCTACCAGGCCCCGCAAGAGTACCTCGATCGCTACGCCAACATCACCGACCCGACGCGTCGCACCTATGCCGCCATGGTGGCCTGCATGGATGACGAGGTCGGCCGCGTGCTTGCCGCACTCGAGAAGAAGAAGATACGCGAGCACACGCTCATCCTCTTCCACAGCGACAATGGCGGCGTGCGCAACCCCATGTTCGCCGGCGTCATGGCCGACATGAGCAAGGTGACCCTGCCAAGCGACAACGGCCCCTACCGCGACGGCAAAGGCACGCTCTTCGAGGGCGGCACCCGCGTCTGTGCATTCGCCAACTGGCCTGACCACATCAAACCCCAGGCCGTGGACGGCCTTATCCACGCGGTCGATCTCTTCCCGACGCTGGCGGCCGTGGCCGGCGCCTCAACGGCCAGAAGCAAGCCGCTCGACGGCCTGAACGTCTGGGACACCCTCGCCTCCGGTGCCGCGTCGCCGCGCGAGGAAATTGTCTACAACATCGAGCCGTTCCGCGGCGCACTGCGGCAGGGCGACTGGAAACTCATCTGGCGCACCATGCTCCCTTCCAGCGTGGACCTCTACAACCTGGCACAGGATCCGTCCGAACAGCACAACCTCGCCACCGCTAATCCCGAAAAGGTCGTGGCCATGCAGGAGTGCATCAATCTGCTGGCCCGCGAAAGCGCGAAGCCACTCTTCCTGATCGATCAGTTCAAGGTTGTGATGAAGAACATGAAGGGCGAACCCGTATTGCCGACAGATGAAGGATTCGGTGAAGCCGATCACCCCTAGGAGCCCGGATGTTCGCGCCGAGTGTGGAGACAGGAACAACGTGATGAGACAACGCTCATCGGAAAGGAAAGCAATGAACGTGAGGCGAGTGACAAAGGCGGTGGCCGTGGCGATGACGATCGGAATGGTGGCGGGCGCGCGCGCAGAAACCGCGTCGGCATCCGTGCCCATGGATACAGTCGGCGGATGGAAGCTGGAACTCACCCCCTATGCCTGGCTGGCCGGCATGGAGGGCGATGTGACGGTGAAGGGGCAGAACGCGGAGTTCGACAAGTCGTTCAGCGATCTGTTTGACGCCGTGGACATGGCTGGCTCGCTGCTGGCCATCGCGCAGTACGACCGGTACCTCGTCTGGGGTCAGGTGGACTACATCTCGTCGAGCACGGATGAGCTCGACGAAGAGGATCAGCCACAGGGGGGCTCCCTGGATTCGGAGATGCTGCTCGGCGAGGCCGCGGTGGGCTACCAATTCGACGGGTGGATGGAGGGACAGACGTTCGATGTCCTCGTCGGTGCCCGCGCACTGCACCTCGAGCACGACCTCGAAGTCAATGGCGTCGGCACCCTCAGCGACTCCCGAGACCTGCTGGACCCCATGCTCGTACTGCGTCCGAGCGTCCCGATCTTCCCGTCGAAGATCAAGGGGTTGCGCTTTAACCCGACCATGGCAATAGGAGGCGGCGGGGACTCGAAACTGGTCTATGAGTTGCAGCCCCAGTTGCAGTACCAGATCTCCCAGACCATGGCCGCCCGCGCCGGCTACCGGCGCGTCGGATACGAGATCGAGGGCGACAAGGACGGCAACGAGCTGAACGTGGCTCTGGCGGGACTCATCGTCGGCCTCGGCGTGACGTTCTAATTAGCGACCCGCAACGGATCGCAACGCCACGAACAAGAATACACCCGCGGGGGACGGGCCACCCCCGCCCCTGCGGGTGCTTCGCTCCGGCAAGGAGGTTTCCCCGTGTTGAAGTGGTTGCGCACATGCTTCGGAGGCGGAAAGAAGTCACCAACGGTTACGGCCACGCTGAGCAAGGAACTCGGCCACGTCCACGTGATCCGCATTGGCGGCATCCTGAACAAGGCCACGATCGACAACCTTCAGGCCGTCGCCGCGCGGGATCTGGCCGCTGGTACCCGCTCCCTCAAGCTCCTCATCATTCTGCAGGACTTCCTCGGATGGAAACGTGGCGACGATTGGGCCGACATCGAATTCTTCGCCAAACACGGGCAGCAAATCGAGCGGATCGCCGTTGTCGGGGACCGCAAGTGGGAAACCGAGTCACTGATGTTTCTCGCAGCCGGCCACCGCAAAGGGGAGGTCCGGTATTTTGCGCCCGATCAGGAAACGAACGCCCGGGCCTGGCTCGTGCATTGACTCCGCGGCCGGGCCCCAAACCCCGCGCCCACCCTATTCCACGGTCACGGTCTTCGCCAGGTTGCGCGGTTGGTCGATGTGTTCGCCGCGCAGGGCCGCGACGTGGTACGCGAAAAGCTGCAGCGGGATCACCGCCAGAATCGGTGAGATCAGCTCCGGGCAGGGCGGGATCCAGATGATGTCGTTGCCATGCGCCACAGAATCCCCCAGCCCCCCCTGTGTCGCGCCCACGTGCCGCATGGCCGTGTCCCCCTCGGTGGCCCGGGCGCTCCGCCGCACGGGCCACGCCCCACTCGCTCCATCAGCCCTTCGCCGCTGTTCCGCCCAGCGGCGCAAACGAGCCATCGGCCATGCTGTACACGCGGCGGTGATCGTGCCGCGCCACGTGCGACGCCAGCACTTCCCCAATGAAAATCGTATGGTCCCCCGCCCGGATCGACCCCGCCACCCGGCATTCGAAATTCGCACAGGCGTCGTCAATCAGCGGGGGCCTCACCAGCTTCGACGGGACGCACGTGAACCCGCTCTCTTTCGATTTGTCGATCTGGCTTCCGCTGCGCGTCCCGCAGAACAGCAGGGCCTGCTCCTGCCCCGCGTGCGGAAACGCCAGCACAAACTCGCCGCACGCCGTTAGCGTGCTGTGCGTGTGCCGCGTCAGGCCGATCGAAATGGCCAGCATCGGCGGCTTGAAGCTCGTGCACATGTGCCAACCCAACGTCATCATGTTGGGGCGCTGATGCACTTCATCCCACGTCACCGCCACCGCCACCGCTTCCGGGAACTTGCGCGTGATCGCCAACGTATAGTCCACTTGCTTCATCGCGGCTCAGCTTCCTCCCGCCACCCGGCATTCCCATACGCGTGGGGACACCAAACCCTAGCACGCCCCTCCGATTTGCGCAACCGTGGGGCCAACACCAAAAAGGCCAGCCCGTGATGCAACGGCACGTTGGCGCGAACGGGTCCGATATAGCCGGCCTGCGCCTCGGAGAGGCGTGGCCTACTGCGAGTGGCCCATGATGTTCGGCGAGCAGTAGGGCGGCGCCCTCCGACGGTGTCCGCCGAAGCCTCTGGGCGAAGGCGGAGCGCCAGCCCAGCCGTCCACCTGCACCGACTCGGGGATGCGCCCCCGGCTCCGCCGCTCAGCCCCTCCGTCCCCACCCCGTCCAGTCCGCGCGCGGCCGCCCGCCCGCGTCAACGCTCCCCGTGCGCCCCCCGGCCAGCCCACTGCGGCTGCACACCGTGGCGCCATACAGCCCATGTGCCAACAAGTCCATGGATGCGCGCCTCCCTCGATTCGTCAGAAATGACGCATGGCAAAGGAAAATCCGGACCCGGATTTCAGATAGCGTTCGAAGGCAATGGCCTTCTCTTCCGCCGCAAAGCCAACGAGTGTTTCACAGGTCCATGGACGGAACTTTGCTGTGTGCGAAGACTTGCCGGCGTTGTGCTCGCCTAATCGCTGGCGCGGTGAGTCTGTTCTACCAATGTAGCGCTGGGCCGGGGTATCTACACTGCGCAGAATGTAAACATAATGCATATCGCTCTTCCGCCCCCCTTCGCTCCTCGCGCCCTGGGTGGCCTGCCACCCGTAGTCCCGCCCGGCGGGACGAAGGGTGGTGGGCGAGGCGGGACTTGAACCCGCACGGATTGCTCCACAGGATCCTAAGTCCTGCGCGTCTGCCAATTCCGCCACTCGCCCCCTCGACACTCGACACTCGCCACTCGCCAGGCAACGGCGCCACCGCCTCAAACAGCCTACAGGCTTGCCACAAACCGCTCAATGCCATTGGCGCCCAGCTCGATCGTCTGCATGCTGCAGGCAAAAGACAGGCGGATGTTCGCATCCGCCCCAAACGCCTGCCCCGGAACCACCGCCACCCCCTCGCTCGCCAGCAACCGCTCCGCGAACGTCACCGAGTCCAGCCCGAAACTCGAAATATTCGGCAACATGTAGAATGCCCCCATCGGCTTCACGCACGTGAACCCCGGGATCCCCGTCAGCCGCTCATACAGATACGCGCGCCGCTCCGCAAACGCCTTCACCATGTCGCGGATGAAGCTCTCGTCCCCCGTCAGCGCCGCCACCCCGCCATGCATCGCAAAGGTGTTGGGCCCCGACGTGCTGTGGCTCTGCAGCGCATCAATCGCATTCACCAGAGGCTGCGGCCCCGCCAGATACCCCAGCCGCCAGCCCGCCATCGCGTACGCCTTGCTGAACCCATTGACCGTGACCGTCTGCGCGTACGTCTCCGCATCGAACGACGCGATGCTCACGTGGCGCGCATCCTCATACAAAATCTTCTCGTAGATCTCGTCCGCGACAATCACGAGCCCGTGCTTCACCGCCACTGCCGCCAGTGCCCGCAGTTCCGCCTCGCCGTACACCACCCCGCTCGGGTCGCACGGACTGTTCAACACCACCGCCCGGCTGCGCGGCGTGATCGACTGCTCCAACTGCGCCGGCGTCACCTTGAACCCCAACGCTTCGCGCCCGCTCACGATCACCGGCGTCCCGCCCGCCACACGCACCATCTCCGGGTAGCTCACCCCGTACGGCGCCGGAATGATCACCTCGTCGCCCGGATTGCACAGAGCCACAATGACATTGAAGATCGACTGCTTGGCGCCGTTGCTCACCAGCACCTGGTCGACCTCATACTTCAGCCCATTGTCGCGCGCCAGCTTGTCGACGATCGCCTTGCGCAACCCCGGCAGCCCCGCGTTCGGCGCATACTTCGTCTCGCCACGCTGCAACGCTTTGATCGCCGCATCCTTGATCGGGGATGGCGTGTCAAAATCCGGTTCGCCCGACGCAAAGCTATGGATCGTCGCGCCCTGCGCCTGCAACTGCCGCGCCAGGCTCGCCATGCGCAGCGATGCCGAGGACGGCATCGAGGCCAGGCGGCTGTTCAGCGCGATCGTCACGGTTGGGTCCTGCCGAGTCGTTCAGTCCTGCTCGTGCTTCGCCACCCACCGCCCCAGCGTATCTTCCGCCACCTGAATGATATCCATCTCGCGCTGCGCGTTATCCGGCGAATCCGAGGCATGCGCCGCGTTCACCATGATGTCGCTACCAAACTCGCGCCGCACCGACCCCGGCTCGGCCTGGCTCGGATCCGTGGGGCCAAGAATCTGGCGAATCGTACGCACCGCGTTCACGCCTTGGTATACCAGCGCAAAACACTCTTCCTTGCCGCGCGACGACCGGTCTACTTCCGCGATATCCGACGGCTTGAATCCCGTCATGAATTCCACAATGCGCTCAAACTGCGATTGCGCGAACAACCCGCCCAGCTTGCCGCAAATGTCCCGCAGCACCTCGTCCGCCACCGGGAACCCGAACTCGCGGTTGAACATCTCCGATACCCGCACGCCGCCTATCTTGAAAAACTTGTCGCGCAGCACGTCCTTCACCGGCCCATAGAACTGCTCCGCCTGCGCCACCGTCATGTTGAACTTCTTCACCGCCACGATGCGCAGCCCCGACCGCGACAACAGGTCGATGATGTTGCCCGGGCGCAGACTGCGGAAGCGGAAGTTGTCCGGCTTCAGCAGCACCAGCGTCCGCTGCACCTCGCCCTCCGTCGTCGCGTCCGCCGGAGAGGCACAGATGCCGCCGTCCGTCGCCGAGTAGCGCGCCCACAGCTTCATGGCCGCCTTGCACCCCGCCGACTCGGGCGCCACCATCACCGCCGGCTCGAAGTACCGCACGTTCTTCTGCTCATCCAACACGTAGTCGCCGTAGGTGTCGCGCACCGTCAACCCGGTCGTCGCGTTCGGCGAGAACCCGCCCGTCACTTCCCAGATCCGCTGGCAGGCATTCTCACCCTCGAACAGCAGGAACATCACCCGCCGCGCCCGCCCCGTCACCGGGTCCGGCCCATAGGAACGTCGCACGTAGTCCGCCAGCAACTCCTGGATGTGGTCGCTCCCCTGCTCCGTCTTCTGGATCAGCGTCGCATACTCCTCCACCAGCGCCGGACTCGGGTTGAACATGCGTGCCGCCACCATGTCCAGCTGCGAGCGCCCAATGTAGCGCGCCAGCACTCCGCCGGTCCGCGACTTCGCAATCGTGTAAGGATTGATCGCAACAAACGCGAGTTCTCGTGCCATGCTGCCCCCTAATGAAATGGAATCTTTAACACACCACCCGCCACCCATGCACGCCCGCTCACGATGCACTTGTGCACGCCAAACGTACCCCCCGAAACCCCGCCCGTCAATCCAGATCCGCCCGCCGGGCGCGTGCACACGGTGGCCCGGGCGCTCCGCGCGCGGGCAATCCCCCCGCACCCCGCCATTGACCCCCCCAAGCGCGGGTGCTATCAATAGCCCTTCAGCGACAAAGGCCCCCCATGGACTACATCCAGCGCGCCCGGGACGTCATCGACATCGAACGTGCGGCCCTCCAGCAGGTCCGCGACGCCCTCGATGGCGGCTTCACTGCCGCCGTCGACCTGATCCTCGCCTGCCTCGCGAAGGGTGGCAAAGTCGTCGTCACCGGCGTCGGCAAGAGTCTCCACATCGCCGAGAAGATCGCCGCCACCCTCGCCAGCACCGGCACCACCAGCGTCGTCCTCAACCCCATGCAAGCCATGCACGGCGACCTCGGCGTCGTCAGCGCCGGCGATGTCCTCCTCGCCCTCAGCTACTCCGGCGAGTCCGATGAACTGCTCGCCCTCGTCCCCGCCGTCAAACGCCTCCAACTCCACATCGTCGCCATGACGGGCTCCCCCAAGAGCACCCTCGCCGGCTGCAGCGATGTGGTCATCCCCGTCCACGTCGAGCGCGAGGCCTGCCCGTTCAACCTGGCCCCCACCGCCTCCACCACCGCCACCCTCGCTGTCGGCGATGCCCTCGCCATGGTCCTCCTCGAAGCCCGCGGCTTCCGCCAGCAGGACTACGCCCACCTCCACCCCGCCGGCGCCATCGGCCGCGCCCTCCTCATCCGCGTCGCCGATATCATGCGCACCGGCCCACGCCTCGCCACCGTCCCCGAGGCCGCCACCGTCCGCGATGCCGTCCTCGCCATGACCCAGGCCCGCTCCGGCTCCACCGGCATCGTCGACGCCGCCGGCCGCCTGCTCGGCATCTTCACCGACGGCGACCTCCGCCGCCACCTCACCAGCGATGCCCACATCCTCGCCCGCCGCGTCGCCGATGTCATGACCCGCTCCCCCCTCACCGTCCGCGCCGACCAGCTCGCCGTCGAGGTCCTCCACATCTTCGAGTCCCACAATATCGATGACCTCCTCGTCGTCGACCCCGACCAGCGCCTCCTCGGCGCCGTCGACATCCAGGACCTCCCCAAAGTCAAAATCATGTAGCCGTCCGGGAGGGCCGGGTGCCACCCCGGCCTCTTTCCAAGAATGCACCGCCACCCGCGGTGTTGCCAAACGCCGCCGCATTGGTATGCTCTCGCCACTATGGCAACCGACCTCAAAGCTGCATACCGCACGATCATGGACGACCACTTCCCTCCGCAGATGGAGATCAGCTTCATCGGCGAGGATGGCCGCCAAACCCTCTTCTTCGAAAAAGCCAGTTGGGTCATCGACGGCGTGGCCAAGGGCCTGCGCTATGGCGAGAACCCGGGCCAGGAGGCCGCCCTCTATCGCCTTGTGAATGGCAACCTCACCCTCGGCGATGTCACCTGCCTGCAGCCCGGACGCTACCTCGCCTCCGACGCCGAACTCCTGCAGTTCGGCAAGCACCCCGGCAAGACCAACATCACCGACGTCGATAACGCCCTGAACATCCTGCGCTACCTGATGGCCACCCCCTGCGCCGCCATCATGAAGCACAACAACCCGTCCGGCGTCGCCAAGGCCGCCACCCTCGCCGAGGCCTATCAGAAGGCCAACATGGCCGATCGCGTCGCCGCCTTCGGGGGCTCCATCGTCCTCAACCGCGAAGTCGACCTCGAGACCGCCCGCCTCGTCACCGAGCAATACGCCGAGGTCGTCGCCGCCCCCGAGTTCGCACCCGGCGTCATGGCCATCTTCGAGAAGAAGAAGAATCTGCGCGTGATGAAGATCCGCCGCATGGAGAAGCTCCAGGAATTTGCCGGCACGCGCGTCGTGGACTTCAAGTCGATGATGGATGGCGGCGTCATCGCCCAGTGGTCGTTCGTTCCCGAAGCCCGCAGCGCCGCCGCCCTGCAGCCCGCCGTGGTCTCGCACGATGGCCGCGAATACCGCGTCGAGCGCGCCCCCACCCCCGCCGAAATCGATGACATGCTCTTCGGCTGGCTCGTCGAGGCCGGCGTCTCCAGCAACTCCGTGCTCTATGTGAAGGACGGCGTCACCGTCGGCATCGGAACCGGCGAGCAGGACCGCGTCGGCGTCGCCGAGATCGCCCGCGACAAGGCCTACCGCAAACTCGCCGACCGCCTCTGCTGGGAGCAGCACCGCACCCCCTACAACGACCTGCAGGACGCCGCCGCCCGACGCGAGATCGACACCGAAGTCGCCCGCCGCAAGGGCGGCCTCATCGGCTGCTGCATGGTCTCCGATGCGTTCTTCCCATTTCGCGATGGCGTCGATGTCGGCCTCCGCGAAGGCGTCACCTCCGTCATCCAGCCCGGCGGCTCCCTGCGCGACTACGACGTCATCGCCGCCTGCAACGAGCACCAAGCCGCCATGCTCTTCACCGGCCAGCGCTCATTCAAACATTGAAGGCAATGGAACCGCAGATGGACGCAGATAGACGCAGATCCGGATTTGAACAGAAGGGAACAAAGGCAACGAAGCCGGAACTTTGTTGCCTTCGTTCCCTTCTGTTCATTTCCTCTCTTCCTCCAAATCAGCGTCAATCAGCGCCGATCAGCGGTTCTCCCTCTTCTCCGGTTTCCCCTCATGCGTGACCTCGAAAACAAAATCCTCACCCGCGAGCAGATGGTCGCCGAGCGCGCGCGGCTGAAGGCGGCCGGCCAATCGCTCGCCTTCACCAACGGCTGCTTCGACATCCTCCACCCTGGCCACATCGACTACCTCGCCTTCGCACGCCGCCAGGGCGATGCCCTCATCGTCGGCCTCAACTCCGACGATTCCGTCCGCCGCTTCAAGGGCCCCCAGCGCCCCATCGTCTGCGAGGCCGACCGCGCTTTCGTCATCGCTGCCCTCGAGGCCGTGGACTACGTCGTCATCTTTAACGAGGACGAGCCCGTCGCCCTCATCTCCGCCATCCTTCCCGACGTCCTCATCAAGGGCGCCGACTGGGCCCACTACGTCGCCGGCCGCGAAGTCGTCGAGGCCAACGGCGGCAAGGTCGTTCTCGCCCCGCTGGTCCCCGGACGCTCCACCACCAACATCATCGCCACCATCACCCAACGCACCGGCGTTGCCCCCGGGCCAGGCAAGTCGCTGTGACCACGCCCCGCTTCATCGTCACCGGCGGCGCCGGCTTCATCGGATCCAACCTCGTCGCCGCCCTCAACGCGCGCGGTCACGACGACATCCTCGTCGTCGATCACCTCAACCACCCCGGCAAGGAACGCAACCTGCAGCGCCTGCGCTACCGCCGCTTTCTCGAAAAGGTGGAATTCCGAAAGTCGCTTCACGCAGGCGCAATCGAACCCGTCACCACCGTCTTCCACCTGGGCGCCTGCAGCTCCACCACCCAGATGGACGAGGCCTATCTCGAGGACAACAACGTCGCCTACTCCCGTGAACTCGCTGAGTGGGCCATGGCTCGCGGCGCCCGCTTCGTCTATGCCTCCAGCGCCGCCACCTACGGCGATGGCGCCCGCGGCTATTCCGATGACCATGCCCTCACCCGCCAGTACCACCCCCTGAATCCCTACGGCGCCTCCAAGCAGCGCTTCGACCTCTGGGCCCTTGACCACGGCCACCTCGACCGCCTCGTCGGCCTGAAATACTTCAACGTCTATGGCCCCGGCGAAGATCACAAGGACGAGATGCGCTCCGTCGTCCACAAGGCCCACCGCCAGATCCTCGACACCGGCGAGCTCCAACTCTTCAAGTCCCACCGACCCGACTACGAGGACGGCAAGCAGGACCGCGACTTCATCTATGTGCGCGACGCCGTCGCCGTCACCCTCTTCTTCCATGACCACCCGCACATCGGCGGCCTCTTCAATGTCGGCACCGGCCAGGCCCGCACCTGGCTCGACCTCGCCCACGCCACCTTTGCCGCCATGGGCCGCCCCCCGCGCATCCGCATGATCGACATGCCCCCCGCCCTGCGCGAGCGCTACCAGTACCACACCCAGGCCGACATCACGAAACTCCGCGCCGCCCCCTACACCGCCCCCTTCACCTCCATCGAAGACGGCGTCCACGACTACATCCGCAACCACCTCTCCACATGACGCACCCGGAGGAACCGCAGATGAACGCTGATCAACGCAGATTGCAGCCGGGATTCATCCGCCAGGCCCTCCACTTTCTCACCTCCGGCATCTGCGTTCATCCGCGCGCATCAGCGGTTCCGAAACTTCTCCTCACCCTTTCCATCCTCCTTGTCCACCCCGGCTGCGCCTCCATGGGCGGTGACGGTCTCTCCGTCGCCAAGGTCACCATCAACGACGCCGGCACCGTCTACCTCGGCGAGGAACGCGTCCTCCTCGCCAAGCTCCCCAAGGAACTCAAAGCCTACGGCGCCCGCCGCGCCACCGCCATCGAAGTCGAAGTCCCCTCCTCCACCTCCCCCGCCTACCTCCGCGAAATCACCGAAACCCTCGTCGCCGGTGGCTACCCCAGAATCATCTTCACCAAACCCCTCAAAAAAGAAGCCACCGTCGAGAAGAAGTAGCACCGCATCGAGTTCCATCGGCCATCGAACAATTGACGGGCAACACCCTGTGTTCGCTTCGTCCATGGAGGGCCGACCTCCCGCCT